>NZ_JBFNQN010000004.1 GCF_040796495.1 Kineococcus endophyticus | reverse complement strand
GGTGCGGGCGTTAGCGTGGGCCACGAGGACCTCCGGGTGGATGTGGACCTTCGACAAGTCACACCCCACTCGGAGGTCCTCCCTCGTTCAAGCCGACGCGCTGTCACCAACGTCCTGGCCGGGTACATCTAGGATCGACATAACAGCCGCGGAGGTTATCTTGACTGCGAAAAGCATCTTCGCCTCTCGCGCTTCGACGACTGGAGCAAGCCTAACTTCAACCACATTTCGGGAGTCTCCTTCTCTGCTTCGGATCTCGGCGAAGCTTTCCCAAAGTTGTCCGGCGTTGTGCGGGGCCGCAACAGGTTCACCCGTCTTGCGCAGCGACAGGTGCTCGTCCTCGGGCACAAGGTATGCCGTTGTCCCGGCAGTCGTGATCTCCACAGCCACTTGATCATCGTTGACCTGCTCAATGAGTCTTTGTCAGTGGCGGCCAGACGCTACTGACAAAGACTCACCTAGTTTTCGAGCCTCGGCCTTTCGTGGACAGCGACAAACCGCGAAAGTTTGCCAGACGTTAGGGCATTCCAGAAATCCTGGCCAAATCCTTTGCTAGTCCAAAGACCCCAGGTGCCTTCAGGGCTTCGATGGAGAACGATCGGCCGGCAGTTAGGCGAACTATCGTTCTCCTCGCGCGCCAACGTGTCCGACGAGACACCGTGTCTAAGGGCCCACCCCCCGGGGCCCACGCCTCCGTCAATGTCTATTCCGTTGCGAATGGCGCCGTCGAGCTCGTCCAGCCGCCAGTTCACGAGACGGTAAAGGAAAGGTAGGTGCCCTGACACTTGTTTTTCTTGTAGCTTACGCAGAATGCTGTACAGCGTTGAGGCCACAGCGACCGGGGATCCCTCATTGAGACGACGCCGCGCTTCGGAGGCGTGGGGTTCAAGACTAATGCCCCCAACGGTAGTGTTTCTCGCCACCAGGTATCTTTCCAACGGCCAGTCCCCAGAAAAGACAAATTCTCTATCCGTAACAGCCCCGGTGTCGCCGCCATTTAGTAGAACCAGCCAACGCCCGAGGAAGTCAACCTCATCAACGAAGCGAAGTGAGTATGCTTCGGCGCCCAAACGATCTAACCAGTAGATTGCCCGAAAGACCTCTGGAACTACATCATTCACTAGTCGTAGATGATCAAGAGTTGTGATCACTCTAGGAATAGTGTCGCGACTGAGTCCACCACCGACGGAAAATTCCGTGTGTGTTTCAATCCCAACACTGATCGGCACATGGAAATTTTGACCACTAGCAAGCTGCTTACGTAGAGGTTTTGACCTCTTCCTATCGATCAGATGAATTCCGTCTTTAAGGTGCTTCTTCAGTCGGATGTGCTGCGCCAATGCATCGGTACGCACGGTGTTTATTCGCTCCGTTCCTCCCCCACGGGAGGCGGCCTTCGCCTGAAAATCGAAGACGAAGCCATCGGTCAAGGCCAAAGCATCAATCTCTCCTTCATGGCTTCGCGTTTGCCCGGCGTCGCGGTGCCAGGCGACCCCTGCACGCACAAACGCATGTTTACCGGCTAACTTCTTCGCCGCCTCCAAGACGGCCTTTTCATGCCAAGCGGAAGAGGCGTCCGGTCCTGCGAGATCAAGACTGCCCGCCAGTAAGGAAAAGGATATGCCCGGACCTTGTAGAGGAAACAACCGGTCACCTGCGTGATAGATTTCAATGCGAGGCCGCGCCGCCGCTTGAGCGCTTGCCACCAGATGGATCGCCGTGGAATCCCGGGGAGCGTCGCACCAGCGAAATGTCAAAGGCACGTCGAAAAGCAGTTGGCAGTATGCTTCAACCTTATCTATCTCCGCGGCATCCCCGCACTGTTTAAGGGCCTGCAGGAAGAATGGCTTAGAGGACTGTTCCAGTTGCCCGCCCTGCAGAAGGCTAAGAGCGCACTCTTTGGCCATGGGGAACCCTGACAGCAATAGGTGAATGTCGCGAATTCTGTCCTGCTCGAAGTGATCATTCCATCGGTGCATCCAGGTCACCGCCCGCAAGCCCTGCTCGGCTCCACGTCCCGTGAGGTACTGGCGCGTGTGATGAGTCAAGGCCGACTCGTGGGCCAAGCGCCCCAAGACCCACAACGCCAACGCGTCCGCCGCTCCTACCTCCTCCACATCGCCTACTGGCTGTTCCCCCAATGCATGGGCCACAACCTCAGCGACGCGTGGACCAATTTCGGGATCGCAGCCTTTATCGAGCCCTAGTGCGATAGCTAGGCGTGACCGCTCAGCGGCTTCGGCCGTTCGCCGTAGCAAGTTGTCTTGAGCGGAAGGCGCATAAAGTTGTTGAGCCATCGCACGGAGAACGTCTCGTGCTCGACCGACAAACTCTCCGGGAAAAATTCTTGGGTCAGGCCTTAGAGCAGCCGCAGCTATTGACGTGATCTCTTCGAGCGGTGCTTTTGGGAACGCATGTTCTTTGAGCAGAAGGGCAGCAGCATCTACAGTTCGACTATGTCCATACTCCATGTAACTCATCATGCACACTATGTGACCATGTTGTGGGACTTTTCAGGATGTCGGTGGCTGGTCGTGGACTGAGGCTCTGCCAGAGGCAACATGATCAGCGCCGGGAGGGGCGGCGCCGGAGGCGTGGGGCACGTAGGGCCTGGGCGGTCACGATGGCGGCGACCAGGCTCAGCCGACGCACCGGTCAAAACGCCTCGTGCTCGTCTACCGTGCCCGCCTCGAGGTCTCCCATGACCTCGCTCAGGCGATCGCCCGCCTGCTCCCCGCCCAGCGCCTGGCGGTCGGGACCTGCGAGGCCAGCGAGGATTGGGATGCTTCGCGCAGGTGGTCGTCCTGTTGCGGTTCATGCGCCAGCGCGCTGCGGTGGCCAACCTCGCCCGAGATGACAACGTCTCGCTTAGTACCGCCCACTGCTAAGTCCATGACGCACTCGACGTGCTCGCCGCCCAGGCGCCGGCGCTGCCCGACGTCGTAGTCGCAGCCGTGGCTCGGGGCGAGGAGCATCTGTTGCTCGATGGCACGCTGATCGACACCGACTGCATCCGCGACCCCGGGAGCCCGCGTGACCGCTGGTACTCCGGAAAGCACCGTCAGCACGGCGGTCTGGTCTAAGTCCTCATCGATGTTGAAAGGCGGCCGATGTGGGTCTCGCCCGTGGAGCCGGGCTGCACCCATGACCTGACCGCGGCCCGCTTACACGCTCTGCCGGCGTTGTACGTCGCTGCTCGTGAAGGTGTCCCCACCTTGGCCGACAAGGCGTACACCGGCGCTGGGGCCGGTACCCGAGTGCCCGTTCGCCGTCCCATGGCTGGGCAGGTTCTTGACTCCAGCACCCGGGGCTGGAACTCCTACGTCAGCGCCGAACGGGCCTTGGTCGAGCACGGCATCGCCCACCCAAGGACCCGCTGGCGGGCTCTGCACCGGGTCAACCTGTGCCCGTGGCGCATCGGCGCTATCGTCGCTACGGCCCTGGTCCTGAGCCGACTGGAGAACCGGTACTGACAAAGGCCCAATGAGTGCACTCAGCCGCGCTCGGGCTTAAGCAGCGGTGATGGCCATGACCCCTCCAAGGGGATAGTTACTCAGTCAGTCACTCACAACGTCAGAGGCCCGGCCGCGTTCTTGCGGTTCCGGGCCTCTGACCTGCGGTCTTGCTGGTCGGGGTGACAGGATTTGAACCTGCGGCCTCTTCGTCCCGAACGAAGCGCGCTACCAAGCTGCGCCACACCCCGATGGCCGCGTGAACGACCTCGACAAGAGTAGCCCACGCGGGACGGTGCTCCGAACCAGTACCCACCCGTCCGGAGGTCAGCGCACCGGCACGAGCTCCAGCAGCGTCGCCTCGGGACGGCACGCGAACCGGACCGGGGCGTAGGGGGACGTCCCCAAGCCGGCGGAGACGTGCAGCCACGCGTCGTGGCCGGCGGCCGACCACCGGGACAGTCCGGACACCTGCTTCCGCGGGATGTCGCAGTTGGTCACGAGCGCCCCGAAGCCCGGCACGCAGAGCTGCCCGCCGTGCGTGTGGCCGGCGAGGATCAACCCCGCCTCGTCGGCCGTCATGGCGTCGAGGGTGCGGCGGTAGGGGGCGTGGGTGACGCCGATGGTGAGGTCCGCGTCGGCGGCGGCTCCGCCCGCGACGTCGTGGTACCGGTCGTAGCGCAGGTGCGGGTCGTCGACACCGACGAACTCCAGGTCCAGCCCGGCCACGGTCAGCCGCGTCCGCACGTTGTCGAGGTCGACCCAGCCGGCGTCGGTGAAGCCGCGGACGAGGTCGTCCGTGGGCAGCCGCGGGATCTCCTCGGGCATGGGGATCCTCGAGGGGCCCTTGAGGTAGCGGGCCCAGTTGCGCGGCCGCGGCGCCCAGTAGTCGTTGGAGCCCAGGACGAACACCCCGGGCCTGCGCAGCAGCCCCGCGTACGTCTCCAGCACCGCGGGAACGGCGTCGAGGGAGGCGAGGTTGTCACCGGTGCTGACGACGAGGTCCGGCTCGAGGTCGGCCAGGGCCGCGACCCACTCGCGCTTGCGGTGCTGGCGCGGCACGAGGTGCAGGTCGGACAGGTGCAGGACCCGCAGCGGCCGGGCGCCGACGGGCAGCACCGGGACGACGGCGTGGCGCAGGGCGAAGGCCCGCACCTCGTACCCGGCCGCGTACCCGAGGCCGGCCCCCGTGGCGAGGGCGGCGAGGCCGACGGTTCCGGCGGTGGCCTTGAGGACTCCGGCAGCGCTGGGCATCCGGTCATCCTCCCGCGCGGCCGGGAAACGGCTCGACGGGGGTGGGAGGATCGCCCTCATGAGCGACACCCTCAAGGACACCCTGCAGACCGACCTGACCACCGCCATGAAGGCTCGCGACGAGCTGCGGTCGGCCACCCTGCGCATGGTGCTCACCGCCGTCCGCGGCGAGGAGGTCGCCGGGAAGTCGGCGCGCACGCTGTCCGACGAGGAGGTCGTCACCGTCCTGCAGCGCGAGGCCAAGAAGCGGCGCGAGGCGGCGGAGGCCTACGACGGCGCCGGCCGGGTCGAGCAGGCCGAGCGCGAGCGCGGCGAGCTGGGCGTCATCGAGACCTACCTGCCGACCCCGCTGACCGACGAGGAGCTCACCGAGCTCGTCGACGAGGCCGTCCTCGTCGCCACGGGCGAGGGCCTGACGGGCATGGGCGCCATGGGTGCGGTCATGTCGCAGCTCAAGCCGAAGGTCGCCGGTCGCGCCGACGGCAAGCGGCTGTCCGGTGCGGTGAAGGCCCGCCTCCAGGCCTGACCCCTAGCTCGACGCGGCCCCCGCCGTGGCCGCCGAGGTGCTGGCGACGATCGCGGCGGTGACGGCGGCCTGCGCGGACCGGACGGCCGCCGCGACGGCGCTGCCGGCCCACTGACCGTCGTCGAGGGTCTTGGCGACGGACGCCACGCGGGCGTCGAGCTCCTTGCGGGACCAGCCGTGCCCCGGAGCGACCTTGCCCACGGCCCCCACGGAGTGGACGAGGGACACCAGGGCCGCCGTCCGCGCGGTGACGGGCCGCGTGCCCTGCAGCGCGGCGGCGACGGCCGCGACGAGCGGCTCCCGCACCGCCGGGTCGGGGTGCTCCCTCGAGAACCGCAGGAACCCGCCCGGTTCGTGCCGGACGGCGCCGCGGGCGGCGAGCCTCTCGCGCACGAGCTGCCCGGTCCGCCCGCCGGAGATCCGCGTGACCGCGGTGCTCGCCGCCGTGCGCCGGGTCCCGAGGCGCGCCAGGGCGTGGTCGAGGACGGCGTCGCCCGTCGGGGACGGGTCGTGCACCTGCACCCTGTCGCCGCCCCACCGGGCCGGCTCGGCGACGAGCCGCTCGCGCAGGGCCAGGTCGAGCAGCACGGCTCCCCCCAGCACGGCGCGGGCTCGGGTGCCGTCCACCAGCGACCGCCCGCTGGACGGGTCGAGCAGCACGAGCGTCAGGTCGTCCACCAGAGCGTCCACGGCAACCTCCTCGATCGGGAGGTCTCAGGCTGGCAGCGGCGCCAGTGGGCGGCGACCGCCGAAGGTCGTGACCGCGTCCGTCGTCCGTCGCAGCGCGCCGCACGTCCACCCCGGAACGGAACGGGCCGGTGGCGGACCGCGCGGTGCGGGTCCACCACCGGCCCGGTCGGGTCAGCGGGGAGCTGAGGTCGGCGCCGAGGTCACTGCCCCGTCGGCGCCTGCGGCAGGGACGGCAGCGACGGCAGGTCCGTCGGCAGCTGGATGCCGGGGGCCTCCGAGGTCTGCGTCGGTGCCGGCTGCGTGGGGCTCGGCGCCGGCGGGGCACCCGAGCTGCGGGTGATCGTGATCGTCGCGCCGGCCGCGGCGGACCGGGCGCTCTGCGAGGCGACCAGACCCGCGGCGACGCTCGTCGACTGGACCCGTCCACTGGCCACCGAGACCTGGAAGCCGGCGGCCTGCAGGGCCGAGGTGGCGGAGGACACGCTGCGACCCACGACGTTCGGGACGCGGATCTTGCCGTCCACGGTGGTGGTCTTCAGGCCGTCGTTCGTGCCGTCGGTGAACGTCTCCTTGGGCGCGTTGAGCGCCTCGAGCGACGGTCCCACGGCGTTGGCCCAGATGGGGCCGGGGATCGTCGCCCCGAACACCCGACCCACGCGCTTGCCGTTGATGCGGGCGCCGTTCAGGGACTTCACGCCCTGGTGGTGCCCGACCCAGACGGCCCCGGCCATCTGCGGGGTGTAGGCGGCGAACCAGACGTTCTGGCTGTCGTTCGTCGTCCCCGTCTTGGACGCGACCTGGCGGCCGTCCATGACGCCCTTGCCGACGCCCTTCGCCGTCCCGCTCGTCCAGCCGAGCCGGAGCGCCTCGGTGACGTTGCGGGCGACGTTGACGTCGAGGACCTGCTTGCAGTCCGCCGACGGGACCTGCAGCGGCTTGCCGTTGGTGTCGAGCACCTCGATGATCGCCGTCGGCTTGCAGAAGTTGCCGTCGGCGGCGAAGGCCGCGTACGCCCCGGCGACCTCGAGCGGGTACACGAGGTTGGTCCCCAGCGTCATCGACGGGTTCTGGTCGAGGTCGAGGTTCTTCTCGCCCGTCAGGAAGTTCTTGGTGGGGGCGGCCTTGTAGACACCCAGCGACTGCGCGGTCGCCGTGATGTCGCAGATGTCGAGCTGCTTCTCCATCGACATGAAGGCGGTGTTCACGGAGTTCGCGGTGGCCTGCCGGACGGTCATGGCGCCGCCGTTCCCGCCACCCTCGGAGTTGCTGTACTGGTAGCGACCGCCGCGCAGCTTCTGCCCGCAGGCCTTGAAGGCGCTGAACGGGTCGTTGCCCGAGCTGGGGGCGGAGACGCTGGAGTCCAAGGACTTCCCGGACTTCAGCCACGTCGCGAGGGTGAAGGGCTTGAAGGTCGAACCCTGCTGGAACCCCGCCGTGCCCCCCATCGACTGACCGACGTTGTAGTTCAGCGTCGTGACGCCGATCTGGTCCTCGTCCGGGGAGTACGTCGTGTCCTGCGCCATCGCGAGGATCTGCCCGGTGCCGGGCTGGACGAAGGACGCAGCGGACCGCACGTCCTGACCGGGGTTCACCCCGTCGTTGACGGCCTTCTGCGTGATGTTCTGGATGACCGGGTTCAGCGTCGTCTTGATCGTCAGACCACCGCGGCGCAGGAGGTTGCGCCGGTCCTCGGGCGTCGCGCCGAAGGCGGGGTCGCTCTCGATGACGTGGACGACGTAGTCGCAGAAGTAGGCCGCCGTCCCGGCAGCCAGGCAGCCCTGCCGGCTGGGGTTGGGGTTCAGGCCCACCGGCGCCGCGACGGCCGCGTCGTGCGTCGCCTGGTCGATCTTCCCGAGCTCGAGCATGCGGTTCAGCACGATGTTGCGCCGCTTCACCGAGGCGTCCGGGTACTTCACCGGGTTGTACGCCGCCGGGTTCTGCACCATGCCGGCCAGCAGCGCCGCCTGCGGCAGCGTCAGGTTCGCCGCGGAGGTGGAGAAGTAGTACTGCGCCGCGGCCTCGACGCCGTAGACGTTGTTCTGGAAGTAGGAGACGTTGAGGTAGCCGGTGAGGATGTCGTCCTTCGACATCTCCTTCTCGACCCCGATGGCGAGCTTCATCTCGCGCAGCTTGCGGGCGTAGCCGTCGACCCCGTCGGCCTCGACGGCGGCCGCTGCAGCCTGGGAGTCACCCTGCTGGACGGCCTGCTGCACGAGGACGTTCTTGACGAACTGCTGGGTCAGCGTCGACGCGCCCTGGGTGCTGCCGCCGCCGGCGTTGGAGACCAGGGCGCGGACGATGCCCTTCACGTCCACGGCGCCGTGGCTGTAGAAGCGGTCGTCCTCGATGGAGACGATCGCGTCGCGCATGACGGGGGCGATCTGGTCGAAGGAGATGACCGACCGGTTCTGGTCGTAGACCTTCGCCATGGGTGTGTTGTCCGCGTAGAGGATCGTCGACGCCTCGGACAGCGTCTTGTCCCCCAGGTCGGCCGGGAGCTCGTTGAAGATGTCGACGCCCTCGCTCGTCAGGCTCCCCGTCGCGGCGACGGCGGGGACGACGAGCCCGGCGCTGAGCACGCCGCCGGCGGCGCTGACCGCGGCGAACGCGGCGAGCAGGCGGAAGACCGGGCGCCGGGTGTGCTGCGTGGAGCGAGGGGCCATGCCGTCAGGGTAAGCGGAGCGGGTGGGGGCTCGGGAGCGTCCACACGTCCTCCGCACGGTGTGCGCAGGATCGTGACCGGGCCGCGACCCGCGCTCCGTTGCGCCACCCGAGGGACGCCGGACTAGCCCGAAGTGACTACGCGAGTTCGTCACAAGAGGCTCTGGGAGGGGCCGTGCGGCCGACCATACGCTGCGGGGGTGCCCACTCGTGGGCACTCACGGAGATTCACAGGGATCGTTCCGAACCGGGGGGAACCGGGGCCGCTGCGGCCTCAGGCCGGCGAGGACGCTGACGGGAGGGGCCGTCGATGGCGTGGACGTTGGAGTGGGCGAGTCGTGGGGCCTGCAAGGCCAGCACGGCGGACGACCTGTTCGTGCAGGGTTCGGCGCAGAACCGCGCGAAGCAGATCTGCGGCGGGTGCCCCGTGCGCACCGAGTGCCTGGCCGACGCGCTGGACAGCCGGATCGAGTTCGGTGTCTGGGGCGGGATGACCGAGCGCGAACGCCGCGCGCTGCTCAAGCGCCGGCCGAACGTGCAGTCCTGGCGCCGCCTGCTGGAGACCGCCCGCGACGCCGCGCTGAGCACCGCGGCGGGCGAGGTCACGGGGTCGGGCACGACATCGCCGGTCCAGGCGACGGAGTCGGCGAAGGTCGTCGCCGCCGTCTGAGGACGGGTCGAGGACGGGACCCCTGGGTCGTGTCGGGGGCGGCCACTACGGTGGCCGCCATGACCACCTGGGAGTACGCCACCGTCCCGCTGATCGTCCACGCGACGAAGCAGATCCTCGACCAGTGGGGCAGTGACGGCTGGGAGCTCGTCCAAGTCGTCACGGGCCCCGACGGCAACGGCCTCGTCGCCTACCTGAAGCGGCCCAAGCAGTGACCGCCCCGTCCGTGAGCGCCTCGCAGCGCTTGGCGGAGCTGGGGCTGACGCTGCCCGAGGTCGCCGCGCCGGTGGCCTCCTACGTGCCGGCCGTCCGCGACGGCGACCTCGTCCTGACGTCCGGGCAGCTCCCCTTCGTCGACGGGCAGCTCGCCGTCACCGGCAAGGTCGGCGCGGACGTCGACGCGGACACGGCCCAGCAGCTGGCGGCGACGTGCGCGCTGAACGCCATCGCAGCGGCCGCGAGCGTCGCCGGCGGCGTCGACGCCATCGAACGCGTCGTCAAGGTCGTCGGCTTCGTCGCCAGCGACCCCTCCTTCACGGGCCAGCCCGGAGTCGTCAACGGCGCCTCGAACCTGCTGCGGGACGTCTTCGGCGACGCCGGTCAGCACGCGCGCAGCGCCGTCGGGGTCGCGGTCCTGCCGCTCGACTCCCCCGTCGAGGTCGAGATCACGGTGCGTGTCCGCTCCTGAGTCCGTGCCGCCCCGGTGGACCGGTGGCCCGGTCACGGACCGGGCCACCTGCGTCCTGGAGGACAACGCCGGCCCGATGACCCTGGACGGCACCAACACCTGGGTGCTGTCGACGCCCGGGTCGGACGAGGCCGTCGTGGTGGACCCGGGCGAGGACGACCCGGCCCACCGGGCCGCGATCGGCACCGTCCTCGCGGGGCGACGGGTGGTGCTCGTCGTCGGCACGCACCGCCACCGCGATCACGTCGGCGGGATGGACGCGTTCCTGGCCGAGCACCCCGCCCCCGTCGTCCGCGAGGCCGGGACGCACGAGGTCGCCGGGCTGCGCCTGCGGGTCCTGGCCACCCCCGGCCACACGTCGGACTCCGTCTGCGTGCTGCTCGACACCGGCGAACTGCTCACGGGCGACACCCTGCTCGGCCGCGGCAGCACGGTCATCGCCACCGGCCACCAGCAGGGCGTCGACCAGGGCGGGGACCTCGGCGACTACCTGCGCTCCCTCGACCTGCTGCTCACCCTGGACGCCGACGTCGTCCTGCCTGGCCACGGGCCCGTGGTGCGGGACCCGCGCGCCGCACTGTCGACGCAGCGGCAGCACCGGCTGGACCGCCTGGACCAGGTGCGCCGGGCTCTCGCCGCCGGCCACCGCGGCGTCGACGACGTCCTCGTCGCCGTCCACGGCCAGCTCGAGGGGACGTTGAAGTGGGCTGCGGCGCAGTCGATCAGGGCCCAGCTGGACTTCCTCGCCCAGCAGCCCTGAACGGGTCAGCGAGCGCGCTTGGCCAGCCGCTCGACGTCGTGCAGGACGACGGCCCGCGCTTCCAGCCGCAGCCAGCCGCGGGAGGCGAAGTCGGCCAGGGCCTTGTTGACCGTCTCCCGCGAGGCGCCGACCAGCTGGGCGAGCTCCTCCTGCGTGAGGTCGTGCGCGACGAGCAGACCGTCCGCGATGGGCCGGCCGAAGCGGCGGGACAGGTCCAGCAGGGCCTTGGCGACGCGGCCGGGCACGTCGGTGAAGACGAGGTCGGCCAGGGCGACGTTCGTCCGCCGCAGGCGCTGGGCCAGGGCCCGCAGCAGGTGGCGGGCGACCTCGGGGCGGCGGGCCAGCCAGCGCAGCATGTCGTCGTGGCCCAGGGCGATGAGCTCGGACTCGGAGACCGCGCGGGCCGAGCTGGTGCGCGGTCCGGGGTCGAAGAGCGACAGCTCGCCGAACATCTCCCCCGGCCCGAGCACGGCGAGGAGGTTCTCCCGGCCGTCGGGCCAGCTGCGGACGAGCTTGATCTTGCCGGTGCGGACGACGTAGACGCGGTCGCCGGCCTCCCCCTCGCCGAACAACTGCTGCCCGCGGTCGAGGTGGACCGACTCCATGGACTCCAGCAGCTCGCCGGCCGCCTCGTCGTCCAGGGCGGCGAACAGGGGCGCCCGGCGGACGACGTCACCGAGCCGGTCGCCGGCACGTTCGAGGGGACGATCGACGTCCGTCCCGCGCTCGACCTCGTGCTCCACGAACGACCTCCCGTGCCGCGTCCTGCAGTCCCGTGACGCGCGTCACCCGGACACGCGCGGAGACAGTCTGCCCCACCGAGCCCGGATGTGACCGACGAGGCCGCCCCCCGTCAGGGGGTCGCAGCCCCGAAGAGCGTCCGGCACCGCTCGGCCAGCACGTCCGTCGCGACGGCCAGCTCGGCCAGCAGCGCGTTCTCGTACTCGGTCAACCTGATCTGCGCGTCCGACAGCTCGCGCAGCTGCTCCGGCAGGCCCCCGCCGCGGATCGGGCGGTCGAGCAGCAGCAGACCGCGCAGCCCCTCGGCCGGGTCCAGCGCGTCCTCCGCCGGCTCGAGGTGGTGCTCCAGGGGCCCGCCGTGCGTGGCGGCCTCGACCGGCACGTGCAGCTCCTCGGGCCCGCAGGCCGTCGCGACGAGCAGGTCGCGGCGGGCGCGGACGAGGCGGTGCCAGTGCTGGACCCGGCGGACCTCCTCCTGCAGCAGCGCGCGGCGGCGGCGCAGAGCGGGCAGCGGCAGCTCGGCCAGCTCCACGCGGACGGTCCGGCGGCAGCTCAGCTCGTCCGCGGCCTCGAGCACGCCCGACAGGACGGGCTCCAGCCGGCCGTCCAGAGCCTCGGGGGAGAGGACGGCGGGCAGGTCGGGGGACTCGGGATCGCGCGGTGCCATGACAGCCGTGTCGTCGCAGGTCGCGGACCTCTTGACGAGTCGTCACCCTCCCGGTGGTGTGCCGTCACCCGTCGGGAGTCCCTGGTGACGGCAGGCGTCGAGCACCGCCCGTAGGCTCGCCACGGTGAGCACGCAGGTGGAGACGCAGCTGGCCCGGACCCGCCGCGCCCGGCGCGTGCACCGGCTGCTGGCCCAGCGCTACCCCGACGCCCACTGCGAGCTCGACTTCACGACCCCGTTCGAGCTGCTCGTCGCGACCGTCCTGTCCGCGCAGTGCACCGACCGGCGCGTCAACCAGGTCACGCCCGCGCTCTTCGCCCGCTTCCCGACGGCGGCGGCGATGGCGGCCGCCGACCGGACCGAGCTGGAGACGCTCGTCCAGCCGACGGGGTTCTTCCGCGCCAAGGCCGACAACCTCCTCAAGCTGTCCGCTCAGCTCGTCGCCGAGCACGACGGGCTCGTCCCGCCGCGCCAGCGCGACCTCGTCCGGCTGGCCGGAGTGGGCCGCAAGACGGCGAACGTCGTGCTGGGCGACGCCTTCGGGGTGCCCGGTCTGACCGTCGACACCCACGTGGGCCGGCTGTCCCGCCGGCTCGGCTTCACCACCCACGAGGACCCGGTCAAGGTGGAGACGGACCTCGCGGCGCTCATCCAGCGCAAGGACTGGACGATGTTCAACCACCGGGTGATCTTCCACGGCCGCCGCACCTGCCACAGCCGGCGACCGGCGTGCGGGGCGTGCCCGGTGCTGCGGTTGTGCCCGTCCGGCGGGATCGGGGAGATGGACCCGGTCAAGGCCGCCGCGCTCGTCAAGCAGCCGGCGCTCGCGTGAGCGCGTCCCTGCCCCCGTGGCTGGCCCCGCTCGCCGCGCGCCTGCCGGACGTCACGGCCGCCGACCTGCAGTGGCGGGAGGATCGCCGCCTCACGGGGACCTCGACACCCGCCGCCGTCCTCGTGCTCCTGGGCGACGGGCCGTCCGGACCCGAGGTCCTGCTCACCGAACGCGCCGGGACGCTGCGTCAGCACTCGGGCCAGGTGGCGTTCCCCGGCGGACGCGCCGACCCCGGCGACGCGGACGCCGCCGCCACCGCGCTGCGCGAGGCCACCGAGGAGACCGGGCTCGTCGTGGCGGGCGTCGACGTGCTCGGCGAGCTGCCGCCCCTGGGGCTGGCGCACTCCGGTCACCGCGTGACCCCCGTCGTGGCGCACTGGCGCGAGCGCGGTCCCGTCGGCGTCGTCGACCCCCTGGAGGTGGCGCGCGTCGAGAGCGTCCCGCTGGCCGAGCTGTTCGCGGCCGAACGACGCCTGCGCGGACCCGGCGGCTACACCGGCCCGGCGTTCGCCGTCCGCGGGCTGCTCGTGTGGGGGTTCACGGCGGAGGTGCTCGTCCGGGTCCTCGACCTCGGAGGGCTGCGGCCTGTTCCCCTCGGGCAGCTGCGCAGCATCACGCTCGACGAGGCGCTGCAGTGGGCGGGGGCGAGCGCGTGACCAGCTCCGACGTCCTCGACCTGGTCCTGCTCCTCCTGCTGCTCGCGCAGGTCGTCGCCGGGTACCGCGAGGGCTTCCTCGTCGGGGTCGCGAGCCTGCTGGGCCTCGTCGGCGGCGCGGCGCTCGGAGTCGTCTTCCTGCCGTCCGTCGTCAGCGGCTGGGAGACCGGGGCCCGGCGGACGCTGGCCGTCGTGCTGGGGACGGTCGCGCTCGCCGTGGTCGGCCGGGTGGTGCTGGGGCTGGTGGCCGCCCGGATCCGGTCTGTCGTGCGGTGGGCGCCCGCGAAGGTGCTCGACGCCCTGCTGGGGGCTGTGGCCTCGGCCGTCGCGACGCTGCTCGTCCTGTGGGTCGTCGCGGGCGCGGCGCGGCAGGCGCCGTTGCCGTCGGTCGTGCAGGCCGTCACGGGGTCGCGCGTGGTCGCGGCCACCGACCGGGTCGTGCCGCCCGCCGCCGACGACCTGCTCACCCGGTTCTGGTCCGCCGCGCAGGCCAGCGGGTTCCCGCGCGTCTTCACCGGCCTGGACCCAGAGCCCATCGCGCCCGTCGAGGCGCCGGACGGGCAGGCGCCGCAGGCCCTCCAGGAGCCGCTCCCGGCCGTCGTCAAGATCACCGGCGTGGCCGAGAGCTGCCAGCGCGGGCTGGAGGGCAGCGGGTTCGTCGCCGCCCGCCTCGGCGAGGACGCCCGGGTGGTGACGAACGCCCACGTCGTCGCGGGTGTCACCGACCCCGTCGTGCAGCCGGGTGGGTCCTCCCGCCGCTACCCGGCGACCGTCGTCGCGTTCGACCCCGGCCGCGACCTCGCGGTCCTCGACGTGCCCGGTCTCGACGTCGCTCCCCTGCCCCGGGCCGACCAGCTGTCCGCCGGCGACGCGGCCGTCGTCGCCGGCTACCCGCTCGACGGCCCCTACCGCGCCGAACCCGCGCGGATCCGGCAGGTGCTCCAGGCCCAGGGCCGCGACATCTTCGACTCGGCCGACGTCCTGCGCGAGGTCTACTCCGTCTACGCGACCGTGCAGCCGGGCAACTCCGGCGGCCCGCTGCTCACCGCGGACGGCCGGGTCGCGGGCGTCGTGTTCGCCAAGTCGCTCGACGACGCGAACACCGGGTACGCCCTGACGCCGCGCGAGCTCGACGCCGTGCTGGCCGCCGCGGGCTCGCGGACCGACGCCGTGGGGATCGGGGGCTGCGCTAGGGAGTGACCGCGGCCCCGCCGTTCGGACCGTTGCGTCGGAGGGCCGGTAGGTCCGGCCCGTCGCGTCGACGGTCCCCGGCACGCCCCGGCTCGCTGTCACGGCGGGCTCGACCTGCGAGCCGGATGCGTCAACGAGCCCACCCCCGGGCGCCGGCGGCGGGGGGTCACCAGCGCGCGAGCCACCCGGCGAGCAAGGAGGCGAGGCGGGCGGGGGCCTCTTCGGGCACGTAGTGGCCGACGCCCGGCACCTCCTCGAGGCGGTGCGGGCCGAGGGCGAAGCGGGCGCCGGCCTCGAGGGTCGCGCGGGAGACGGTGGGGTCGAGGGCGCCGCGCACCTGGAGCACGGGCACGTCGGTGCCGTCGCGCAGGGCGGCGGCGAAGCGGCGGCCGTCGGCGCGGACGGCGGACCGGGCGATCCAGCGGTGGTACTCCAGCGCCGAGTGGGCCACGAAGGGGACGCGGACCGCCTCGCGGTAGCGGGCGACGTCCTCCTCGGCGGGCCAGCCGGGGCCGGACCGCTCGCGCAGGACGCGGGCGACGCCGTCGCCGTGGACGAGGGAGCGCTCGGGCAGCGCGGGCAGCTGCCGGGCCAGGGCCGTGCGGGTGGCCGCGAGACCGGTGCGCTCGCCGAGGCGGTCGCGCAGCACGTGACGGGTCAGGAGGGGGTGGCCGGCGCCGACGGCGACGACGCCGCGGACCTGCTCGGGGTGCAGGGAGGGCAGGGCCCAGGCGGTCCGGCCCCCGATGCCGAGACCCACGACGACGGCGTCGCGTTCCCCGAGGGCCCGCACGACGGCGGCCACGTCGGCCGCCGAGGTCGGGGTGTCGTACCCGCGCGGGGGCTTGTCGGAGGCGCCGTAGCCGCGCAGGTCCATCGCGACGGTCCGGTAGCCGGCCGAGGCGAGGGCGACGAGCTGGGCGCGCCAGGCCCACCAGAACTGCGGGAAGTCGTGCAGGAGCAGGACGAGCGGTCCCTCACCGAGCTCGGCGACGTGGAACCGCGCGCCGTGGGCCGCCACGAGGCGGTGCCGCCACGGACCCTCGACCAGGACGGCCGAGACGTCGGTGGCGGCCGCTCGCGTGGCGGGCCTCTCGCTCAGGACCGGCTCAGCGCCGGCTCAGTGCCCGATGCCGCGGGCGCCGGGACGCCCGGTGATGGTCTTGGAGACGGGCTTGCCGGTCGCCGCAGCCTTGATGGCGGCGATGCTGTCCTTGGACGTGCGGATGGTGCGCTCCGGCGGGCGGACCTGCTTGATGCGCCCGAAGCCGATGCCCGCGGCGATGCCGGCGACGACGAGCATCGCGGCGGCCACGACGAGGAAGCTCAGCCAGACGTCCCAGCCGGCGCCCTCGTGCAGGGCGAAGGCGACGGTGATGCCGAGGAAGACGAAGGCGACGAAGCCGAAGAGCCCGGCGACGGCGAACAGGGCGCCACCGAAGGCGCCGTTCTTCACGTCGGCGGTGATCTCGGCCTTGGCGAGCGCGATCTCGTAGCGGACGAGCTCGGTCATGTCCTTCGTCGCGTCGGCGACGAGCTGACCGATCGTGCGCTCGGGTGCGCCGACACCGCGGTCGTTCAGGGTGGTCATCGAGATCCTCCTAGGCCCGGTCGCGCTACCCGCGCAGGAGACGGGGCGCCGGGGAGAACCCTAGGAGCACCGGTCGGGCCGTGCACCGCCAGGGTGAGCGCGTCGCCGTCGGCGGGGGGACCGACGGCGACGCAGGGGTCGCTCTCGTACAGGGGGACGAGCGACGACCAGGACGACCCTACGGCTCTCAACCTCTTTCCGGCGGCGTTCGCACGAACGGGACGCATCCGCAGACCGGAATCCCCCGTTCGGAGCAACGGACGCGCGCTCAGCCCACCGGCCGCCACCGTGACAGCAACGCCCGGTGGTCGCTGCCGGGGATCGTCTCGACGCGCGAACCCACCGCCCGCCAACGGTTCCCGTCGGCCAGCGCGTGGTCGATCGTGGCGCCGAGCAGGGCTGAGTGGCCGGCCGGCCAGGTGCCGCGCGCGCCCGTGCCGGTCTGCTCCCCCGCGTCGACGCACGACCCGCGCAGGTGCAGTCCGGGGTGGTCCAGGGTCGCGTTGAGGTCGCCCGCGAGCAGCGCCCCGGGCGTCCGCGCGCACCAGTCGGCGACGGCCTGCACCTCGACGGCCCACGGCGCGAGGAGCTCGGGGACGGGTGCCGCGGTGTGCGCCGCGGCCAGCACCGGTCCCTGCCCGGACACCGGCGCCGCGGTGACGACCGCCTTGATCCCGTCGGTCAGCTCCCCGGTCACCCGGTACTCCCCCAGCCGGTCGGCGACGAGCAGCGCCGTCCCGAAGCGGCCGTCGCGGTCGTCGCGGAAGAACACCTGCACGCCGGTGCCCGTGGCCCTCTCGATGCGGGTGGCGACGTCGTCGGCGTACTCCCGCGTCGACTCCGGCAGGGAGACGACGTCGGCCCGACCGTCGACGGCGAGGCGGGCCACGCCCTCGCGGTCGGCGCGGGCGAGGAAGACGTTGGCGGCCAGGACGGTGACGTCCCCGGCGCGGGCGGCGGGCAGCTCACCGGCGGACACCCCGCGGGCGAGCGTCGTCCCGAGGGACCCGGCGGCGGCCAGGGCCAGGGCCGTCGCCGCGGGCAGGGTGCGTCGCCACCGCAGACCGGTGAGCCCCGTGAGGACCGCGAGACCGGCGAGGCCGAGCCCCACGGGCACGCGGAACGGCACCGTCCACACGAAGGGGCGCTCCCCGGCCAGCCCGAACCAGTCCGGTGCACCCACCACGGCCGCCCCGGCGGCCACGACCCCGGTCGCCACGACGGTCCCGGCGAGGGCGGCGGGGCTGCGGCGACGGGGTTCGCGAGGCACCGCTCCACAGTGCCGCACCCCCTGCCCCGACGCGCCGGTCGGAGGAGGGGGTGCGGTGGAGGAGTCGAACCCGTCCTGCGCCGTCAGTCCTGGGGGGTGGCGTTCATCCCCGCCGAGATGGCGTCCATCACCGAGGAGTCGGTGAGCGTCGTGACGTCCCCGGGCGTGCGGTGCTCGGCGACGTCGCGCAGCAGGCGGCGCATGATCTTGCCCGACCGCGTCTTCGGCAGCTCCGCGACGACCATGATCGACTTCGGCTTGGCGATGGGTCCGATCTCCTTCGCCACGTGGTTGCGCAGGTCGGCGACGGTGTCCGGACCCTGCTCGTGGCCCCCGCGCAGGATGACGAAGGCGACGACGGCCTGGCCGGTCGTCTCGTCGGTGGCGCCGACGACCGCGGCCTCGGCGACGTCGGGGTGGGACACGAGCGCCGACTCGATCTCGGCCGTCGACAGCCGGTGCCCGGAGACGTTCATGACGTCGTCGACACGGCCGAGCAGCCAGATGTCGCCGTCGTCGTCGCGCTTGGCGCCGTCGCCGGCGAAGTAGCGGCCGGGGAAGCGCGACCAGTACGTGTCCTTGAACCGCTGCTCGTCACCCCAGATCCCGCGCAGCATCGCCGGCCACGGTTCGGTGAGGACGAGGTAGCCGGTCTGACCGGGGCCGACCGGTTCGCCGGCGTCGTCGACGACCTCGGCCACGATGCCCGGCAGCGGGACCTGCGCCGATCCGGCCTTGAGCGCGGTGACACCGGGCAGCGGGGCGATCATCTGCGCGCCGGTCTCGGTCTGCCACCACGTGTCCGCGATGGGGGTGCGGTCGGAGCCGATGACGCGGCGGTACCAGTTCCACGCCTCGGGGTTGATGTTCTCCCCGACGCTGCCCAGGACGCGCAGCGAGGACAGGTCGTGCTTGGCCGGGTGCTCCTCGCCCCACTTCATGCAGGTGCGGATCGCGGTCGGCGCGGTGTAGAGGACGGTGACACCGTACTTCTCGACGATGGACCACCAGCGGTCCTTGTCGGGGGTGTCCGGGGTGCCCTCGTAGACGACCTGGGTGAGGCCGTTGGCCAGCGGGCCGTAGACGATGTAGCTGTGGCCGGTGACCCAGCCGATGTCGGCGGTGCACCAGTAGACGTCGCGCTCGGGCTTGACGTCGAACACGTTCTTCGTCGTGTACGCGGTCTGGACGAGGTACCCGCCGGAGGTGTGCAGGATGCCCTTGGGTTTGCCCGTCGTGCCGGAGGTGTAGAGCACGAACAGCGGGTTCTCGGCGTCGAACGACTCCGCCTCGTGCTGCGGCGCAGCGCCTTCCAGCGCCTCGTGCCACCACACGTCGCGGCCCTCGACCCAGTCGACCTCCTCGCCGTTGCGGCGGACGACGAGGACGTTCGTGACGCTCGGCGCCCCCTTGGCCAGGGCGGCGTCGACGGCGGGCTTGAGCGTGGTGGGTTTCCCGCGACGGTAGGAGCCGTCGCACGTGATGACGAGCTTGGCCTCGGCGTCGTTGATGCGGGAGTTCAGCGCGTCGGCGGAGAACCCGCCGAACACCACCGAGTGCGCCGCCCCGAGGCGGGCGCAGGCCAGCATCGCGACGATGGACTCGACGAGCATCGGCAGGTAGATCGCCACGCGGTCGCCGGCCTGGACCCCGAGCGCCTGCAACGCGTTCGCAGCCCGCTGGACCTGCTCGTGCAGTTCGGCGTACGTCACGGCGCGGGTGTCGCCGGGTTCGCCCTCGAAGTGCAGCGCGACGCGGTCGCCGTTCCCGGCCTCGACGTGGCGGTCGACGCAGTTCACCGCCACGTTGAGCCTGCCGCCCACGAACCACTTCGCGAACGGCGCCCCCGACCAGTCCAGGACGTCGGTGAAGTCGGTGTCCCACGTGACGTTCTCGCGGGCCTGCTCGGCCCAGAACCCGAGCCGGTCGGCCGCGGCGCGCTCGTAGAGGTCGGCCTGGGCGACGGCCTGCGCGGCGAACTCCGGGCTCGGCGGCACGGTGGCCTGGGTCGTCGACTGGTCCTGCGGCGTGCTCACGGACGTCCTCCTCGACAGCCTGCTCTCGCGGGTACGCGACGAGGTTAGCCGTCGACGGTTGCGGGCGCGTTGCGGGTCGTCCGCGCAGGAATCCGCCGACGCGCTGAACGCCGCCGGTGCGAGCCGCGTACACACCCCCGACCCGGCCCCCGCCGGGTCCGGACCACCCCGACCAGCAGGAGGAACCCCGTGCGACCCCGTACCGCGATCACCGCCGCAGCCGCCGCCATCGCCCTCGTCGGCCTGGGCTCCACCACCGCCTCCGCCACCGCCGGCGGATCGGACCACGGGCGCAGCGACGCTCCCCGCGCCGTCGGCCTCGTCGACGGCACCCGCCTCGTCACGTTCTCCACCGCCACCGCCGGCGCCGTGAAGACGACGGGCACCCTGAAGGGCCTCAGCGGCGACACGAAGCTCGTCGGCATCGACGCCCGGATCCAGGACAAGCAGGTCTACGGCGTCGGCGACCGCGGCGGCGTCTACCGCCTCGACGTCCACGCCGCGCAGGCCAGCAAGGTGCTGCAGCTGACGGTCCCCCTGCAGGGCAACGCGTTCGGCGTCGACTTCAACCCCGTCGCCAACGCCCTGCGCATCGTCTCCGACAACGGCCAGAACCTGCGGCAGTCCTTCGCCCGCACCGACGCCGGGTACCCCGCCACCGTGGCCGACACGTCCCTGACGACGCCGCCCGCGGCCGGCACGACCACGGGCGTCACCGCCGCGGCCTACACGAACAACGACACCGACCCGGCCACGGCGACGACGCTGTTCGTCATCGGCACGAAGGACGACGTCGTCGCGGTGCAGTCCCCGGCGAACTCGGGCACGCTCGCGCCCACCGGGAAGCTCGGCGTCGACGTCTCCGGCAGCGTCGGCTTCGACGTCACCGGAACCACCGGGTACCTCGCGGTCCCCGGGGCGAAGGGCTCGCAGCTGTACCGGGTCTCGCTCCTGACGGGGGCGGCGACGCCGGTCGGGACGATCGAGGCGAAGGTCACCGACCTGGCGCTGCGCCTGTCCTGAGCCGGACGGACGCCGGGTCCGGCGGGCTGAGGGGGTCTGCCGGACCCGGCCCCGGCGGGGCGCAGGTGAGCAGGACGGACGGAGGAGCATGGGACGGCGCCACGGACGGCGCGGCGGCTCGACGCTGCAGGACGAGGCGAGCCGGGCCGACGGACTGCGGGACGAGACCGACGTCGCGCGCGCCTACGCGGCGCACGGGGCGGAGCTGTACCGCTTCGCCCTGCGCGGGCTCGGTGACGCGGCGGCCGCGCAGGACGTCGTGCAGGAGACCTTCCTGCGCGCCTGGCGGGCGGCGGACCGCTACGACCCGTCGCTCGCGAGCCTGCGGGTCTGGCTGTTCGCCATCGCCCGCAACACCCTGCTCGACCACGTGCGGGCGGCGGGAGCGCGACCCTGGCAGGGTGCGCTGGTGGCGGACGTCACCGACGTCACCACCGGGGCCGTCGGCGAGGACCCCGGCGAGGACGTCCTGCGGGGGTGGGTGGTCGAGGAGGCGCTGCGGCGGCTGTCCCCGGAGCACCGGACGGCGGTCGTCGAGACCTACCTGCGCGACCGGCCGCCCGCCGAGGGGGCGGCCGAGCTGGGGGTCCCGGTGGGCACGGTCCGCAGCCGGGTCTTCTACGGGCTGAAGGCGCTGCGGGTGGCGATGGACGAGATGGGGGTGGAGCCGTGAGCGGGGACCAGGGGGAGCACCGGGAGCTGCGCGAGCTGCTGGGCCTGCACGCCCTCGGCCTGACGCCGCCCGCGGACACCGCGCGCGTGCAGGCCCACCTCGACGGGTGCGCGGACTGCCGGGCCGAGCTCGCCGAGCTCGCACCGCTGCGCGCGGACCTGCGCCTCGTCGACCCGGACCGGCTGCCGGGCGAGGCGGCACCGCCCCGGGAGCTGGGCGACCGGGTGCTGGCCGCCGTCCGGCAGGAGTCGGTGCTGCGCGACCGCCGCGAACGGCGCGCGTCCAGGACGCGTCGGCTGCGCGCGGCGCTCGTCCCGGTGGCCGCTGCGGTCGTGGCGGCGGGCGTCGCCACCGGCGTCACCTGGCAGGTCGCGACCCGCGACCCGGCGCCCGCGGTGGCCGTCGAGGAGCTGCCCCTGACCGTCGTCGCCTCGGGCCTCAGGGCCGACGCGCCCGCCGTCGTCGTCCCGCACACGTGGGGCGTGGAGGTGACGTTCGAGGCGTCGGGCTTCGCCGCCGGGCGGACCTACCGCGCCGTCGTGCGCACCGCGGACGGTGCGACGCGACCGGCCGGGGAGTTCCTCGGCGTCGGGGCGGGGGAGCTGACGTGCGACATGCAGGCCGCCGTCCTGCGCGACGACGCGACGGGGTTCGAGGTGCTCGACGACGCGGGCGCGACCGTCCTCACCCTCCCGCTCCCCCGCGCCTGAGCGGGCGCGGACCCCGCGGGGAACGCCTCGTTGCCTCCCCGAGGTCGATCACCGGCCGCGGGGAGGCAACGAGGCCTCACCCCGCGGCAGCGGGGAGGCAACGCGGTCGCAGGGACCTCAGACGGACGCCGTCACTTGCGCCCGGTCCGCCACTTCATGCCCCACCCGAACGCCTCGTCGAGGGCCTGCTGCCCGCCCTGCACGTACCGCACCTCGCGCTGGACGGACACCTCGCGGCCGTCGGAGACGATCTGGGCGATCGCGCACATGGGCGAGCGGTCGTCGTGCTCGTCGAGGCGCACCTCGATCTCGGGGCCGGAGGTCGGGTGCAGGGTCACGACGCCGTCGGCGGCGGCCCAGTTCGGGACGCCCTCGTAGATGAAGGCGAAGACGAGGATCCGCTTGATGCGGGCCGCCTGACCGAGGTCGACGAAGAGGTTCTCCCCGCCGCCACCGGTGCGGTCGTCGCCGTCGAGCCAGACGACCGGGTCACCGGCACCGCGGTCGCGGAAGGCGTTGCCGAGGGCCTGCACGACGCCCTTGGACCCGTCGGAGAACTCGTACAGCGCGCCGATGTCCAGGTCGATCCCGGACTGCGGGGCCGCGGCGGCCTTGAGCTTGGAGAAGAACCCGCCACCCGAGGCGGGGGCGGCCCCGGCCGGACGCGCGTTCCAGGCCAGGTGCACGCGCAGCGTGCCGCCGGCCCCGCCCGACTTCGACAGCGACACCTTCGGCGCGGACTTGGTCAGCGTCACCTTCGAGAGCGAGACGCCCCCACCTCCACCGCCCGCGGGCGGTTCGGGGCTGTTCGCCTTCTTCGAGTAGTCGATGGCCACGGGTCCGACGCCTTTCGTCCGGGGAACTGTCTCCCAGCCAACGTACGGCTGCCCCGGGTAGTGCCGTCAGGTCCAGGGACCGGCGAGCAGCGCCCCCGTCAGCGGCGCGGACGGGTCCGCCCCCAGGTCCAGCCCCGACGCCGGCGCACCGGCGCGGACGAGCAGGTCGCCGACGGCGGCGATCATCGCGCCGTTGTCGGTGCACAACCGGATGGGCGGCACGCGCAGCTCGACACCGGCTGCGGCGCAACGCTCCTCGGCCAGGGACCGGACGCGCGAGTTCGCCGCCACCCCGCCGACGAGCAGCAGCGTGTCGACGCGGTGCTCGCGGCACGCAGCGAGGGCCTTGCGGGTCAGGACGTCGGCGACGGCCTCCTGGAAGCTCGCCGCGACGTCGGCGACGGGCACCTCGCCCCCGGCGTCGACGCGGGCCTCGACCCAGCGCGCGACGGCCGTCTTCACCCCCGAGAAGGAGAACCCGTACGCCGGGTCCGAGGGCCGGGACAGCGCGCGGGGGAAGCCGATGGCGTGCGGGTCGCCCTCGCGGGCCACGCGGTCCACGACCGGTCCGCCGGGGTAGCCGAGGCCGAGGACGCGGGCGACCTTGTCGAAGGCCTCCCCCGCCGCGTCGTCGATGGTGTCGCCGAGGTGCACGATCGGGTCGCGGCCGAGGTCGCCGAGCAGCAGCAGGGACGTGTGCCCGCCGCTGACGACGAGCGCCACGCACCGCGAGGGCAGCGGGCCGTGCTCCAGGACGTCGACGGCCGCGTGCCCGGCGAGGTGGTGGACGCCGTAGAGCGGCTTGTCGAGCGCGAACGCGAGCGCCTTGGCCGAGGCCAGCCCGACCTGCACGGCCGTCGACAGCCCGGGCCCCGCGGTCACGGCGACGGCGTCGACGTCGGACAGCTGCAGGGACGCCTTGTCCAGCGCCTCGTGCAGGACGGGGACGATGGCCTCGAGGTGGGCGCGGGCCGCGACCTCGGGGACGACACCGCCGAAGCGGGCGTGGGCGTCCATGCTCGAGGCGAGCGCGTCGCCGAGCAGCACGCCCTCGCTGACGAGGCCGACACCGGTCTCGTCGCAGCTGGACTCGACCCCGAGGACGATCACGCGGGCGCCCGCAGACCGGCCGCCTCGAGGATCTCGGCGCGTTCGTCGGCGGGCAGCCGGTCGACGTAGACGACGCCGTCGAGGTGGTCGCTCTCGTGCTGCAGGCAGCGGGCGAGCAGGCCGGTGCCGACGATGCGGACGGGCCGGCCGTGGACGTCGACGCCGCGGACCTCGGCGGTGTCGGGGCGGGCCAGGTCGGCGTACTCGCCGGGCACGGACAGGCAGCCCTCGCCGTCGAGGTCGAGGCGGCGCTTGCGGCCCGTGGGCAGGTGCAGGACGGGGTTCACGACGTGGGCGACGACGTTCTCGCCCGTCGTCTCCGACTCCGCGTCGGGGCAGTCGACGACGAAGACGCGCGCGTCGACGCCGATCTGGTTGGCGGCCAGGCCCACGCCGTCGGCGGCGTCCATCGAGGCGAACATGTCGGCGACGAGCTGGACGAGGTCGTCGTCGAAGGCCGTCACGGGCGTGCAGGGGCGGTGCAGCACGGGCGTGAAGTACCGCGTGATCGGGTGGACGACCCCGGTGCGCCCCTCGAAGACGACGGGGACCCGCTCCGCCGGCTCGACGGGGGTCGACGCGGGGTCTTCAGGGGAGCTCACGACACGTGATCGTAGGTCAGGGCTGCGGGTGGAAGCGGACCGCGAGCAGCGCGACGTCGTCCCCGCCCGCGTCCGGGCCCCCGTCCTCGACCTCCGCGAGCAGCTCGTCCAGCGCCGCGGCCAGGTGCGGACCGGCCAGACCGGACGCCTTGGCGCGCAACCGCTCGATGCCCACGTCGAGGTCGTCGTCGCGGCGCTCGACGAGGCCGTCGGTGTAGAGCAGCAGCGTCGCCCCCGCGGGGACCTCGACGACGTGGTCGGTGCGGTGACCGGCCCCCACCCCGAGCAGGAGGTCGGGGTCGGCGTCGAGGACGCGGGCGGTGCCGTCGGCCAGGACGAGGACGGGCGGCGGGTGGCCGGCGTTGGCCCAGCGCAGCACCCGCACCCCGGCCGCGCGGGCGCCGGCGTCCTGCTCGACGCGCACGACGAGGCAGCTGGCCAGGATCGCGTCGGCGCGGAAGGAGTCGACGACCGACTCCAGGCGGTCCAGCAGCAGCGCGGGCGGGTCGTCGCGGTCGACGGCCAGGGCGCGCAGGGCGATGCGCAGCTGCCCCATCTCGGCGGCCGCGGTGATGTCGTGCCCGGCGACGTCGCCGATGACGAGCAGCGTCGTCCCGTCCGGGAGCAGCACGCCGTCGTACCAGTCGCCCCCGACCTGGTCGTCGGTGTGGGCGGCGACGTACCGGGCGACGAGCTCGAGCCCGCCGGCCTGGGGCAGGTCCGTCGTGAGCATGGAGTTCTGCAGCGTGCGGGCCGTCGCCGTCCGCTCGGCCAGCAGCAGGGCCCGCTGCAGCGCCTGCGTCGTGTAGGAGGCGAGGGCCACCAGCATGGCCCGCTGCCCCTCGGGCAGGTCGACGTCCTCGCGCCAGACGACGGTGAGCAGCCCGACGCTGCGGCGGGCGGCCAGCAGCGGGACGGTCGCGACGAGCCGGGCCCGCGAGACGTCCCAGCGGTGGGCGAGCTCGGGGAACCCCGAGCGCAGGCTGTCCTCGTCGTCGAACCGCGGCTGCCCGTCGCGCAGGGCGACGAGTCCCGGGCCGGGACCGTCGAGGGGCACGTCCTGCCAGTGCTCCTGCGCCCCGGGCGCGTAGTCGCCCGTGAAGGGGGTGCGCAGGACCTGGCGGTCGTGGTCGACGACGGACACCGCCGCGTACGTCGCCCCGAAGCCCTCGCGCGCCGCGGCGGCGGCCACCTCGGCGACGTCGGCCACCGTGCGCGTGGCGGTCAGCGCCTCGGACAGCCGCAGCAGCCGCGTCGTGTTCTCCAGGGACCGCTGCAGCGATCCCATGAGGGCGTCGCGCTCGACCTCGAGCGCCCGCTCGGCGGTGACGTCGCGGAAGGAGCACAGGACGGTCTGCCGCCCGTCCGGGCCGTCGACGCGCTGGGCCCGGACCGCGATCCACCGGTCGGTGCCGGGGACGGGGCCGGTCCAGGTGACGAGCCCGCCCTCGGCGCGCGTGCGGCGCAGCTCGTCGTGGAAGTCGCTGCCGACCGCGGCGGGGAACACGTCGGACAGCAGCCGGCCCACCATCTGCGACGGCAAGAGGCCGTACAGGGCGGCGCCGGCGGCGTTGACGTGCTCGACGCGCCACTGCTGCGCGTCGAGCACGATGGTTCCCTCGGAGACCTCTTGCCACGCACGCAGGAGCAGCGGGTCCACCGCTCCCGCGGACGACATGCCAGCAGGTTAGGGACCAGGGGGCCTGTCCCGCAGGCGATCCGGCGCATCCACCGGTTCGCCCGGGACACCTCCCGAGGGGACCCCGCGGACGTCAGGCCGGGACGGCGGGGACCGAGAACTCGATCGTCCCGGCGTCCTGGACGGACACGAAGCCGAGGTTCGGCGCCTGCACGCCGTAGTCGGACCACGTGACCGGCAGCGAGCCCGTGACGGTCACGGCCTTGTCCGCCGTGCGCTGCACGGTCGCGGGGACGGTGACGTCCTTCGTCGTGCCCTTGAGCGTCATCGCCCCGGTGAGCTGGACGGCGATCGTCGAGCCGACCTCGAGCCCACCGAGCGGGACGGGGGAGGTCACGGCGAAGTCGGCGGTCGGGAAGCGGTCGACGTCCATGATGTCGGCGCCGCGGAACTGCCCGTCGCGGGCGCTGGAGTCGGTCTCGACGCTGGCGAGGTCGACGGACACCTTCCCCGCGGTGAGCTGCCCGCCGTCGACGGTGAGCGAGCCCGTGACCTCGTCCGTCCGCCCCGTGACGGTGACGTTCTGGCCGTTGAGGACCTCGTCGACGCGGTATCCCGCGGTGCCACCGCTCGTGATCGCCCACGACCCGTTGAGCGCGGCGTCGGTGGAGGCCGCGGTGGCGGTCGCGCTCGGCGTGGAGCCGGCGGTGACGAGCGGGGCCGCGGCCTTGGCGCCCTCGACCTTCGCGTAGATCCGCGGGCCCACGACGGCGGCCAGGACGAGGAGGACGACGACCACGGCCAGCCCGATCCAGAGCCTGCGGCGGCGCGGCCGGCCCGGCCCCGTGGAGCGGGAGGGACTGTCGGTGGTGCTGGTGCTGCTCATGGGGACCCCCGTGAGTCGTGACGCCGTCCGGTCGGGGCGTCGTGTCACCGGCTACACGGATCCGGCGGGCCCCGGGGTTCAGCTGCGAGCCTGCCGGGAGGCCGGGAACCACCTGGACGGACGCCGGGAGCTCCCCCGACCAGCGGGTGAACGGCGGGCGAACCCCGGATGGCGTCGTCCCCCTCTCAACTACGACGGTGCGTCGTTGCAAACGTTGCGGCGCAGGCGGTGCGACGCCGTCCGCGGTGGTCCGGAGCACCCCCGTGGAGGGCCTACCCTCGACGCGTGCCGTTTGAGCGACTTGAGCGATTGCGCCTCATGAGCGACTACCTGGCCCCGACGCCCGTGTGGGCGCCGGCCGACCTCGGGGGCTTCGTCCTCAGCCCCACGCACCTGGACCACCTGGGCCTGGACGAGCACCTGCGCACGGGCCTGCTGGCCTGGCAGGCCTACTTCGACGAGCACCACCCCGTCGACCTGTGCGGGTGGGACTCCCCGTCGTCCTGCACCACGTACGCCAGCGAGGGGTTCCGGCTGCAGTCGGAGCTGAACCACGCGCTGCCCGGGGTCCACTTCGACCTCGACCTGTGGCCCGTGCGGGCCGTGGACCTGGACGTCCTGCCCCTCTGACGGTCCCCCGTCAGGACCCCTTGGCCGCCTTCGCGGCCCGCTTGGCCTCCTGCTTGGTCGCGCGCACCTTCTGCAGCGACTCGGCGTCGACGATGTCGGCGACCGACCGGTAGGACCCCTCCTCGCCGTAGTCGCCCGCGGCGCCGCGCCAGCCCTCCGGCTGCACCTCGTAGCGCTTGCCGAGCAGGGCGACGAAGATCTTGGCCTTCTGCGCACCGAACCCGGGCAGCGCGGACAACCGCTTGAACAGCTCCCGGCCGTCCGCCACCCCCGTCCACAGGTCCTCGGTGCGCCCGTCGTAGGTGTCGACCAGTGCCTGCGCGAGGGCCTGGGCGCGCTTGGCCATCGACCCCGGGTACCGGTGCAGCGCCGGGGGTCCCTTGAACCACGCCTCGACCGTCCCCGGGTCGGCCGCGGCGAGGTCGTGCGCCGACAGGACCTGCGCGCCCATCCGCTCGGCGAGCAGCTTCGGGGCGGAGAACGCCCACTCCATCGGCACCTGCTGGTCGAGCAGCATGCCGAGCAGCAGGGCCAGCGGGTCCCGCGACAGCAGGTCGTCGGCGGCCTCGTCCTGGGTCAGGTGAACCGTGGGCACGGGACGATCGTGCCCTACTGGGCCGGGGTCCCGACAGGAGCCGTGGGGCTGGAGGGTGCGGGGCTGCTCGGCCGCACCGTCGCCGGGTCGGGTCCGCAGACGATGCGGTTCTCGGGGTTGTAGACCGTCGTCCACGTCTCCCGCTGCGGCGCACCGCCACCGACGGGCGTCATGACGCGCGTGACGTCGACCGTGAACCCCGTCGCCGTGGCCGAACTGGCCTTGCAGCCGCCGGAGGTGTCGTAGATCGTCCGCGGCGGCTTGACGTTGCGCCGCACGGACTTCTCGGCCGTGACGTCCATGAACTTCGTCCCGTACATCGAGACGACGACCTGGTTCCCGACGATCCCGGCCTGGATGTAGACGCCGTGGCCGGAGTCGTTGCGGAAGCGGTTGTCGATGCTGCGCCAGTCGATCGTGGCCTCCCGGCCCTCGGGGTAGCGGGAGATGTAGAACGAGTGCGGTTTGTGCTCGATCTCGTCGAGGCCGCCGAAGAACACCGCGTTGAACAGCGTGGTGGACAGCTGCGAGACGCCGCCGCCGTAGTCGTCGACGAGCCGGCCGCCGGAGATGACGGGCGCGCGGTTGAACCCGCGTTCGGGCGTGCGCTCCCCGACGGTGTCGTTGAGGGAGAACTCCTCCCCCGGGCGCAGGATCGTGCCGTCGACGTGCGAGGCGGCGATGCGGATGTTCTCGGTGCGGCCCTTGTTCGCCGTCAGGGTGGTGGCGAACGTGGAGATGCGCTCGGTGATCCCCAGCTGCTGCAGCGCTTCCGTCGTCAGCGCGGGCTGGGACTCGGTGAGCTGCACCTCCGCACGGCGCGTCGGTTGCTCACCGGTGAGGGCGCCCGTGACGGCCTTCGCGAGGTCCTCCGGCGGCGCGGCGCGGCCGGCGACGGCCGGCACGACCTGGGGAGTCTCGCCGACGATCTCGATGCGCGCGTCCTGCGCGGCGCTCTCGAACTGCGGGTCGGCGGCCACGAGGGCGGCCTGCAACCCGGCGCCGTCGGCGACGAGGGCCGCCTTCCCGTCGACGGGCCGGACGGCGAGGGACCGGGCGAAGGCGGCGGGGGCGAGGGTCGCCTCCCGGCCGCCGCCGGCGACGACGAGGTTGCCGGCCACGGCGGGCCGCGCGACGGCTTCGACGGCGGACTGGATCCCCGCGGCGTCGACGGACGGCTCGGCGACGGCGGCCTGCAGCGTCACCGGGCGACCGCTCAGCCACCCGCCGCTGACGGCGCGGGCGGCGGCGTCGACGTCGAGGGCGCGCCCGTCCTCCGGGGCGGTGACGGCGGGTTCGACGGTGCCGTCCTCGCGCACGTCGAACGTGACGGCCCCCTCGACGGGGGCGACGGCCACGGAGTCGGCGAGCGGTTGCAGCGCGGTCCGCAGGGCCGCGGTGTCGACGTCGACCTCCGGCGCCTGCGTCGTCCCGCCGGGGAGGTGGCGCCAGAGGTCGGCGGGGGCCCACGCCGGGCCGGTGAGGCGTTCGGCGGTGGCGGCGGCGTCGACGGCCAGCCCGGCCTCGCCGGGCACGACCTCGTCGGTCGCGGACGCGCCGGCGCCGGTGACCTGCAGGGCGACGGGCGTGGTGGACAGCTGCTGCGCACGCCCGCTCAGCGTGCTTTCGACGGCCGCGCGGTCCTGCCCACCCACGTCGGCGCCGAGGACGGTCGTCCCCCGCGGCGCCTGGCCGCCCAGGGCGAGGGCCGCGGCGCAGTACCCGCCCGCGATGACGACGACGCCGAGGCCCACCCAGGTGGTGGGTCGCCGGAACCACGGCCGTCGTGGCCGGTCGCTGCTCGGCCGTCCGGTCTCCTGCTGCGCCGGCTGGTCGGTGTTGGGCACTGCGTCGTTCCCCCGCTCGCTCCCCCGCGCGCGGATCACGGGACGTGTCCGCGCGGGCACAGCCTAGGAGTTCGATGAGCCTGCTCGGGTCCGTCCCGGGAGTCTCCGGGGCACGGTCCCATCACGATGCAATCCGCATTCGATGCACTACGCACTTGATGCAGTGTGTATCCGAGGTCTACCGTGGTCAGGTGACCACCACGACCGACGCGCGCACCACCAAGCGCCGCGCCGAGACCCGAGCCCGCCTGCTGGCCGCCGCCCTCGAGGTGCTCGGCGAGCAGGGCCTGGCCCGCAGCAGCGTCGAGAACGTCTGCGAGCGGGCGGGCTACACCCGCGGCGCCTTCTACTCGAACTTCGCGACGATGGACGACGTCGTCGCCGCCCTCTACACCGACCAGGCGGGCGCCCTCGTCGCGCGCGTCGAGGAACGGCTCGCGGGCGGCCTGCCCGGCACCGACCTCGACCAGCTCGTCGGGCACGTCCTGGAGGTCCTGCCGGTGGACCGCCAGTGGCACGCGGTCCGCACCGAGTTCACCGCGCAGGCCCTGCGCAACACCGAGGCCGCCGCGACGCTGACGCAGCAGCGCTCCGAACTGCGCGCCCGCCTCGCCCCCGTCCTCGTCGAGGCCCTGCAGCGCATCGGCCGCCGCCCGACCGTCCCCGCCGACGACCTCGTGCGCGCCCTCGTCACCGCCCACGAGGGCCTCGTCGCGGCGCACCTGCTCGGCGAACCCGCCGGGATCGGCCCGCGCCTGCTGACCGTGGCGCTCCAGACGTTCACCGAGGAGGTGCCCGCGTGAGCGACCCCGCGGGACCCCCCGTCGTGCGCGCGCAGGGCCTGACCCTCGAGGCCGGTGGCCGCACGGTGTTCTCCGGCGTGGACCTCGACGTCCCCGCCGGCACCACCCTCGTCGTCCGCGGCCAGGCCTCGGCCGGCAAGACGTCCCTCCTGCTGACCCTCGCCGGGCGCATGAAGCCCACGGGCGGGTCGCTCACCGTCCTCGGCGAGAGGCTGCCGGAGAAGGCGGCGCGGGTCCGGCGCCGGGTCGCCCTCGCGGAGGTCCGCGGCGTGAACGAGCTCGAGGACGCCCTCACCGTCGAGCAGCACATCGCCGAACGCCTCGTCCTGCACCGGCCCTGGCACCGCCCGTGGGTCTCCGGCGACCAGGTCGCCCAGCAGCTCGAGCGCGTCCAGTCCGTCCTGGACCGCACGGCCCGCCACGGGGTCCAGGCCCCGCCGCTGCGGCCGCGGGAGTTCGTCAGCGACCTGCAACCGCTGGAGCGCATGACGCTCGGCGTGGTGCTCGCCCTCATCGGCCGTCCCGACGTGCTCGTCGTCGACGACGTGGACTCGTTGCGCCGCAGCGAGGACCGTCGACGCGCCTGGTCGTCCCTGACGGCCCTGCAGGAGACGGGCCTGACGGTCCTCGCCAGCTGCTCCGACTCCTCCGACATCCCGTGGCACTCCGCCGACGGCCGCATCCTCCTCGACCTCCAGGACGAACAGTGAAACTGCCCCGTTTCTCCCTCCCCGGTCTGGAGCTCGCGCGCTTCCGGCGGGCCACGATCACCAAGCTCGCGATCCTGGCGGTCGTGATCGTCCCGCTGATCTACGGCGGGTTGTACCTGTGGTCGAACACCGACCCGGTGGGACGGTTGGAGAACCTGCAGGCCGTCGTCGTGAACTCCGACGTGCCCGCCACCGTCACCGGCGTCGACGGGTCCCCGCGCACCGTCGACGCGGGGAAGGAACTGGTCGAGCAGCTCACCGGTCCCGACGCCGCCGCCGGGTTCCACTGGCGCACCGCCACCGAGGAACAGGCCGCGCAGGGCCTGCGCGACGGCGACTACGCCGCCGTCCTGCGCATCCCGTCCGGGTTCTCCGCCGCGCTCGCCTCCACCGGCGGCGCGGACCCGCAGCAGGCCAAGCTGTCCGTGACGACCGACGACGCCGAGAACTACATCCTCGGTCAGGTCACGAACACCATCGCGACGACGATCCGCACCAAGGTCGCCACCGGCGCCACGACGAACTACCTCGAGAACGTCTACGTCGCGTTCTCCTCCATCCACGACTCCCTCGGCAAGGCTGCCGACGGGGCCGGGCAGCTCGCCGACGGCGCCCGCAAGGCCGACGAGGGCGCCGGGTCGCTCGTGGTCGGCCTCGGCGACCTCGACAAGGGCGCCGCCCAGCTCGTCGACGGCACGGGCCAGCTGCGCAGCGGTTCCGCGCAGCTCGCCACCGGCACCGCGAAGGTCGCGACCGGCGCCGACGGGGCCGCCACCGGCGCCGGCCAGCTCGCCACGGGCCTGGACCAGCTCCGCACCGCGACGAAGGACCTCCCCGCCCAGACCGCGCAGCGGTCCGCCGGCGCCTCCCAGGTCGCGACCGGCGCCGGCCGGGTGGCCGACGGGGCCGACGCCGTCGCGGGAGCCGCGAACCGCGTCCTGCCCGCGCTCCAGCAGGCGCAGCAGCTGTCCCCCCTCGTCGACCAGCTCCTCGCCCAGGCCCGCCAGCTGTCCGCGGCCAGCCCCGACGACGCGAACCTCGCCGCGACCGTCCGCAGCCTCGAACAGGCCCAGCAGGCGCTCGCGGACGGGTCCGTGGCCGGGATCGGGCAGCAGGTCCAGCAGCAGGTCGGCGCGCTCGCGACCGGCGCCCGCCAGCTGTCCGACGGCGCGTCCGCCGTCTCGACCGGCGCCGGGAAGCTCGCCGCGGCCGCCCCCGCGCTGCAGCAGGGCGTGGCGAAGGCCGCCGACGGGGCCGACGCCCTCGCCACGGGCACCCGCCAGCTCGCCACCGGCGCCCACAGCACCGCCGACGGCGCGTCCGCCCTGTCCACCGGCGCCGCCCGCGTCGACGACGGGGCGACCGCCCTGCTGAACGGGACGTCGAAGGCCAAGGACGGCGCCGGTCAGCTCGCCGACGGCACCCAGCAGCTCGCCGACGGCGCGGGGTCCCTCCAGAGCCAGCTCGCGCAGGGCCAGGGCAAGGTGCCCGTCTACACCGGCGACGCGGCCACCGACCGCGCCGGCGTCGTCGCCGCCCCCGTGGCCGCCGACCGCGTCAAGGAGCACGCCGTCCCCCGCTACAGCGACGGCCTCGCCCCGCTGTTCGTGCCGGTCGCCCTGTGGGTCGGCGGGATGGTGACGTACATGGTGCTGCGCGCCGTCTCGCCCCGGGCGCTCGCCTCCACGGCGTCGTCCTACCGCGCCGCCGTCGCCGGCTGGGTGCCCGGCGCCCTGCTCGGCGTCGCCCAGGCCGTCGTCCTGTGGCTGGTGCTGCTGCTCGCGGTCGGGATCGCCTCGCCGAACCCCGTCGCGACGGTGGCCTTCGCCGCACTCGTCGCGGTGGTGTTCACCGCGATCCACCAGTGCCTCAACGCCCTGCTGGGCGGGGTGGGCCGCCTCGTCGCCCTCGTGCTGCTCGTCCTGCAGCTGACGTCGGCCGGCGGCACCTACCCCGTGGGGACGTCGCCGACGTTCTTCGAGGCGCTGCACCCGTTCCTGCCGATGTCGTACGCGGCCGACGGCCTGCGCCACCTCGTCACCGGCGCCGCCGCGGGCCCCGTCCTCCTCGACGCGGGGGTGCTCGCCGCCTTCGGGGTGCTGGCGCTGAGCGTCACCGTCCTCGCCTGCCACCGCCGCCGCACCTGGACCGTCGCCAAGCTCCACCCCTCCCTCACCCTCTGAGGGACGCCCCCCTCCGCGCCCCGGTCCCGCGTGGAAAACACTCTTTCCGCCCTCGAAGAGCGCTTCCGAGGGCGGAAAGCGTGTTCTCCGCCCCGCTCTGGGGTCAGGCGGTGAGGTGGTCGGTGGCGGCGAGCCGGACCAGGTGCCAGCGGTCGTCCGCGAGCGCCAGCTCGGTCAGGGCCCCGGGCGGGACGCCGTCCGCGACCAGGGTCGCCGGGACCGCGGAGTCGCCGAACGCGGTGCGCAGGAAGTCGACCGTGACGCCCCCGTGGGTCACGGCCACCACGGGTGCCGTCGTCGCAAGCCGCCGCAGAGCCGCGTCGAGCCGGTCCCCTGCCGCGCGCGAGGAATCGCCGGACCGTGGCCGGTGGTCCCGGTCGGCGGTGGCGCGCCGCCAGTCGGCGAGGAAGTCCTCGACCGACTCCGTGCCCGGCACCCACTCCATCCGCTCGGCCAGGTCGGCGTCGACCACCGTGCGCACCCGCAGAGCCCTCGCGAGCGGCGCGGCGGTCTGGCGGGTGCGGCGGCGGGGGCTGGCGTGGACCCGTCGGACGCCCCGGTCCGCGAGCGTCGCCGCGACGTCGTGGGCCTGCCGGACCCCGCGGAGCGTCAGTCCCGAGTCGGCGCCACGACCCTTCTCGGCGTGCTGGACGAGGACGACGGTGACGACCACGGGACGAGCCTGCACCCGGAGACCGCATGCTGGTGCTGCAGCCAACGGCCCCGAGACCGCGAAACACCGGCGTGTCGTCGGCGTGTCGCTCGATGGAGGCAGCGCTGGCACGCGGTCGTCGTCAGCCGCCGAGGAAGCACCCGTCGACCAGGACGGGCACGACGTCGCTCATGCCCACCTCGGCCGCCACGTCGACGTCGGCGGCGAACCCCAGGTCGCACAGCTCCCGGCCACTCACACTGTCCCGCAACGACTCCCGCACGTCCGACACCGCGCGGTAGGCATCGGCCGCGTCCCGCGCAGCTCCGGACAGCACCCAGCCGCGGTCCTGCAGACCCGACAGCACCGCCCCCGCACCCCAGAGGTCCTCCTCGGCCCGGCGCAGCCCGGCCCCGTCCCGTTCCCCGGCGGCCAGCACGAGGACCGGGCCGCTGGGCGCGTTCCGCGCGAGCCACCCGGCGACGGCGCCGGCGTTGCGCAGGCAGGCGGCGACCACCACGAGCCCCAGCTCCGCGGCGGCGGCGGTCAGCGTCGACCCGTTGGGCGACGGCAGCACGATCCGCCGCAGACCGGGACCGGCCGCGCGGACGCTCACCGGGGACAGGCTCACCTCGCCCGGCCGCGCCCGCGAGCGCCCCACCGCCAGGACGGCCTGGCGACGCCGGGCGACGTCGGCGGCGGTCGCGTCGGCCCACGGGTGCGGCACGACCTCGATCCCGCGGTCCAGAGCCACCGTGACGGTCGTCGTGGAGGACAGGACGTCGACCACGACGACGGCCGCGGCGCCGGGGCCGAGGCGCTCCAGGTCCTCCCGTCCCCAGCCGGTGCTGACGGTCACCGGACTCCTCCGACGTCCCGACGGGTCGCATCCGCCGGGTCCTGCCACTGTGCGCTCGTGACCCACCGACGAGGCCTCCGGCTCGCCGTCCTGCGGGAGACCGCCCGCACCCGGTTGTGGCCGGTCCCCGTCGCAGGCGTCGTCCTGGCGGTGCTGGCCGGGCTGCTGCTGCCCGTGCTCGACGCGCGCCTCGACGCCCACCTGCCCGGTCCCGTGGCGGACGTCGTGTTCGGCGGCGGCGCGGGCGCCGCGCGCACGGTCCTGGACGCCGTCGCCAGCTCGCTCATCACGGTCACGTCCCTCACCTTCTCCCTCACCGTCGTGACGTTGCAGCTGGCCAGCAGCCAGTTCTCCCCGCGGCTGCTGCGCACCTTCACGCAGGACCGCTTCGTCCACGGCACCCTGGCCCTCTTCCTGGCGACCTTCACGTACGCGCTCACGGTCCTGCGCACGGTCCGCAGCCCGAGCGACGACGGCAGCGGGCTCGCGTCGGCCGCCGTCGTGCCGCGCATCTCGGTGACGGTCGCGTTCCTGCTCGCGGTGGCCAGCGTCGTCTGCCTCGTGCTGTTCCTGGGCCACCTGGCCCGCGAGATCCGCGTCGAGACCATGCTCGCGCGGGTGCAGACCGAGGCTTGCCGCACCGCCGACCTGCTCTACCCCAGCGACGGGACGGTCACGTCCACGCCCCCGGACGAGGAGGTCGTCGTCCCGCCGTCGGCCGTCCCGGTGCCGGCGACCCGCTCGGGGTTCCTCAGCCTGGTGGACGAGGAGGCGCTGCTCGACGTGGCCGTGGCGACGGGCGTCACCGTCGTGGTGGGCCGCCTGCCGGGCAGCTCGGTCGTGGCGGGGACGCCGGTCGCCTGGTGCTGGACCACGTCCGGCGACCCCGTCGCGCCCGTCGACCTCGACCGGGTCCGCGCGGTCGTGCAGACGGCCGTGGTCGTGGGACCGGAACCGACGCAGGCGCAGGACCTCGCGTTCGGGCTGCGGCAGCTCGTCGACGTGGCGAGCAAGGCGCTCTCCCCCGGCATCAACGACCCGACGACGGCCGTGCACGCCATCGGTCACGCGTCGGCGTTCCTCTGCTCCATCGCGGACCGCCGGCTGGGCGACCAGGTCGCCCGCGACGACGAGGGGGTCCTGCGCCTGGTCGTGCGACGGCCGAGCGTCCCCGACCTGCTGGACCTGGCCGTGGCGCAGCCGCTGCGCTACGGGGCGGCGGACCCCGTGGTGCTCACGCGGGTGGCGGCGCTGCTGGGGGAGGTCGCCTGGTGCACGTCCCGCCCGCTCGTCCTGGACGCGGTGGGCGCGCAGCTGGCCCGTCTGGAGACCGTCGTCGACGCGCAGGCCTTCGACGAGGTCGAGCGGGCCCGGCTCCAGGCGGAGGTGGACCGGGCGAGGTCCGCGCTCACCCGCGCCACCGTCGCCCGCTGAGGGACGGGAAGCACACCTTCCGCCCCACGACAGCGCGCGTGAGGGGCGGAGGGAGTGTCCTCCACGCGGGCCGGGAGGTCAGCGGACGGTGCGGACCCACGCGCTGAACGAGCGCAGCGAGCCGGAGCCGGGGCGGCGCAGCCACGGCCACGGGTGCAGGGCGGCGACGTCGAGGCGGGCGGAGCGGCGGGCGAACCCGGGGACGGGCGCGAACGTCACGGCGACGCGGCGGCCGGCGAGCTCGGCGACGGGATCGCCGAGGTGGACGTCGCAGCCGAGCTCGGCGAGCGTCTCGGCCAGGAAGACCAACCGCTTGCCGGACAGGCGCAACCGGCGCAGCAGCGGCTCGTCGAACACGAAGACGGCGGGCAGGTCGGGGTGGGCCGCCAGGGCGGGGTCGGTGTCGCCGAGGGACTCCGCGGTCAGCCAGACGGTGTCGGGGTCGCCCTGCACCTCGGGCCGCTTCGGGCCGGCGTCGGTGGGGCCGCCGGCCAGGCCCTCGGGCGGCTCGACGCGCGGGCCGGCGTCGGTCTCGGGCCAGTCCTGGACGGGGCAGGCGTCCTTCAGCGCGCACGTCCCGCACAGGCCCGGAGCGCGCTTCTCGACCTGCCAGCGGCTGAACCCGTAGACCTTCCCGGTGCCGGTGCCGACGGCCCACTGCCAGCCGAGGCGGTTGGCGGCGGCGGAGCCGTCGAGCAGGTGCCGGTACATCTCGTGGGCGCCCTCGCGCCAGTCCGCACCCGCCCGCACGGACCACTGCGAGGCCAGCCACATCCGGGTCTGGTTCACGAGCCAGCCGTCCTCGTGCAGCTCCCCCGTGGTGGCGGCGACGCAGGCCATCTCCTCCGGCCAGGGCTCGCGGGTCCACGGTTGTGCGGGGACGGGGGCGCCGAAGCGGAGGTGCTCGCCGTTCGCGCGCCCGACGCGGGCGTAGAGGTGGCGCGCGTACTCCTGCCAGAGCAGTTCGTCGCGGAACTTCGACCGGTCGCGGGCGGGTGCGTCCTTAGCGGCGGCCCAGACGGCGGGCAGCGGCAGCAGGCCGTGCCGGATGTACGGGGACAACCGCGTCGCCCCGCGGCGGTGCTCGGGCGCCACCTCGTTGCGGCGGGCGGCGTAGCCGGTGAGGTCGAGGCCCGCGAGGGCGGCGTCGGCGGCGGACTGCCCCCCGCGCACGGCGGAGGCCGCGACGTCCCCGGGTCCCTCGACGGTGAGGTGCCCGAGGTGGGTGCGGACCCAGTCGAGCACCGCCGGGCGGCCGGTGGGCGGGGAGGGCAGGCGGGGCACGGCGCCATCCTGGGTCCGGCGTGCGTCCTCCGCCCGCCCGGAGGCACCCTGGGGTCGTGGACCGTCCGACCGCCCCGCGCACGTCGACGCCGCGCTTCGTCGTGGCGTCCGTCGTCGGCGGTCTGGCCGTGGCGATGCTGGCCGCTCTCGCCTTCGGCGACAGCCCGGTCCGCGCCGCGCTGGAGGGGGTGGCCGTGGTGGTGGTGCTCCTGGCCCTCGGCGGCGCGGAGCGCTGGACCCGGGGACGGACCCGGGGCACCTCGCGCTGACCCGTGCAGGGCGGCACGGACTGGCGCACGGACGGCAGCCGCCTAAGCTGCCCCCGCAGACGAGAGGAGCACCTGTGGACCTGCTCGGATCGATCCGGTCTCCCCGAGACCTCGACGACCTGACCCCGCAGCAGATGGTCGAGCTGGCGGCGGAGATCCGTCGCTTCCTCGTCGCGTCCGTCGCCAAGACCGGTGGTCACCTGGGTCCGAACCTCGGGGTGGTGGAGCTGACGCTGGCGATGCACCGCGTCTTCGACTCCCCCAAGGACCCGATCATCTTCGACACGGGGCACCAGTCCTACGTGCACAAGCTGCTGACGGGCCGGCAGGACTTCTCGCACCTGCGCGAGCGCGGCGGCCTCGCCGGGTACCCCCAGCGCAGCGAGTCCGAGCACGACATCGTCGAGTCCTCCCACGCGTCGGCGTCGCTGTCGTGGGCCGACGGGATCTCGCGCGCCTTCAAGCTCAGCGGGCAGACCGACCGCACGGTCGTCGCCGTCGTCGGCGACGGGGCGCTCACGGGCGGGATGACGTGGGAAGCCCTCAACAACATGTCCCACGACAACGACCGTCGGCTGGTCATCGTCGTCAACGACAACGGACGTTCCTACGGCGCCACGATCGGTGGGATGGCGCGCTTCCTCAGCACGGTGCGGACGCGCAGCGAGTACCGCCGCCTGCACGAGAAGAGCCAGGCCGCGGCCGACCGCTTCGGTTCGCCCGGTCGCGCCTTCTACCGCGGGCTCCGGGGCGGGATGCGCGGTTTCCTCGCGCGGTTCACCGACAACGAGGCGCTGTACTCCAACCTGGACGTCAAGTACGTCGGCCCCGTCGACGGCCACGACCAGGAGGCCGTGGAGCAGGCGCTGCGGCAGGCCCGCGACTACGGGACGCCGGTCATCGTCCACGCCATCACCGAGAAGGGGCACGGTTTCGAACCGGCCCTGCGCGACCAGGCCGACCAGTTCCACGCCGTGGGCAAGATCGACCCGACGACGGGTGAATCCCTCGAGGTCGCAGGCGGCACGACGTGGACGTCGGTGTTCTCCCACGAGCTCGCCGAGCTCGGCGAGGAGAACTCCCGCATCGTCGCGATCACGGCGGCCATGCTGCGGCCCACCGGGTTGCACACCTTCGCCGAACGCCACCCCGAGCGCGTGTTCGACGTGGGCATCGCCGAGCAGCACGCGGTGACGACGGCCGCGGGCCTGGCGTACGGGGGGCTGCACCCCGTCGTCGCCCTCTACGCGACGTTCGTGAACCGCGCGTTCGACCAGGTCCTCATGGACGTCGCCCTGCACAAGGCGGGCGTGACGTTCGTGTTCGACCGCGCCGGGGTCACCGGCCCGGACGGCCCCAGCCACCACGGCATGTGGGACCTCGCTCTGCTGCAGGTGGTTCCGGGCATCCGCATCGCCGCGCCGAGGGACGCCGCGACCCTGCGCGAGGAACTCGCCGAGGCCGTCGCCGTCGAGGACGGGCCGACCGTCCTGCGCTACCCCAAGGGTGCGGTGGGGCCTGACGTCCCGCGGTTGTTCCGCCTGTCCGACGGGGTCGACGTCCTGGCCGAGGCCCCCGACTCCTCGCGCGACGTCCTGCTCGTCGCCGTCGGCTCGATGGCCACCACGGCGCTGGAGACGGCGTCGCTGCTGGCGGCGCAGGGCATCGGCGCCACCGTCGTCGACCCGCGCTGGGTCGTCCCGATCGCGGGTTCCCTCGTGGAACTGTGCCGCGAGCACCGCCTCGTCGTGACGATCGAGGACGGCGTCCGCGTCGGCGGCATCGGCACCCGGCTGCGCCAGGACCTGCGCGAGGCCGACGTCGACACGGGGGTCACCGAACTCGGGTTGCCCGACGAGTTCCTCGACCACGCGTCGCGCAGCCAGATCCTGCGCGACGCCGGCCTGGACGCCCAGTCGATCGCGCACCGCATCATCGACCAGGTCATCGGGACGCGCCTGCCGCAGGCCCGGCCGTTGCGGGAACGCTCGTCCGTCGGGGACCTGCCCGACTGAGTCAGGGGAGGCGGGCGCGCAGGGCGGCGAGGAAGTCGTCCGCGCCCGCCATCTGCTCGGCCAGCTTGTCGCGGCGTTCGCGCACGTCGTCGATCGCGCGGCGCAGTTCGAGCTCCAGCTCGGGAGCCTGCGCGCCCTCCCGGTCGACGCGGTCGAGCACCTGCAGCACGTGCCGCATCTCGTCGAGGCTGAACCCGAGGGGTTTCATGCGCCGGATGGTCAGCATGCGCTGGATGTCGGACTCGCTGTAGAGCCGGTAGTTCCCCGCGCTGCGGGCGGCGCTCAGCAGGCCCTGGTCGTCGTAGTACCGCACGGTCCGGTGCGACAACCGGACGCGCTCGGCCACCTCGCCGACCTGGTAGACGGCCCCGTCGGCGGCGCCCGTCCCGTCGTCGTGCTGTTCCGTGCTCACCCGGGCCAGCTTAAGCGCGTCGACGCCGCCCCCCGGTGACCCAGGCGGCGTCCTTGTGGGACAGGGCCGGCGACTCGACGAAGCGCCACGACAGCGCGGCCACCCCGGCCGTGACGGCGAGGCTGAGGAGGACGAACCCGGCGCCGACGGCGTCCGCGAGCCCGGCGGTCGCCAGGACGAGCGCGATCGGCCAGTGCCAGACGTAGACGCCGTAGGACAGGTCCCAGCGCGGCCGCCAGCGCAGCGGCAGCCGGACCACGGCGTAGAGGAAGGCGTAGGCGAAGGCCGGTCCGGCCAGGGCGCGGTAGTCCGGCAGCAGCGCGAGCCCGGCGGCCACGAGCGCGACCGCCGCGACCGCCAGCGGCAACGACAGCACGAGGCGGTCGGCGTACAGGTGCCCGGCGACCCCGAGCAGGAAGACGAAGGCGAAGCGCAGCATGAGCTCGGAACCCACGGGGTTGAACCCGGCCGTCGCCGACACGGTTGTCGCCCACAGCAGGCCCAGCAGGACGAGGACCACCCAGCGGCGGCGGGCGAGGACGCCGATGACCCCGAGGGCCGCGACGACCCCGTAGCAGGCGGCCTCGTAGAAGAGCGTCCACAGCGATCCGTTGACGACCGAGCCGCCGCCGTCGTCGCCGAGGCCGGCGATCCCGAACTGCCGCACCAGGAGGGCTGCGTTCGAGGTGACGTAGCCGACGGCGGAGTCGGGGCCGGAGAACACCGACGTCGGGCCCCGTCCCGACAGGACCGCGAGGACCGGCGCGACGACGAGGGCGGTGAGCGCGAGGCTGACGTAGAAGGCGGGGAGGATGCGCAGCGCGCGGTGCCAGACGAACCGGCGCAGGGACCCCAGGCGCAACCAGCTGCCCGCCACGAGGAAGCCGCTGAGCACGAAGAACCCGTCGACGGCGAGGCTGCCGACGTCGGTCGCGCCGACCTCGGGCTGGTGGCCGAAGCCGAGGTACGTCGTGTGGACGACCGCCACGGTGAGCGCGAGGGCCAGGCGCAGGACGTCGAGCGCGTTGTGCCGGGGGTCGAAGGCCGTGGCCAGCGTCCGGCCGCGCGACGGCGAGGCGTGCCGGGCGGCGGGGACGCGCTGGGCGGAACGGGTGGAGCGGGCGCCGGTGGTGCCGGTCGTCCTCGGACTGGTGCGGGTCGTCACGTGACCTCGTCTCGAGTGGGGCCGCGCGGGCCGGTCGGCTGCGCGGAGTGCTGGGGAGGAGGCGAGCCGCCGTCCACGAGCGCCTCCCCCGAGGTCTGCTGACGTCCCGAACCCTACCGTGACGTGAAGGTAGATTCCCAGAGGGGCGTCCGCAAGCGGTCCGGCTCCCAGGGTTCCGGAGGCGCGCGCGAGGAGCCACGACGAGGCGTGCCGTCGACGCGGCCGCGAGCCGTCGGCCGCTCACCTGCGACACCCCACGGTGGACGCCGTCCCGCCACCCCCGGTCAGGACCTGCGGAGGTCCCTGCGGTGCAAAGGATCCCGACGGCGTGGGCGGGCCGCGCCCGACACCCCCACCGACGGGTCGTGCTGCGCTCCGCCCGCGTCCAGGCCCGCCGCCGCACCGACCTCGCACCGCGAGGTCCCCCGTGACCGCCCGAGGGATCCCGGCGCCACTCCCGCGGACGCCGGCCCACACGCAACGTCACGAGCGGCAACCCTTGGTCGACCACAGAGGAGGACGCGCCGTAACCTTCTTCTCACGTCAAGGTAGAGTCAGCTCCGCCGCCGCTCCCCGCCCGACCGCCACGGCGGTCCGGAGCGCCTCCACGCCCTTCCCCGGTCTCCCTCCGAACGGACGCCTGTGACCACGACCGCCCTGCGCCCCCGCCCGCTCACCCGCCTCCGCGCGGGCCTGCCGTCGCCGACCGTCCTGCGCACCGAGGTGCTCGCCGGCCTCGTCGTCGCGCTCGCCCTCATCCCCGAGGCGATCTCGTTCTCGATCATCGCCGGGGTCGACCCCCGCGTCGGCCTCTTCGCCTCCTTCACGATGGCCGTCTCGATCGCCGTGCTCGGCGGCCGGCCCGCGATGATCTCCGCCGCCACCGGCGCCGTGGCCCTTGTCATCGCCCCCGTGGTGCGCGAGCACGGCCTGCAGTACCTGCTGGCGACCGTCGTCCTGGGCGGTCTGATCCAGGTGGTCCTCGGGCTCCTGCGGGTGCCGCGCCTCATGCGGTTCGTGCCGCGCAGCGTCATGGTCGGGTTCGTCAACGCCCTGGCGATCCTCATCTTCTGGGCGCAGGTCCCCCACCTCGTCGGGGTGCCGTGGCTGGTCTACCCGATGGTCGCGGCCGCTCTGGCGATCATGGTGTTCCTGCCCCGGCTGACGACCGCGGTACCCGCGCCCCTGGTCGCGATCGTGGTCCTCACCGCGCTGACGGTCGTCGCGCACCTGGCGGTCCCCAACGTCGGGGACGAGGGCGCCCTGCCGGACAGCCTCCCCGTCCTGGCCCTGCCCGACGTCCCGCTCACGCTCGAGACGCTCCGCATCATCGCCCCGTACGCGGTGGGCATGGCGCTCGTCGGGCTGATGGAGTCGCTCATGACGGCGACGCTGGTCGACGAGGTGACCGACACCCGGTCGTCCAAGACGCGGGAGGCGTGGGGCCAGGGGGCCGCCAACGTCATCACCGGGTTCTTCGGCGGCATGGGCGGGTGCGCCATGATCGGCCAGACGATGATCAACGTGCGCTCAGGCGCCCGCACCCGGCTGTCGACGTTCCTGGCCGGGGTGTTCCTGCTCGTGCTCGTCGTGGGCCTCGGTGACGTCGTCGCGGTGATCCCCATGGGCGTTCTCGCGGCCGTCATGGTGATGGTCGCCGTGGGGACGTTCGACTGGCACTCGGTGCGCCCCGGGACGTTGCGCCGCATGCCGCGCAGCGAGACCGCGGTCATGGTGACGACCGTCGTGGTCGTGGTGGTGACGCACAACCTCGCCATCGGGGTCGTCGTCGGCGTCGTCGTCGCGGCACTGCTCTTCGCCCGGCGGGTGGCGCACCTCGTCGAGGTGGACGGCGAACTCAGCGGCGACGGCGCGGTGAAGACGTACCGCGTGCACGGCGCACTGTTCTTCGCCTCCTCGAACGACCTCGTCGGGCAGTTCGACTACCCCGGCGACCCGTCCCGGGTCGTCGTCGACCTGTCCGACTCCCACGTCTGGGACGCCTCGACCGTCGCCGCCCTCGACGCGGTCACGACGAAGTACGCCGCGCGGGGCACGTCGGTGGAGTTCGTCGGCCTCAACGACGCCAGCGCGCAGATGCACGAACGCCTCGCCGGGCACCTCGCGCCCTCGCACTGAGCGCGGAAAACCCGGTCGTCCCTCCCCCTCGCGACCTCCTACCGTCGGAACCGCCGCACGGAGAGGAGGTCCGGATGTCGTCGACCACCGAGGTCGGGGTTCACCGTCCTGGAACCACGGAACCGCCCGGAGTTGCGCCCACCGCCCCCGTGACCGTCGCCGTCGTCGGGCTCCTCCTCGCGCGTCGACGGGAGCGTCAGCGTTGGGAGGCGTTGCGGCGCAGCGGTTCGTGGCCGCTGTCGGTGTGGTGGGACGAGGCGCTGGGGAACTGCCGGGAGTGAACCGGGCGCGGCCGCGCGGTTCCCGGCCGCGCGTCGGAACCGTTGCCGCGGCCGCCCGCGCCGACCGTGGCGCCGTTCCCACACCTGCACCCACGTGGGACCGGGCCTGGGAACGGCGCACGCGTCACCCCGACGACCGTCCCGCCGGTCCCACACCTGCACCCACGTGGGACCGGCGTCGGATCACCCGTGGGTGTCCCGTCGGAACCGCGGCACCCGTCGGAACCGCGGCACCCGTCGGAACCGCAGCACCGACGCGACGAGCGGAACCGCCCTCACTCCGGCGGCGTCAACTGCTTCGGCAGGCACACGTTCCCGCGCTCGGCGGCGGGGGTGGTGGCGAACATGCTGGCGCACCAGGTGCGCACGTCGTCGGCGTTCCCGAACGGGCCGGCGGCCAGCGTCACCCAGTAGGGGTTGTCCCGCTTGTCGACGAGGCCGTCGCCGAAGTCGGTGGTCTTGAGCACGAACACGTCGCCGCCGGCGACGCCGGAGGCGATCTCCCGGCTCTGGGCGAGGATGTCGGCGGCGTAGAAGGTGCTGCTGCCGTTGGCCGCGGTCTGCACGGGGTCCGTCGTCCCGACGCTCTTCGCGGCGAGCTGGGCGACCCACTGGCCGTCCGGCGGGTGGGCCGCCAGGCCCTGGCGGCGCAGCTCCTCGAGCTCGGCGGTGGCGGCCGCGTCGGCGGCGGCGGTCCCCCCGGCGGGGCGTCCGGTGGGCGACGGGCCGGGCGCGCTGGTCGGTGCGCCGGCGGTGCCCTCCTGGGGGGCGGGGGCCGACGTCGCGCCGACCGTGCGTGCGGCGAGGACGCCGAGGAGCGCGACGAGGACGAGCGCGAGGACGGCCGCGACGACCTGCAGCCCCCGCGGCGGGCGCGGGGGACGCGGGTGGTCCTGGTGCTCGTCCCGGACCACCTCGGGCTGCGAGGGCGCGAGGGTGCCGGTGCCCGTCACGGGAGGCGTCGGACCGGACGAGCCGGTGCCGGACTCGCGGGGGCCGGGGTCGAACTGCTCCCACCAGGGTGCACCCGCCACGACGACCTCCCGACGCCCGGGTGCGGCCGTCGCACCCACTTCCCGCGCCCCACGCACGACCCCTCCGACGCCGGCCGCGGCGGAGGGGTTCCCGCACGGCCCCAGCATGCCCCGACGGGGGCGGCCGGGTCGCGCCGAGCGGCTCAGGCCCAGCCGGCGAAGACCTGCGTCCAGTAGGTGCCGGCGGCGCCGGGCGCCTCGGCGATCCCGACGGAGGCCAGGCGGCAGTCCAGGAGGTTGGCACGGTGGCCGGGGCTGGCCAGCCACGCGTCGACGACGCCGTCGGCGTCGTAGCCGTACGCCACGTTCTCGGCGGTGCGCACCGGGAAGGCCCCGACGGCGGCCAGGCGGGTCCGCGGCGAGCTGCCGTCGGCCCCGGTGTGGGTCATGGTCCCGGTCGAGGCCATCTCGGCGCTGTGCGCCTCGGCGGCCGTCTCGAGGGCGGGGTCGAGGACCAGCGGCGCGCAGCCGACGGCGGCGCGGGCGGCGTTGGTGCGGTCGAGCACGTGCAGCGCGGCGGGGTCCACCTCGCGGGTCGTGTCGTCGGCCGACGCGGGGGCGGCGAGCGCGACGGCGGAGATCGCGGCGAGGGTCGTGGTCAGCGCGGCCGCGGCCAGCGGGCGCCGTGAGGACCGCGGGGAGACCCGCGGGAGGGACGTCGTCATGCGGCGCACTCAACCAGTCCTGTGCGCTCGCGAGGGTTCTGTTGTGAGATGAACCACACGATCCGTGGCTATTCGATCACTATCCGTCATAGCCCGATGAGAGGTGGGACGCAGCACCGCGGTCGTCGGTTCCCGGTCCGCGGTGGACGACGACGCGCCCCTTGCCGGCCCGCTTCGCCGCGTACATCGCCTCGTCGGCGTCGCGCAGCAGCTCCTCGGCCGGTGCGCTGCCGCGGCACCAGCGCACGCCGATGCTCGCGCCGACGACCGCCTGGTGCCCGACGCCCGCGTGCCCACGGACGGCCAGCGGGTCGCGCAGGGCGTCCAGGACCCGCCGGCCGATCGCGACGAGGTCCTCCTCGGTGCTCGTCCCCGGGCAGACGACGGCGAACTCGTCCCCGCCCAGGCGCGCGACGGTGTCGCCCGGGCGGACGCACGCGGTCAAGAGCGCGGCCACCTGGACGAGCAGGTCGTCCCCGGCCTCGTGCCCGGCGGTGTCGTTGACCGCCTTGAACCCGTCGAGGTCGACGTACAGCAGCCCGACGTGCCCGGCCCCCCGTCCCGCCGCGGCCACGGCGTGCTCGAGGCGGTCGAGGAACAGGAGCCGGTTCGGCAGTCCCGTGAGGGCGTCGTGCAGGGCTTGGCGCTGCAGTTCGGCCTGCGCGGCGAGGCGTTCGGTGACGTCCTCGACGAGGCAGAGCATCGTCACCTCACCCCCGCGCAGCCGGACGAGGGTCGCGGTGACCTGCACCCGCAGGGGCTCCTGGCCGCCCCGGGCGATCTGCAGGTCGAGCCGCTGCTCGGCGGTGAAGCCGCTGAGGACGTCCGCGAAGAGGTCGTCGCCGCTCTCCCCGCCCAGGAAGATGCCGCCGACGTCCGTCCCCAGGAGGTCCCCCTCGGCCCGGCCCGTGAAGCGCGACAGCGACCGGTTCACCCGCTGCAGCCGTCCCGCCTCGGCGCCGGAGGCCCGCACGAGCGCGATGCCGACGGGCGCCGCGTGCAGGGCGGTGCGGAACAGGGCCTCGGAGTCCTCCAGTTCGGAGACGTCGGTGGCCATGCCGATGAACCCCTGCACGTCCCCGTCGGCGCCGAGCAGGGCCGTCGTGGTCAGGCTCACGGGGAACGTGCGTCCGTCGCGGTGCCGGAAGGAGAAGCGGGCCGTCCGGGCCCCGTCCGCAGCGACGCGGAAGAAGAGCTGGCGCGGGTCGTCGAGCCCCTCGGCCGCCGCGACCGCGCGCAGCTCGTCCGCGACGAAGAACCGCGCCGAGTCGGTGCCGACGACCTCGGCCGCCGTCCAGCCGAGCATGCGCTCGGCGCCCTCGTTGAACAGCGTCGTCACCCCGGAGGTGTCGACCGCGACGATGGCGTGCTCGGTGGCCGCGGCCAGGACGCCGGAGACCAGCTCGTGCGCCCGCGCGACGCGGGCGGTGGCGGCCCGCACCTCGGTGACGTCGTGGAAGGCGGCGACCACTCCCCCGCTCCAGGGGACGCCGGCCACGCGCGGCAACGGCCGGGCGCTGACGTTGAGCAGCACGCCGCCCGGGTGCTGGGGCGAGACGAAGCGCAGGTCCTCGGCGTCGACGCCCTCGCCGCGCAGGGCGCGCGCGATGGGCCCGTCACCGACGGGGTAGGCCGAACCGTCGACGTGCTGCAGGGCGATCCGCCGGCCCCAGTCCTCGCGCGTCGCCCGGGTCCCCCCGAGCAGCCGTTCGGCGGCCGGGTTGCGCAGCAGCGAGTCCCCGCGGGCGTCGAAGACGCACACGGCGTCGGAGATGGAGGCGAACACGGCGGCCAGCAGGTCCGCCTGCTCGGCCGCCTGCCGGGCGTTGTCGGCGCTCTCGTCGCGGTGCAGCGCCAGCACGAGCGTGAGGAAGGCCAGGACCCCCGTGAACGCCTCCGCGCACACGGCCTGCAGGTCCGGCGGCAGGTGCGCCCAGGGTCCGCGGCCGGCCCAGGTCGCGGCGACGACGACCCCGGCCCCCACGACGACGTGCACCGTGGCCGCGGTCGTCGTGCGCCGCAGGGCGACCCACACCGCGACGGGGACGACGAGGAAGGCCACCGGAGCGCCGTCGAGGAGCCAGAACGTCAGGCCGTACGCGGCGACGGTCGCGGCGAGGACGGCCAGCCGCTCACCCAGGCGCGTCCCGTGACCGGGGGCGTCGGGCCGCCGCTCGGCCGTGCGCAGGACGATCGCCAGGACGAGGAACGTCGAGACGCCGGTGCGCAGCAGCCACTGGGCGGCGGGCAGACCGACGGGGACACCGGCGACGGCGAAGGCGAGCGCGGCGACGGGGGTGGAGGCCAGGGCGCCGAGGGCGGCCGACAGGGCCAGGGAGCGCAGGTGCGCGGGCGTGGTGAGCCGGAACCCCGCGGGTTCCAGACGGCGGTGGCTGTGCGCGCCGACGAGCGCGTGCACGAGCGCGGCGACCCCGAGCACGAGCGACTCCGCCGGCGGCATGGCGGTCAGGACGCGCAGGACGGTCGTGAGCAGGACCAGCAGGGCGCCGTCCAGGACACGGTGACGTCGGCCGGGCGAGCCCGCGAGCCAGAGCAGTCCCACCGCCGACGCCGGCCAGACGATGGCCAGGTGCGCGCCGTCCGTCGTGGCACCGCGGCCCAGGAGGACAGCGGCGACCAGGACCACCGCGAAGACCGCCCGTCCACGCCACGTCCCGCGCAGCCACGCGGGTTCCCCGGGCGCGTCGACGAGGCGACCGGGCACGGACGGCACGGGAGCACCCCCTCGACGCGAGAGACCTGTGGCGCACCGGAGCGGGGCGCACCACAGGTCTCATCGGCCGATCGAGTGAGGCGCTTGAATCAGCCCTTCGAGCTGAACGCCGCGTCGAAGGCGGCGGCCGGGGGCTGGAACAACTCGCCGAGGCGGCGGACGAAGGCGAGGGCGTCGGGCGCCCCGCGCAGCCGGTCGACGCCGGCGTCCTCCCACTCCACGCTCGTGGGGCCCTCGTAGGCGATGTTGTTGAGCTCGCGGAAGATCAGCTCCCACGGGACGTCGCCGTGGCCGACGGACGTGAAGTCCCAGCCGCGGCGGGAGTCCGCCCAGGCCAGGTGCGAACCGAGGCGGCCGGCGCGGCCGTCGAGCTGCTTGCGCGAGTCCTTGCAGTGCACGTGGTAGATCCGGTCGGCGAAGTCGCGCAGGAACCCGATCGGGTCCAGGTCCTGCCAGACGAAGTGCGACGGGTCGAAGTTCAGGCCGAACGCCTCGCGGTGGCCGATGGCCTCCAGCGCCCGCTTCGTCGTCCAGTAGTCGTAGGCGATCTCGGACGGGTGCACTTCGTGGGCGAACTTCACGCCCACCTCGTCGAAGACGTCGAGGATCGGGTTCCAGCGGTCGGCGAAGTCCTGGTACCCCGCCTCGACCATGGAGTCGGGGGTGGGGGGGAACATCGCGACGGTGTGCCAGATCGAGGACCCGGTGAACCCGGTGACGGTCTTCACGCCGAGGCGGGCCGCGGTGCGGGCGGTGTCCTTGACGTACTCCGCCGCGCGCTGCCGGACGCCCTCGGGGTCGCCGTCGCCCCACACGTCCACCGACACGATGTCCTGGTGGCGCTGGTCGATGAGGTCGCACACGGCCTGCCCGGACAGGTGGGCCGAGATCGTCCAGACCTGCAGGCCGTACTTCTCGAGCGTCGCCTTCTTCTGCGCGATGTACTCGTCGTCCGTCGCCCCGCGGGTGGAGTCGAGGTGGTCGCCCCAGGTCGCGATCTCGAGGCCGTCGAAACCCCACTCGGAGGCGAGGCGGCAGACCTCCTCGAACGGCAGGTCGGCCCACTGGCCGGTGAACAGGGTGACGGGACGCGGGGTCTTGAGCGGTTCAGCCACGGTCTCTCCTCAGATGCTCGTGTAGACGGAGTCGTTCTCGGCGCTGCGCTGCACCGCTTCCAGGACCTGCTGCACCTGCAGCCCGTCGGCGAAGCTCGGCGAGGGGTCGCGCTCGTCGGCGATCGCCCCGAGGAACTCCTGCAGCTCGTGGACGAACGGGTGGTCGTACCCCAGGCCGTGACCGGCGGGCCACCAGTTCGCGACACCGGGGTGCTCGGGTTCGGTCGCCAGGATCCGGCGGAACCCGTTCTCGGCGTCCGGCAGCGTCCCGTCGAAGAAGTGCAGTTCGTTCATGGACTCGAAGTCGAAGGCGATCGACCCCTTCGAGCCGTTGACCTCGATGCGCATGCCGTTCTTGCGGCCCAGCGCCATGCGGGTCGCCTCGAACGTCATGAGCGCCCCGCCGTCGCCGCGGCCGAAGAACACCGCGGCGTCGTCGACGGTCACGTCGCCGTACTCGCTGGACGCCTCCGCACCCAGGCCGGTGTTGGCGCCCGTGCGGGTCGCCTCCAGCGGGCGCTTCTTGACGAACGTCTCGACCGTCCCGGAGACGCCGGTCAGGCGCTGGCCGGTGATGAACTGCGCGGCGTCGATGATGTGGGACCCGATGTCCCCCAGCGCACCCGCGCCCGAGCGGTCCTTCTGCAGCCGCCAGGTCAACGGGAACTCGGGGTCGACGATCCAGTCCTGCAGGTACACCGCCCGCACCTGGCGCAGTTCGCCGAGGCGGCCCTGCTCGACGAGCTGGCGGGCCAGGCCGATGGCCGGGACCTGGCGGTAGTTGAACGCCACCATGCTGCGGACCCCGCGCGCGGCGGCGGCCTGCGCGGCCTCCGTCATGCGCTGCGCCTCCTCGACCGTCTTGGCCAGGGGCTTCTCGCAGATGACGTGCTTGCCGGCCTCGAGCGCGGCGATCGCGATCTCGGCGTGGGAGTCGCCCGGGGTGAGGATGTCGATGACGTGGACGTCGTCGCGCTCGACCAGCGTGCGCCAGTCGTCGACGCCCTCGGCCCAGCCGAACTGCGTGGCGGCGGCCTGCGCGCGGCCGAGGTCCCGGCCCGCGAGCGCGACGCGCTTCGTGCGGAACCGGGGGGTGCCGACGTGGTCGACCGTGCGCCAGGCGTGCGAGTGCACCGCGCCCATGAAGGAGTGGCCGACGACGGCGACCCCGAGTTCCGGCAGTGCGTTCTGGTCAGCGGACATGCGGGCTGGTCCTCCCGGGACGTCGTCGTCGTTCTCTGGCCTGCGGGTCGTGCCGTGCTGGTGGTGCTGGTGCGGATCGTACTAACCGGTTCAGGGTCGCGGAACGCGCGGGGTGGGCCCCGTCCGCACCGAGGACCGGCGGGTCACCGAGGCCGGGACCCGCTGCACCTGCGCGGGCCCGGACCCCTGCTCGAGCAGGTCGAACAACCACGTCATCGCCTGCCGCGAGACGTCGCGCGGGTGCGTCGAGACCGCGGTGAGCGGGACGGTGAAACCCGTCGCCTCCACGTCGGTGGCGAGGGCGACGAGGTCCAGGTCGGTGCCCGGGCGCAGCCCCGCCTCCTGCACCGCGTGGACGACGCGGTTCAGGTGCGCGGTGACGAGCAGCGCCTCGCAGCCGCCGGCCAGGACGGCCCGCACCTGCTCCTCCACGCGGTCGCGCTCCAGCGGCACCCAGTCGAGGGCCACCCCGGCGGCCGCGGCGGCCGCCTGCGCGGCGGCCCGGAACCGCGGGACGTAGTTCAGCCCCCGGTCCACCGTCTCCGACCCCCACACCAGCGCCGCGACGCGGGCGTTGGCGGCGAGTTCGCCGACGAGGAGGCGCGCCCCGTCCTCGAAGTCGAAGTCGATGCAGTGCAGCCCCTCGGCGTCGTCGGGGAACCCGATGAACAACGTCGGCACCCGCAGTTCGCGGGCGATCGCGGCGCGCGGGTCGTCCGAGCTGACCTCCATGACGACGACGGCGTCGCACAGGGCCCGGCCGGCGACGCGCCGCAACCCGTCCACGCCCTCCTCGGCCGTGACGATGAGGACGTCGTGGTCGCGCGCCCGGGCCGCGAGGGTGATCTCCTCGATGAAGGCCATCAGCCCGGTCGCGCCGAGCGCGACGTCGAACGGCATGACGACGGCGATGATCTGCGTGCGCTGGCTGGCCAGCGCACGGGCCCCGGCGTTCGGCTGGTAGGTCAGCTGCTCCATGGCGTCCTCGACGATGCGGCGGGTGCGCTCGGAGATCGGCCGCTTGCCGCTCATGACGTAGGACACGGTGCTCTGGGAGACGCCCGCCACGCGCGCGACGTCCTTGCTCGTCACGGTGCGACCCGTCGCACTCCGGTTCCCGGCCACCGCGCCTCCCCGACACCGCGCGCCCGGCGTCCGCCCGTCGATGCGCATCGACCGCACCGTAGCCGAGTGCGGTCGGGGGGACAACGGTTGCGCCGCCCTATCCTCACGCACGTCCTCACCGCACCGTCCTCACCGCCCGCGTTCCCCGTCGACCCTCCGGAGGCCCCTGCCGTGGACACGCTCCTCGTCGAGGACGACCCGGCCATCGCCCGCGCGCTCGTCGAGGGCCTGGCGCGCTACGGGTTCGTCGTCCGCCACGTCACGACAGGGGCGCAGGCGCTGCGCGAGCACGCCGGGGCGGCCGTCGTGCTGCTGGACCTCGGACTGCCCGACGGCGACGGCATCGACGTCTGCCGGGCGCTGCGGGCCGTCAGCGACGTCCCCCTCATCATCATCACCGCCCGCTCCGACGAGGTGGAACGCGTCGTGGGGCTGGAGGTCGGGGCCGACGACTACCTGCCCAAACCCTTCGGGATGCGCGAGCTCGTCGCGCGGATGCGGGCCGTCCTGCGCCGCACGGAGGGTTCGCTGGCCGCCGCGGTCCGATCCGCTGCGGCACCCCCCGAGCAGGACCGGGGCGAGACCCCCCTGCGGGTCGGGCGGCTGGAGGTCCACCGGGCGGCGCGCCGCGTGCTCGTCGCCGGGTCCGGCGCGGGGGTTGCGCAGGAGGTGACCCAGGAGGTGGTGCTCTCCCCCAAGGAGTTCGACCTGCTCGAGCAGCTCGCGAGCACGCCCGGCGCGGTCCGCACCCGTGACGACCTCCTCACCACGGTGTGGGACGAGAACTTCCACGGGTCCGGCCGCACCCTCGACGTCCACGTGGGGTCGTTGCGCCGCAAGCTGTCCGGGGTCGTGGAGGTGCAGACGGTGCGCGGGGTGGGGTTCCGGCTCGAGGCGGTGGCCGGGTGAGGCGGCGCCTCGTCGCGAGCTACCTCGTGCTCGTCGCCGTGGCGCTGGTCCTGTTCACCGTGCCGGTGGCGGCCAGTTCGGCGTCCCTGCTGCGGCAGACGCTGGAGGAGACCGCCGAGCGCGAGGCCCGGCTGTTCGTGCCGTTGACGCTGCGCACCGACGCGGCGGCGGCCACGGCGGTCACCGACCGGACCCGCGACTTCCGGCAGGCCACCGGCTCCGTCGTCCGCCTCGTGCAGGCCGCCGACCGGGACCGCGCCGACGCGCAGGTGCAGGCGGCGTTCGCCGGGCGCACCACCTCCCCGCGCTGGGGTGCGGCGGCCGACCTCGACCCCGACGTCCCCGGCCGGCGCGCCGTCTCCGTCGTCGTCCCGGCCGTGCAGGACGGCCGCGTCGTCGCGGTCGTGCAGGTCGTGGCCCCCGCCGACGACGTGGAACGCCGCATCCGGGACATCTGGGTCTTCCGCCTCGGCGTCGGCGGGGCGGTGCTCGTCCTCGCCGGCGGTCTGGCGGTGCTGCTGGCCGGGACCCTGGTGCGTCCGCTGCGCCGCCTGGAGGCGGTGGCGGCGCGGCACGGGCGCGGCGACCTCAGCGCCCGGGCGCCCGTCGGGGGCCCGCCGGAGATCGCCACCCTGGCTCGGACCCTCAACGACGGCGCCGCCCGGACGAGCGCCCTGCTGGACTCCCAGCGGGCCTTCACGGCCGACGCCTCCCACCAGCTCCGGACGCCGCTCACGGCGCTGCGCCTGCAGGTCGACAACCTGCGGGAGTCGGTGCGGGACAGTGCCTCCGACCCGTCCCTCGTGGAGGCGCTGGACGAGGGGTTCGACGGGGTGGACGCCGAGCTGGCGCGGATGAGCGGCCTCGTGGGCTCGCTGCTCACCCTCGCCCGGGCCGAGTCCGGCGCCACCGCCCCGGTCGGGGTGGACCTCGCCGCCGTCGTGCGCGGCCGGGTCGCGTCCTGGCGCGCGGCGGCCGACGACGCGGGGCTGCTGCTGCACGTCGACCGCCCCGACGCGCTGCCGGGTCCGGTCGCGGCCACGCCCGGGACGGTCGAGCAGGTCCTGGACAACGTCCTCGACAACGCGGTGTCGGTCTCCCCCCGCGGGTCCCGCATCACGCTGTCGGCGCGCCGCCGCGACGGGGACGTCGAGCTGCGCGTCGACGACGAGGGTCCCGGGCTGCCGGCGCCAGAACGCGCCCGGGCCTTCGACCGCTTCTGGCAGGCCCCCGGGCGGCGGCACGGCAGCGGGCTGGGCCTGGCCGTCGTGCGGCGGCTCGTCGAGCACGACGGCGGGTCCGTCGACCTCACCACGGCCCCCGGCGGCGGGCTGTCCGTCGTCCTGCGCTGGCCGGGGGCGGGTGCAGGAGCCGGTCGACCGGAGGGTTGACCAAGGCTTGCCGTTCTCCTGCCGGGACGTTGGCCGGCCGTTGCCGGGCGGCTCGGGAGGGTGGTGGCACGCCGCGGCGGACACCGCCGCACCGACCGAGAGGAACCCCGACGTGCGCACCCGAACCGTCCTCGTCCCCCTGCTGGCCGGCGTCGCCCTCGTCACCACCGCGTGCGGGGGTGCCGCGGTGGCCGGTCAGGGCCCCGCGGCCGCACCGAGCAGCGGCCCGGCCAGCCCGGTCCAGCTCACCGACGCCGAGGTGACCGACCTGTTCACGAGCTGGAACGCGGCGCTCGCGACGGGCGACGCGCAGCAGGTCGCGGACCTCTACGCCCCCGACGCCGTGCTCCTGTCCACGTTGTCCGGCGACGTCAAGGACACCCCGGAGGAGATCCGCGGCTACTTCGCGGACACGTTCCTGCCGAACCGTCCGCAGGGCGAGATCACCGAGTCGTACATCGCCGTCGAGCGGCCCGGCCTGGCGACCCACACGGGCCTGTACGACTTCACCGTCACCGACCCCGCGACGGGGCAGCAGTCGGTGGTCCCGGCCCGGTTCACGTACGTCTACTCCCAGCAGCCCGACGGCCGGTGGCTCATCTCCTCCCACCACAGCTCGAAGGTCCCGGCCTGACGCACCGCCGTCACCCGGGGCTCCCTCACGGCTCCGGTCACGGTCGGGGGTCGGTGCGCGCCCACCGCCGCCCGGCCCGCCGGCCGCCCGTGGCGGCGAGGCAGCGGGGGCACGCCCACCGGACCCGGTCGCCGCTGCCACCGGTGAGCGCGTCGAGGTCGGAGAACTCCACGTGCGGGAACCGGGCCAACCCCGCGCGGTGCAGCGGAACCCCGCACACCGTCGCGTTCCGCCCGGGTTCCCACGCGTGGGCCTCGCCCGCGGGCAGCCGGCTGCCCCCCTCGTCGGGGACCCAGCTGCCGCTCGCCGCCGTCTTCACGGTCGTGCCGCGAGGACGAGCCGGGGGAGGACGCGTGACGGCACGGGTGGGCAGGCCACGGCGACACCTCCGGAGAGCGGGGCGGCCGTGGGTTCGACCGTCGCCACCGTACCCACGACCCACCCCGTTGCGCCCGCCGGTCGGCGGACCCGGTCAGCGACCGCCGGACAGGGCGGTGCGCACCGACGACCAGCCCTTGAGGGCCGTCGCGACGTCCTCGCGCTGTTCGTCGGCCAGGGCCCGGGCGTAGGCGCGGTCCAGCACGTCGTCCAGCTGGACGCGCGCCCCGGAACCGGCCGACTCCACCGCGGCCTCGACCATCGCCAGGCTCAGGACGTTGTCGTGCACCTCGCCGGAGAACGCCGCCCCGCGGGTGAGGAACGCGACGAACGCCGCGAGCGAGCCGGCGATCTCCTGGCCGGGGTCGCTGAACTCCCCCGGCTCGCCGTCGGCGTCCAGCACCGGACGGTCGTCGCCGTTCCAGACGGCGGACCCGTTCGCGCCGGACAGCCGCCACGAGCCGTTCCACGACGTCTCGACGCCCGGCGCGCACCAGGACCCGGTGAACGAGTACCGCGCGCCGCTGGACATCTCGAACACGGCGGCGGCGTTGGCGTCCCCGGAGTACCAGGACCACGGCGGGTTGAAGGACTCGCAGTACACCGACACCGGTTCGGCGTCGAGCAGGTACCGCGCGAGGTCGAACTGGTGGATGGCCATGTCCACGAGCAGCGGCTGGGCCATCTCCTCGCGGAACCCGCCGAAGTGCGGGGCCTTGAAGAACTCCGTCGACAACGCCCCCAGGTCGCCCAGCACGGCGGCCTGCGCGCGGAACTCCTCCACGTGCGGGTTGTACCGGCGCGACTGCGAGACGAGGAACGGCTGTCCGCTCACCTCCGAGGCGGCGACGAGGGAGAGGGCCTGCGCCACGGTCGAGGCGACGGGCTTCTCGCCCAGGACGGGGAACCCGGCGAACAGCGCCGCGGTCGTCACGGGGTGGTGGGCCTGCGGGACGGTGACGTTGACGACGGCGTCGGCACCCGTGCGCCGGGCGACCTCGACGACGTCCTGCCCGACGGCGACGTCCGCGGCGACGACACCATCGATCTGGCCCTCCACCTCTGCCAGCGCCGCGCGGGCGACGTCGAGGTCGAGGTCGACGACGCCGGCGAGCTCGGCGTCGGGGTTGCGCAGGATGGTGCCGAGCCAGGCCCGGCCCATCCCGCCGGCCCCGACGAGCACGAGCCGGGTCACTGCTGCTTCTCCTGCTTCTCCGGGTCCAGCGCGCCTTCGTACCCGTGGCCGTTGAAGAAGTCCTCGGTGTCGTAGCGCAGCAGGACCGGCGCGGTCCGCTCCGGGCGCACGGTGACGGCCCACTCGACGGCGTTCGAGATGACCTTGCGCACACCCTCGTGGAAGTACGTCGGGAAGTCCTGGTCGCCGGGGCGGAAGTAGAAGATCTTGCCGAACCCGCGCTTGAAGGTGCAGCCGGAGCGGAACACCTCCCCGCCGGAGAAGCTGGAGATGAAGACGAGTTCGTCGGGGGTGGGGATGTCGAAGAACTCCCCGTACATCTCGTCCTCCTCGATCACCAGGGGGTGCGGCACGCCCTGGGCGATCGGGTGCGTCGGGTCGACCGTCCACAGCAGTTCGCGGTCGTGCTCCGAGCGCCAGCGCAGCGTGCAGGAGGTGCCCATGAGGCGGGTGAACACCTTCGACCAGTGCCCCGAGTGCAGGACGATGAGCCCCATGCCGGCGAAGACGTGGCGCTGCACGCGCTCGACGACCTCGTCGGAGACCTCGTCGTGGGCCGCGTGGCCCCACCAGGTGAGGACGTCGGTGCCGGCCAGGACCTCCTCGGTCAGGCCGTGCTCGGGGTCGTCGAGGGTGGCGGTCCGCACCGTCACGGCCTCGCCGAGGTTGGCCTCGATGCCCTCGGCGATCGCGCCGTGCATGCCGTTCGGGTACCGCTTCGCGACGTCGGGTTCGAGCTGTTCGTGGCGGTTCTCGCCCCACACGGTGACGTTGATCATCTCTGGTGCTCCACAGGTGTTGTCAGGACTTCACGGCGCCGCCCGTGACGCCGGCGGCGACGTACCGCTGGGCCAGGACGAGCAGGGCGATGGCGGGCAGCGACGAGAGGACGGCCGTCGCCATGATGGGCGACCAGTCCGCGACGAAGCTGCCGACGTAGGTGTACAGCCCCAGTGTGATGGGGCGCAGGTCGGCGGTGGTGGTCAGGGTGAGGGCGAAGAGGAAGTCGCCCCAGGCGAACAGGAACGTGAACAGGCCGGCGGTGATGAGCGCGTTGCGGCTCATCGGCAGCACGATCGAGAAGAACGCGCGGACGTGCCCGGCCCCGTCGACGTAGGCGGCCTCGACGATGGAGGCCGGGATCGACCCCATGAACGCCCGCATGAGGATGATGGAGAACGGGATGCCCGCCGCGGAGTCGGCGAGGATCAGGCCCGGCAGCGTGTTCAGCAGCCCGAGGTCGCTGTAGGCGGAGTAGAGCGCGTTGGCCACGACGATGCCCGGCACCATCTGCGTGACGAGGATCCCGAACAGGACGACCGTCGCCCAGCGGCCGAGCTTGAAGTGCGCCATGGCGTAGGCGGCGGGGGTGGCGATGAGCAGGCTGAACACGACCGCGCCGAGGCTGATGAGCAGCGACGTGACGAGGTTGCGGCCCTGCTCGGAGATGGCGGTGGTGTACCCGCGCAGGCTGAAGTCGAACGGGAACCACGGGGTGGCGACCGCGTTCCCGGCGGGCTGCAGGGAGACGTTCACCATCCAGTACAGCGGGAACAGCATGAACGCCAGGATGAGGATGCCGATGACCGTGTAGACCGGGCGCCGGGGCGCCTTCCCGGCCGGCCGGACGTCGGCGCCGGCCTGCACGCGCGTGGGGACGACCGCGCTCATTCGTCGACCGCCTTCCGGTTGATCCGCAGGTAGACCACGGCGAACACGAGGGAGATGAGGATGAGGATGTTCCCGAGCGCCGCGCCCTGGCCGAAGTCGAACTGCCGGAACGACATGTCGTACGAGAACGTCGAGATGGTCTGCGTCGAGTTCGCCGGCCCGCCGTTGGTGAGGCCGAGGATCACGTCGAGCACCTTGAGCGTGTAGACGACCCCGAGGACGAGGACCACCGTCACCACCGGTCGCAGCATGGGCCACGTGATGTGCCGGAACGCGCGCCAGCCGGTCGCGCCGTCGAGGGCGCCGGCCTCGTAGAGCTCCTCGGGGATCTCCTGCAGACCGCCGTAGAGGATCGTCATGTTGAACGGGATGCCGAGCCAGATGTTGACCCCGATGACCGCGACGAGCGCGAGCTGCGGGGAGGTCAGCCAGTTCGGGTTCAGGTCGAGCCCGGGGATCGCGGACAGGATCCGGTTCAGCGCACCGTTGTCGGTGTCGAGGATCCACCGCCACACGGCCGTGCCCGCGATCATCGGGATGAGCCAGGGCAGCAGGATGAGCGAGCGCAGGACGCCGGAGAGGGCGAACCGCTTGTGGAAGAAGAGCGCGATCGCCAGCCCCAGGGCGAACTGCCCGACGATGGAACCGGCCGTGAAGAGCACGGTGTTCCACAACGTTCGGTCGAAGATCGCGTTGCCGACGACGGCGCTGTAGTTGCTGAGCCCGACCCACGGGGCCTCACCCGTGTAGAACGTCTTGGTCGTGTACTCCTGGAACCCCATGAGGACGTTCTTGACGACGGGGTACCCGAAGAACAGGACGAGGTAGACGACCGCGGGCACGATGAACGCGACCTCGACGAGCCGGGTGCGGAGCTTCTGCCCCGCACCCCGCCCCGCCGGCTCGGAGGCCGGCGGGGCGGTGCGGGAGGCGACGCTCGTGGAGCCCACGGAGGCGTCAGCCATTCTGCGCCTGCTTCAGCGCGTCCTCCGGCGTCATCCCACCGACGAGCGCGTTCTGGACGGCGGTGTAGATCTTCGTGGCGGCCTTGGGCCACTCGGCGCCGAGTTCACCGGTGCGCGCCCGCAGGTCCGGGACCTGGTCGGCGAAGGCCTTGAGGTTCGGGTTCTGCGAGGTGACCTGGTCGGCCAGCGCCGGCTTGGTCGGGACCGTCCCGGTACCCAGGGAGATCTTCACCTCGTTGTCGTCGCTGTTGAGGCACTGCACGAGTTCGGCGGCCTTCTTCTGCTTGTCCTCGTCGCCCGTCTGCGGCACGGTCCACGCCTCACCGCCGAAGGGCGAGACGGTCTTGCCGCCGGCCTGCGGGACGGGGATCGGCACGATGCCGTACTCGAGGCCGGAGACCTTGTCGAGGGTCCCGAAGTTCCACGGGCCGTTGATCATCATCGCGGCCTTGCCGGCCGTGAACTGGTCGGCCACGTCGGCCTGGGTCCAGTTGACCGACGACTGGGACAGCGACTTGGAGTCCATGAGGTCCTTGACCAGCTGCAGGGCCGCGGCGGTCTGCGGGGTGTCGATGTCCTTCTCGTCGCCCCCGTTGGACCACATGAAGGGCAGGAACTGCCAGGTGCCCTCGTAGGTGTTGACGTTCGACATCGCGAACCCGTACTGCTCGCCCTGGGTGAGCTTGGCCGAGGCCGTCTTGAGCTCGTCCCACGTGGTGGGCGGGGTGACGCCGGCGGCCTCGAGGACCTTCTTGTTGTAGAACAGCGCGATCGTGTTGGTCACGGGCTGCAGGCCGTAGAGCTTGCCCTCGTAGGTGGACGCCTTGAGCACGCCGTCGGCCACGCCGGAGGAGTCGATGCCGAGGTCGTCGAGCGGTGCGAGGGCGCCGGAGGCGGCGATCTGCTGCACGTCGGGGTTGTCGAGCATGAGGACGTCGGGCAGCGTCTTGGACGAGCTCTGCTGCAGGACCTTCTGGATGAGCGACTCACCGGGCACGGACTCGCGGGAGATCTTCATGCCCACGGTCTTGCCGCACGCCTCGATGGCGTCGTTCCACAGCGTCTTGTTCGGGTCGGAGTTGTAGTAGTCGAGCACCCGCAGGGTGTCCGAGCTGCCCGAGCTGGCGCTCCCGCCGCCACCGCCGCAGGCCCCGAGGGCCAGCGGGAGGACCAGCAGGGCGGCGAGGCCGGCGCGCTTGCTCGTGCGCCGGGCCGAGGACCGAGCCGTCTGTCGAGCCATCTGGTGTTTCCTCTCCTCTACCCACGGCGTCGTGGGCGGTCGATCGTCGATGCGTATCGACGATGGGCGTGGTGCGCCCGGGCGGGGCACCACGGGGGTCAGCGCGTTCCGCGCCCTGACGGGTGCGGGGACAGCGCGGGCGACTGCTGCGGGGACGGCGTGCGGGACGGGCCGGACGGCCCGGCCGGGCTCGTGGTCAGCGGGCGGGACCGCCGATCGCCGTGCTCGTCGTTCGTCATCCCACCCTCCTCCCTGAGAGCTCCAGACCCCACGTCCACCCGTCGACCGGGCGGACGAGCCGTCGATACGCATCGTCGATGCGAATCGAGAAACTAGCCTGAGGAGGGGAACCGCACAAGGGGTTCGTCAAGTCCGTCCTCCGGAGGGCCGATGCAGGGTCGTCTCGACCGACCGCAGGGAGCAGCCGTGCCCGTACCCGCCCGAATCCCGACCCGCGCGCTCGCGCTCGGGGCCGCCGCGCTCACCCTGACGCTCGCCGCTCCCGCCCAGGCCGCCGTGCCCGCCGCGACCGCGGGGCCGGCCGTCCACGTCGACGCCCTGCGCTGGGTCGACGGACAGCCGCGCCTGGAGTCGCGCACCGCCACCTCGTCCGCGGCCGCCGCGCGCCTCGTCCGCAGCCTCGACGCCGACCCCGCCGTCAGCGACGCCCAGGTCCGCACCACCTACCAGCTGACCCCGACCGTCACGAGCACCCCGGTGGCGAGCCCGGCGCGGCGACTGCTCGCCACCGACCCCTACCTGCGGTACGCCTACCACCTGAGCGCCGTCGACGCCTTCGCGGCGTGGCCCACCACCCAGGGCGCCGGCGTCAAGGTCGCCGTCCTCGACTCCGGCGTCGACGGGACGCAGCCCGACCTCGTCGGGCGCGTGCAGCAGATCGGGAACTTCACCCGCGAGACGAGCGACATCGTCGTCGAGCACGGCACCGAGGTCGCCACGGTCGTCGCCGGCGCCTACGGCAACGGGGTGGGTGCCGCGGGCGTGGCCCCGAGCGTGACGGTCCTGGCGGGCAAGGTCTGCGCGAAGGACGGCTGCCCGAGCGACGCCGTCGTCGCCGGCATCACGGCGGCGGTCAGGGCCGGGGCCGACGTCGTCAACCTCTCCCTCGGCGGCCCCGACTACAACCGCACGACCGCGGCCGCCGTCGACTGGGCCGTCTCCCAAGGCGTCGTCGTCGTGGCCTCCGCGGGCAATTCCGGGGACACCGGGAACCCCCTGGAGTACCCGGCCGGCTACCCCGGCGTCGTGTCCGTCTCGGCGTCCCTGCAGTCGGGGGCGGCGGCGCCCTGGGCGCAGCACAACGCGTCGGTCGACCTCAGCGCGCCGGGCGAGAAGGTCCTCGCCGGGGACCCGGCCGAGGGGGGCGCCCACGCCTACGTCCTGGCCACCGGCACGTCGTTCTCCGCGCCGCAGGTCGCCGCGGCCGCCGCCCTCCTGCGGGCGGTCGCGCCGACGGCCGACGCCGCGACGGTCGAGGGCTGGCTGACGCGGACGGCCGTGCGCCAGGCGTGGCCCGACGGGTACGGCGCGGGGATGCTCGACGTGGCCGCCGCCGTCCAGGCCGCCCGGGCCGCGCAGCCCTCCCCCTCCCCCGGGACGACCTCGCCCGGGACCACCGCGCCGTCCGGCACGGTCAGCGTCCCGCGCGCCCGGCGCGCGTTGCGCCCCGTCCCCGTCGTCGTCACCCCCTGAGCGTCACGAGGGCCGGGCGAACTCCGTCCGGTCGATCTCACCGAGCAACTCGGGCAGGGAGTCGAAGACGGCGGCCGCCCCGGCCCCGGTGAGCTCCTCGACGGAGAAACCTCCCGTGCGGACGGCGAGGCTGCGCATCCCCGCGTTGCCCGCGGCCTCGCAGTCCCAGACGGAGTCCCCCAGCAGCACCCCGGAACGGCCCGAGACACGTTCCAGGGCGACCTGCAGCAGGTCCGGCGCGGGTTTCGTCGCGTCCGCGTCGTCGGACGTCGTCCACCCCGCGACGAGGCCGCGCGCGTCGAGCAGGTCGAGGTAGCTGTCGACGTGGGCGCCCTGGCCCGATGAGGCGAGGACCACCGTCCACCCGCGGCGGCCGAGTTCGGCGAGCAGGTCGCGCGCCCCCTCGAAGGGCTGCACCTCGGGCAGCAGCGGGTCGAACTCCTCGACCCACGCGTCGCGGACGTCGTCGCCGTGCGCGGACTCGAACTCCTCGCCCGCGACCGCGGTGACCAGCTGGTCCCCGCCCATCCCGATGGCCCGGTGCAGCCGCCACACCGGCAGCGTCACGTCGAACCGGCGGAACGCCCGGAACCACGCGATCGCGTGCTGGTAGTTCGTGTCGACGAGGGTTCCGTCGACGTCGAGGACCGCGGTGTCGGGCAAGGGATCTCCTCCGGTTGTCGAGCTTCGGGTCAGACGGTGAGGTCGACGCAGAACAGGTGGCGCGGGTCCTGCAGCAGCGCCGGGGGCGAGACGTCGGCCCGTTCGGCCCGCCCACCCCAGCGCACGGCCCGGCGGTGCCGCACGGACACGCCCTTGCCGGACGCGAACTCGTACTCCCCCACGACCTCGCCCAGCAACAGGGCACCTTCCCGTTCCACGGGCACCGCAACCTCGTCGCCGGGGGTGAGTTCGTTGACGAACGTGTCGAGCACGCGCAGGTCCTTGCCCGGACGCTTGCCCGGCGCGACCTCCTTGAGGAGGCCGCGCAACGTCGCCCCCTCCGCTGCGCCGCGCACGTCGACGTCGATCCCGGACGCCGTCCCGAGCCCGACGACGCCCTCGGTGAGGAACTCCCCCAGCGCCTGCGGCGTCTCGGGCCGGGCGACCCACACGAGGCGCCCCTGCGAACGCGCCCGCGGTTCCAGCGACGGCGGGTCCGGCCACACGTAGGGCAGGTCGTCGGGGTCGTCGTCGCCGAACACCGGGCGGTAGAACCCGGGGTCCTTGCGCAGCAGCGCCGAGCGGTGGCTGCGGTGCAACGCCTCGTCCCCCAGCCACGGCGGCATGAGGTCGGCCAGGTCCTGCTGGCTGCGGCCCACCACCTGCGGCGCGAACTCGCCGATGAGGCGCTCGGTGGAGTCGGCCCGCCCCCCGCTCGTCCACGCGGCCGTGCAGGCCAGGCCGTAGGCGACGAGGGCCGGGGTGCACCCGCGCCACATGCGCACCGCGGGGTGGTTCACCCAGCCGTAGTCGGGCAGTTCGAGGGCGCGCAGGACCTGCAGCGTCTCCACCCGTTGCTTGCCGAGCCGCGGTCCGTCGAGGACGGCCGCCGACCGAGCGAAGTCGGGGTACGGGAGGAACGTCTGCACGCACCCCACCGTCGCGCGCCCCCCACCCCGCCGCACCCCGAACCGGTGCCCGGTGCCGCTGCGCGCCGGGGGTGGCTCGTTGTCCAGCGCTGCGCGCTGGCTCCAGCAGCCGGCTCAACCTGTGAGCGCGACGCGTCGACGAGCCCAACCCCCGGCCGCACGCGCAGCGGTGACGGAGGGTGCGGCGGTCAGTACCCCGCGTCGAGGTCGACGAGGCCGAGGAGGTCCTCGCCCGCGGCGAAGCGGCGCACGTTCTCCTCGACGCGCTCGGCCAGCAGCGGCCCCCGCAGCGACGACGGGTTCGTCGAGTGCGGCGTGACGATGGCGCGCGGTTCGGTCCACAGCGGGTGGCCGTCGGGCAGGGGCTCGGGGTCGGTGACGTCGAGGGCGGCGCCGGCGATCGTCCCGTCGCGGAGGGCCGCGACGAGGGCGTCGGTGTCGACGAGGGACCCGCGGGCGATGTTCACCAGCCAGCCCTGCGACCCGAGGGCCGCGAGCTCGTCGGCGCCGACGAGGGCGGCGGTGTCGGCCGTGGCCGGGGCGGCGAGGACGACGTGGTCGGCGACGGCGAAGACGTCGCGGACGCGGTCGGCGGCCCACGTCTCGTAGGCCCCCTCGACGGGGAGCCCGCGGCGGGTGACGGCCAGGACGCGGGCGCCGAGCCCGAGGAACGCCGGGATCATGGCCTTGCCGATGCCGCCGGCGCCGACGATCGCGACGGTCGCCCCGCGCAGCGACGTCTGCACGCCGTCGAGCGCCTGGTTGTCCCACGTCGTGGCCCGGGCGGCGCGGCCGATGCCGCGGATCCCCGCGAGCAGCAGCGCGACGGCCCCCTCGGCCACGGACGTCGAGTACGCCCCCGTCGCCGACGTCCACGTCCGGTCGCGGTCCAGGACCCCGGACTCGACCCAGGACTCGATGCCGGCCGAGGGCAGCTGCACCCAGCGGATCCCGTCGTGCAGCTCTGGCAGGTCACCGTGACCACCGACGACCACGAGGGCCACCGCGTCGGCCAGCGGGACGACCCGGCCGCCGCCGCGTTCCACCGCCTCGCTCAGCTGCGGGTCGTCCTGCGGTCCGATGTGCACGGCGGGGGTGGGCACGGGGTCTCCCTAGAGCTCGTGGGACAGGTCACGCACGCTGTCGGCCCCCACCCTAGGTCCCCACCCGTCGGCCGCCTCCGCGCTGCGGGTGCAGTTCCGACCCTCCCGCTTGGCCGCGTAGAGCGCCGCGTCGGCCGCGACGAGCGCCTGCTGCGCGCTCGTGACCTCGTCGAGCGTGGCGCACCCGGCCGAGAACGTCGTCGCCCCGCCGCCGTCGCACCACGTCTGCCGCAGGCGTTCCACGACGTCCATCGCGGGCCCGGTCCCGCTGGCGTGCAGCAGGAGCACGAACTCCTCGCCGCCGAAGCGCGCCGCGTAGTCGTCGCGGCGCAGGTGCGTGGCGAGCATGGCGCCGAACTCGCGCAGCACCTGGTCGCCGAACGCGTGGCCGCGGGTGTCGTTGAGCTGCTTGAAGTGGTCGAGGTCGCAGACGACGACGGTGTCCCCGGGGACGAGGCGGACCATGCGGTCCTCGAGGTCGCGGCGGTTGCCGATCGTGGTCAGCGGGTCCGTCCGGGCGTCGCGGACGAGGACGTCGGCCGCGGCCCGCTGCCGCCGCGCGAGCTGGGCGAGGAGTTCGGCGACGAGCAGCCAGGTGCAGGAGACGACGACGGTGCGCACCACGACGGTCGGCTCGAGGGCTTCGGAGGACAGCAGGTACAGCGGCACCGCGGCGGGCAGCAGGCCGTACGCCGTGTGCGGGGGCAGGAAGACGCCGACGTAGACGAAGCAGAGGACGAAGAACGGCACGTAGGCCCCGGCCACCTGCTCGGTGCCCCGGCCGAGGACGGCGAGCGCCACCATGACGGCGAGCGGGAAGACGATCGGAGCGCGCGGGGACCACCGCTGCCAGGGCAGCACGCTGCTGGCACCCAGCAGGACCACCGCGGCGGCGGCCACCCCGGCGAGCACGAGGACGTCGCCCGTCCCGGGGGACAGCACCCAGACCGTCAGGGCGACGAGCGTGCCGGTGACCAGCAGCAGCGCCCGGCCGGCGACGCCGGCCGGGCCGCCTCCCCGCCAGCGCGACGGGACGTGGGCGAGGCCACCTCGCAGCCACGGGGGCGCCCACGCGGGCACCCGGGGGTGGTCGTCACCCGGTACCTGCGGGGCGGCCGCCCCGATCACGGGATCTTGGCTCACCCGCCCCACCGACTCTCCCTACTAGATACGCTGCGTAGTGGTGCGCTGACAGATTGCCACGTTCGGGTGGTCCTCCGCAGGCGTCTCCAGGGTCTCGTCGACGCTGCCGATGCCCAGAGGGTGAACCACGCCGCGCCGGGAGTCCCGGTCCGCGACACTCCGCGCCACGCCTGGACCCGCTGGCTGCCGCAGGGCCACGCCCTGTCCCCCGCCGAGTGGCGGCGGCGCCACCGCTGGGTCTGCGCCGTGCTCCTCGTGCACGTCCTCGTCGTCCCCGCCTACGCGCTGGCCTGGAAGCTGCCGCTGCTGCAGGCCGCCGGCTTCGGGGCCGTCCTGGCCGTCTTCCTCGCCGCCGCCGGCTTCGACGACCTGCGCCGCTACCTCGCCGACGACCCCGCGCTGCCGGCCTGGTCGCCCGCGTGGCTGCGCTCCTGCGCCGCGGCCCTCGGCCTCGTCGTGGCCTCCGGGGAGATCGTGCAAATCTCCTCCGGGTGGACCGAGGCGCACTTCCACTTCTTCGTCATGGTCCCCGTCGTCGCGCTCTACGAGGCGTGGGCGCCGTTCACCGTGGCCGTCGGGTACGTCCTGTTCCAGCACGGGATCGTCGGGACGCTGTACCCGCAGATCGTCTTCCACAACGCGACCGCCCACCACCACCCCTGGCAGTTCGCGGTCGTGCACGCGCTGCTGTTCGCCGCCGCCTGCACCGGGTCCCTCACGATGTGGCGCCTCGCCGAGGCCTCCCGGGTGCGGCAGGGCGTGCTGCTGGAGCAGATGCAGCACCGGGCGCTGCACGACCTCCTGACGGGCCTGCCGAACCGCGCCGCCCTCCGCGCGACCCTGGAGACCGAACTGGCGCGCGGCGGCGACGACCTCGCCGTCCTCATGGTCGACCTCGACCGGTTCAAGGAGGTCAACGACACCCTCGGCCACGCCTGCGGCGACGACCTCCTGCAGCAGGTCGCCGTCCGGCTCGGGTCCGCCGTCCGCGACGGCGACGTCCTGGCCCGGCTCGGCGGCGACGAGTTCGCCGTCGTGCTGCCCGGCAGTTCCGCCCGCGACGCCCGCGTCGTGGCCGACCGGATGCGCCTCGCGCTGGCCGGTGACCTCGTGGTGGCCGAGGTGGCCGTCGACGTGGACGCCAGCATCGGGATCACCGGACGCCACCACGCCGCGACGTTGCGGGACCCCCTGGACGACGGCCCCGGGGACGTCACCGACGAGATCGAACTGCTGCTGCGGCAGGCCGACATCGCGATGTACTCGGCCAAGACCCGGCGCACCGGCGTCGCCGTCTACGACCCGGGCGACGACGAGAACTCCTCCCAGCGCCTGAGCACCCTGGCCGAACTGCGTGCCGCGCTGGAGGTGGGCGAGGACGAGCAGTTGCACCTGCACTACCTGCCCGTCGTGGAGATCTCCTCGGGGTCCGTCCGGACCGTCGAGGCCCTCGTGCGCTGGCGGCACCCCACCCGCGGGCTGCTCCCGCCCGCCGCGTTCGTCCCGGCCGCGGCCGAGACCGCGCTGGCCGAACCCCTGACGGCGTTCGTGCTGGCCCGCGCGCTGCACCAGGTCGCGGCCTGGCGCGAGGAGGACCTGCAGGTCCAGGTGTCGGTCAACGTGCCCGCCCGCTGCCTGCGGCCCCAGTTCGTGACGACCGTGCTCGACGCGCTGGCCGCGGCGGGTCTGGGGTCGCACTGCCTGCGGCTGGAGATCACCGAGGGCGGTGCCCTGCACGAGGACCGGACGGTCGCCGAGGTCCTCGTGCGGTTGCGCCAGTCCGGGGTGAGCATCTCCGTCGACGACTTCGGCACGGGGCTGGCGTCCCTGTCCGCGCTGCGGACCCTGCCGGTCGACGAACTCAAGCTCGACCCCGAACTCGTGCACGGTCTGGCCGGGGACGACCCGTTGGCCCGCAACGCCGACACGGTCCTCGTCCGCTCCATCGTCGACATCGCGCACGGGTTGTCGTTGCGCGTCGTCGCCGAGGGCGTCGAGACGCCCGCGCTGGCCGCCGCCGTCGCGGCCGCCGGGTGCGACCTCGCCCAGGGTTTCCACCACTCGCACCCGTTGCCCGCCGAGGAGGTGCCGGCGCTGCTGCGCGGTACCGCCCCGGTCGTGTCCGGCTAGGTCCCGGTCGCGGGGAACCTCGCGGCCGCCTACGGTCGGACGTGTCCCCCTCGGAACTCCCCGCCGAACTCCCCCGTCCGTCCGCCGTCGTCCTCGACGTCAACGAGACCCTGTCCGACCTCGGCGCCGTCGCCGCCCGACTGGCGTCCGTCGGCGCGGGACCGGCCGTGGCGGCCCGGTTCCTGCCCGCCGTCCTGCGCGACGGTTTCGCCCGGACGGTGCGCGAGGAACCCCTCGCCTTCGCCGACGTCGCCGCGGACGTCCTGCGCACCGAACTCGCCGCCGAGGACCTCGACCGCCCCCTCGAGGACGCGGTCGCGCACGTGCTCGGCGCGTTCGACGAGGTCGTCCTGCACCCCGACGTCGCGGCCGGCCTGCGCCGGTTCCGCGCGGACGGCGTCGTCACGGTCGCCCTGACGAACGGCGGTCTCGCGACGTGCGAGGAGTTGCTGGAACGAGCCGGGGTCCGCGAGGACGTCGTCCACGTCCTGTCCGTCGAGACGGTCGGGCCGTGGAAACCCCACGCCGCCGCCTACGGGCACGCCCTCGACGTGTGCTCGCTCGCCCCGGAGGAGGTGCTGTTCGTCGCCGTCCACCCGTGGGACCTCGACGGGGCGGCCGGTGCGGGGATGCGCACCGCGTACCTGGACCGCGCGGGGACGGGTTCCTACCCCCGCCACGCGACCCCACCGAGCCTCACCGCCCGCGGGCTGGACGACCTCGCCGAGCAGGTCCTGGGGGACTGAACGTCAGCCCAGCGGACCGGCGCGCAGACCGCGTCCCGTGCGGGTCCGGGGCTGGGGCAGCGAGGCCGCGGCGCCGGGGTCGAGCAGCCCGGCGGCCTCGCGCTCGGTGTCGGCGAGCCGTTCCCGGGCCGCCGCGTCGGCCGAGGCCGAGACCGCGCTGGGGTCGAGGAACACCTGCGTGATCGAGGGCACCCGGCGACGCATCTCCTCCTCGGCCCGCGTGCAGACGACCTCGACCTCGCGAGCGGTCAGCTCCTCGGCGAACTGCACACGCCCCGCCACGAGGACGTTCTTCGGGCCGAGCTGCATGGTCAGCACCTCCTGGACGCGCACCACGGCGTCCTCGGCCGTCAGGACGCGGACGGCCTCGACCCGCACGGCCGGGTCGGCCGCCTCGCCGATGAGCAGTTCCTTGGTGTCCCGGCCGAGCAGGACCGCGACGACGGCCAGCAGCGCGCCGATGACGATGGAGCTCAGCGCGTCCCAGACGTTCGACCCCGTCACCTGGTGGGCGATCGTGCCCGCGAGCGCCACGAGGACCCCCAGGACGGCGATGCTGTCCTCGCTGGCCACGGTCTTGACGGTCGGGTCGGGGCTGCGGACGACGTAGGTGAGCAGCCGGCGTCGGGCCGACGCGGCCTCGCGCACGACCTGCCGCAGCGCCTTCAGCAGGGACCCGCCCTCCAGCAGGATCGAGACGCCGAGGATCGCGTAGATGACGACGAAGTGCTCCGTCGACGTCTCCTCGGCCTCGCTGGTGAGGGAGTGCACGCCCTCGGCGATCGAGAACACCGCCCCCGAGATGAAGATCCCGACCGCGGCGAGCAGCGACCAGAAGAACCGTTCCTTGCCGTAGCCGAAGGGGTGGGTCCGGTCGGCGGGGCGGTCGGCGCGGCTGAGGGAGAGCAGCAGGAAGGCCTCGTTGAGGGTGTCGGCCACCGAGTGGGCGGCCTCGGCCAGCAGCGCGCTCGACCCCGTCACCACCCCGCCGACGCCCTTGGCGACGCCGACGCCGACGTTCGCCAGCAACGCCACGAGCACTGTTCCGCGGGTCTCCTCAGCCACGCCCTCCGATGTATCCCAGCGCGGCGCCCCGCGCGCGCCGACGTCCCCCATCTCACCGCGCGTCACTGGCGATCTACGGAACGACGCCGCTACGGTGCCCAGACCCGACGAGAGGAGTCCGGCCGTGCGTCTGCTCCGCGGACCGCGACGAAGCGCGCACCTGACGCCGGAGGCCCGACGGGTCCTGGACGACCTGCGCCGCGACGGCATCGCCTCGACGGACCTGGCGGCGCTGCTGGGCACGGGGGCGGGAACGGAGGCCGACGAGCTCCTCGCCGAGGTCCTGTCCCGCACCGACGACCTCATCGCCGACCAGAGCGCCGACATCGTCCACCGGCGCCGCCGGCTCGTCGCCGACCCCGGCAGCCGTCGTGCGGTCCCGCGCGACGTCGACCTGCTCGGGAGCCGTCCGCCCGTGGACCCCGAGGACCCCTACGCGCGCTTCCTGCGCCACCCGCTCATCAGCGGCGTGGCCGCCGCGCACTGCCGCCGGCAGGTCCGCATCTGGGACATGAACGGCGTGCTGACCCTGGCCAGCGCCCCCGCCACCGCCGAAGGGGGCTGGACGCGGGACGCGGGCGCGCACGGCCTCGACGTCCACCTGCACCTGACGGAGGTCCACGACGGCGTCGGACCCCTCAGCTACGTGCGGACGTCGCACCGCCGCCGGCGCCGGGGCGACCGCACCGGAGACCACCTCGCCGACCGCGACGTCGAACGTGCCTTCGGCCCCGGCTGCACGACCACCGTGCAGGGACGGACGGGGACCGTCGTCTTCACCGATCCCCGTGGGCTGCACCGCAGAGCGCGCCCGACGGTCCGCGACCGTCTCGTCCTGCAGGGCCGCTTCTCCACCCGTGGTGGGCGCGAGCGCGCCGTGCTGCTCCCCGCCGAGGAGGTGCCGCGCAGCGCGCTCGCGGACTTCGCGCTCGCCTGACCTCAGCCCCGGCCGAGGAGCTTGTCGATGAGGCGGGCGAAGAAGCCCTTGCGCTCGACGGGAGCCGGAGCGGCAGCGGGCGCGGGGGTCGGCGCGGGCTGGGCGACGGGCTGCGGCGCGGGGACCGGCGCGACGACCTGCTCGACCACGGGCTCGACGACCTGCTCGACCACGGGCTCGACGGGCGCAGGGGTGTGCGCCTCGACGCGGCCGGCGGCGTTCAACGTCCCCTTGAGCTCCTGCTCGGGGGTGTAGCTGCCCTCGCCCAGGATCGACGCGGCGAACAGGAGGGCGGAGGCCTGGACGGGCGCCACGGTCTGCGCGCCGGTCGGGCGCTCGGCGACGGTGTCTGCTTCGTGGGACATCAGGCAACTCCCGGGGGATCGGCACGGTCGCCCCCTCGGCGGCCGTCACCGGGACATCGGCCCTCCCCGGCACCTGCTGGAGCGCGTCCGGCCAGGACCACCCGGTCGGCGGCGGTGGGGCTTGACGGGCCGGGCCCGGGTCAGGTCGAGGGCACCCGCAGGACGCTGCTGAGCCGGACGACACCCGGGCCGTACCGTTCGTCCAGGCGCTGCTGGTCGGACTCCCGCGCCAGCAGGGCCGTGGCGGTGACCCGGCCGGCCTTCGCGTCGAGCTGCACGTCGAGCACCAGCGGCGCCACGGACGCCTCGACCTCCTCCCGCACCCGGGCGAGGTCCGCCTCCGAGCGTTGGGCCGGGCTCACGCACAGGGCGCCGCCCCACACCTGGCGGACCGCGCTCTCCATCGCGGCCAGGTCACCGGCGGTCGAAACGTTCAGGACGCGGTGCCCCGGCGCCTGCTCGTCGATCCAGAGCAGCGTGTAGCCGGGCACCCCGGGGGCCAGGGCCCCGGCGCTGCCGAGCGCGTCGTCGCTCGCCCGGGCGGGGTCCGGCCCGGTCCAGCCGCCCGCGGGGGCGGGGCACGGGGTGGTGAAGTCCACCGAGAACTCCGCGACCAGCGGCGGGTCGAGCGGTTCCGTCGTGGGTCGCGGCGGCGCGGTGAGCCGGACGACGTCCCGGTCCCCCACCCGCTCCACGACCCCCGTCAGGGCGAAGGAACCCCAACGGCTGTCCACCGCTGCTTCGTACACGCCCGCCGGCACGTCGTCGAAGGAGAAGCCCAGGACGTCAGGGCCTCCGCACTGCGGCGGGTAGGACGTCGCGACGGCCCCCACGCACAGCTGCGGCCCGTGCCCGGCGTCCTCGAGCACGGTTCCGGTGGTCGTGAGCGGACCGTCGTGGGCGTCGGGCACCAGGTCGGCGCGGCTCGGTGCCGCGGCCGTCCCGGGGGTGGGTCCCTGCGGCGCGCAGGCCGCCAGCAGCAGGACGGCGAGCAGGGCCGCGGCGGGGCGGGTCATGCGGTTCGGACGCGGCGCGGCACCCGTCCGTTCCGGGGCGTTCAGGAACGCTGCACCCATCGCGCGACACGCCGGGCCCCAGGGCCTCCGCGGTGCGTCCGGGGCCGATGGCTGCAGCGTTCCTGCACGCCTCAGGACGCGGGCCCGCCCGCCGATGGGTCGCCGTGCGGGTACCGGACCTCGAGGCGCTGCGGCCCGGCGACTTCGTCAAGGTCCGCGGGAACGGCAACCCCCTGCACACCGGTGGCCGGGCCGTCGTCGTCGCCGTCCACCGCGAGGACTCCCCGCCCTGGCGCATCGTGGCGCTCGACCTGCGCTACTCCGCCCGCGGGGCCGCCGTGCGCGTCGACCTGTCCGGCGGCGGGGAACTCGCGCGCTGGGAGACCCCGTGGTCCCCGGAGCAGAACGTCGAGGAGACCCCGCACCACGAACTCCTCGCCCCCGGCGCCGCCCACGTGGACGGGCGCGGGTCCCGTCGCCGGGTCGTCGTCGTGGCCGGTCTCGTGGTGCTCGTCGTGGCCGGGGTGCTCACCACCTGGGGTCAGCAGCGCACCCCGCCGAACCCCGTCGTCGTGCAGCGGGCGCTGCAGGAGGGGGTGCGCGGCACGGGTTCCGCGAGCGGTGCGCCGTCGCAGACCTCCACTGCGACCGCCACCCGGGTCGCGGCGTCCGCGACGCTCGTGGCGTGGTCGGCCGGACCGGTCCCGGTCGTCGCCGGCCTGGACGGCACGACCGCCCCGCAGCAGCTGGCCGGGATCGTCCCCGCCGAGGGCTGCCGCGACGCCTACGTGCGGGACCTGCTCTCCTACCTGCCGATCGGGCAGCGCGTCGACGTCGCGGGCGCAGGCTGGTACCGCACCGACGACGGACTCGACGTCAACGAGGAACTCGTCCGGACGGGCGTCGCCGTGCCCGACCCGGCGTCGGCGGGGACGACCTCGACCGACACCGAGCACCTGGGCACGGTTCAGCGCCTGGCGGCCGACGCGCCCCGCTGCTGAGCGGCGCTCACGTCCGCGAGCGCGGCCTCGACGCGGTCCACGACCGCGGCCGGGGAGAACCGCTGCTCGACGTGCTCCCGGGCCCGGGCTGCGAGGCCCTCGCGCAGGTCCAGCCCGCGCAGGACGGCCTCGGCGAGGTCCGCGGGCGCGGTGGAGGCGGCGATGGTGCGGGCGTCGAGCGATCCCGCGACCTCGGGGTTCGCCCCGACGGGCGTCGCGACGACGGGCAGCCCGCTGGCGAACGCCTCGACGGTGACGATCCCGAAGCCCTCCATCTCCAGCGTCGGCAGGACGAACAGGTCGGCGGAGCGGTAGAGCGCGGGCAGGTCGTCCTCGGCGACGAACCCGGGGAAGTCGACCGGGAGACCGAGGCGGTCGGCCCGTTCCCGCAGCTCGCCCGCCAGGTACCCCGTCCCCCCCACGACGAGCCGCGCCCCCGGATGCCGGTCGACGACGGCGCCGAACGCGTCGAGCAGGTTCTCCAACCCCATCCGGCGCACGAGCCGTCGCACGGTGACGACCAGCGGGTCCCCCTGCAGCCCCAGGCGTTCGCGTTCGGACGGTCCGGGCGAGAACCGGTCCAGGTCGACGGCGAGGGGCACGACGTCCACGCGCGCCGAGGCGGTCGGGTGCACCTGCTGCAGCAGCCGGCGGACGTACCAGCTCGTCGTCAGCGTGCGGGCCGACCCGTTGACGGCCGCCAGTTCTGCACGCCGGGTGAGGTCGGCGACGACCCGACCGGCCAGGCCACCGGCCGCACGGACCAGCGGGTACTTCCCGCCCGCGGCGTCCAGCCCGACCTCGAGCGAGGCGGGCGCGTGGAAGCGGAACACCGTGCGCTCCCCCAGCCCCGCGCGGACGGCGGCCGCGGCGTGGAAGGTGGAGTGGACGTAGAGCGCGTCGAAACCCTCGCGGGCCACGAGGGAGCGCAGCCAGCCGGGCACCTGCAGCAGGGTCGCCGCGGGGTGCGCGTAGTAGGCGCGGCTGCCGCGCGCGGGGGCGGGGTGGCGCAGCAGGCGGTAGTGCCCGCGGTCCTCCACGAGCGGGGCGCCGGCGTCGTGCCGCCGGACGAGGACGGTGACCTCGTGCCCCCGCCGCGCCAGCTCGTCGACCTCGACGAGCACGGAACTGGCCACCCCGCCGCGGTGCTCGGGCGGGACTCCGTCGGTGATCACGAGCAGGCGCACCCGCCGAGCCTGCCAGACCCCTCTGCTCCGCCCGCGGTCCCAGGCCCCGTCCCCCGCGTGGAAAACACTCTTTCCGCCCTCAGAACACAGGTTCTGAGGGCGGAAAGAGTGTTTTCCACGCGGGACGGGCGTCAGGCGACGCGGCCGGTGGCGGCGGTCCAGGTGAGGACGCCGCCCTGGAACTGCTGGCGCACGCCGCCGGGGACGGGCACCTCCTCGCCCACGGGCCAGCCGAGGCGCGACCGCTCCCAGCCGCGCCGGCCCCACTCGCCGAGGATCGCGCCCTTGACGACCTGCGCGCCCGTGGCCGGCGTCCAGTAGACGTTGCCACCGGTGAAGCGCTGCACGACGCCGCCGGGGACGGGGATCTCGTCGGAGGTCGGGAAGCTCAGGGTCGAGCGCTCCCAGCCGGCCGCGGCGTAGCGACCCTCGACGGCCCCGCGCACGGCGTGCGCCCCGGTCGCGGGCGTCCAGTAGACGAGGCCACGCTGGAAGCGCTGCACCACACCGCCGGTGACGGCGATCTCGCCGCTCGTCGGGAACCCCAGCGGGGACCCCTCCCAGCCGATCGAGGCGTACTCGCCGAGCACCGCACCCGCGACGACCTGCGCTCCGGTGACCGGCGTCCAGTAGACGAGGCCGTTCTCGAACCGCTGCACGACCCCGCCGTCGCGCACGGCGATGGCGTCGCTGGTCGGCCAGCCGAGCTGCCCGCGCTGGGCACCGAGCGCGAGGTACTTCTCCAGGACCGGTCCGGAGACGACGCGGTTCACGCCGTCGCGGTTGAAGGAGACGCCACTGCCGGACGTGGTGGTCGTGGTGTTCGAGGTGGTCGTCGGTGCGGGGGCGGGGGTCCGGCCCGGGGCGTCGCCGAACGTCATCGTGACGGTGGCCTGGGCGCCGTCGACGGCGGTGACGGTGACGTGCAGGCGGCCCGACGCCGTCGACAGGGTGGCGCCGGGGGCGATCGTCAGGTCGACGTCGCCCCGGCGGCCGGTCGGGGTGGCGTCGAGGGCGAGGGTGGCACCGGCCTCGCCGCGGTCGGCGGTCGTGACGCGGACACCGCGGGTGGGGCGGCTGGCGTCGGAGGCGACGAGGTCGTCACCGGTGGAGCGACCGCGCAGCTCGACGAAGTAGGCGGTGCCGGTCGCCGGGTCGACGGCGCGCAGGCCGTGCACCCGCCCGTCGGCGGCGTTCGGCAGGGCCGCCAGCGTGTACGACCCCGTGGTCGTCACGTCCTGGACGCCGGCGGGCAGCAGGCCGAGCCGGTACTGGCCGGCGATGCCGAGGTTCCCGCGCCCGATCGTGCGGCCGGAGAAGGACATGACGTCCCAGACGTCGCCGTAGCCGACACGCGTCGCCCCCGGGTAGGCGCTGCCGTTCCAGGCGACGTCGCTCGCGGTGGCCGAGGAGAGCAGGTTCGCGTGCCCGAGGCCGAGGTTGTGCCCGAGCTCGTGGGCCCACAGGGACGGTTCGGTGTCGGTGACGTAGGCGTAGCCGGGGCTGTCCGGCCCGGCGCCGATCGAGCCCAGGCCGTAGGCCGCGCAGGCCTTGGACGTGTAGGCGGTGCGCGGCAGCACCACGACGAGGTGCTCGCGGGGGGCGCCGGTGAAACCGACGGCGCGCGCCGCGTCGGTCCACATGCCGCCGACGTCGGAGCACGGGCGGCTGCTGCTGGTCCAGGCCTGGACGCCGGCGAGCTGGAAGGTGACCTGCCCGGCGGTCTGGGACGACCAGTAGTCCGAGGTCTGCTGGACGGAGGTGGCGACCTGCGCGGCCGTCATCGGCGTCGCGTCCTGGGTCACGCCCGCGGGCACGACCATCGCGACCCGGACGGTCGAGGGACCGCCGGCGGCGGCCAGCGTGCGCACACCAGGCCGGGCGGCGACGTCGAGGACCTCACCGTCGCGGACCTGCGCGCGGACGGTCGTGCCGGTCGCGAGGTGCTCGACGGACTCGCCCCGCACGTCGGTGAAGGTGCCGTCCGCGCGGCGCAGGAGGGTGCGGGTGCCGTCGTGGTCGGCGCCGCCCTCGTGGGCGGAGGTCTCGGTGGCGACCTGCACGAGGGTGCCCGTCTCGACCGTGGTCGCCGTGGTCCCCGGAGTCGTGGTGGCGGCGACGGCGGGGGACGCGGGGACGCCGACGGCGAGCGCCAGGAGCGGCAGGACGGCGAGGCGGCGGGGCAGGCGAACGGGCACGGGAGGACGTTCGGCCCACTCCTGGTCCCACCTTCAACCAGTTCACCTGGGCGGGGTAAGTTGCTTAGGTGAAACTGTCTAGAGTTCCAGCAAACCCCTTCTAGAGTGGTTAGCTCACCCGGCGGAACCCCTTCTAGAGCAGGAACTCCGGGGTCGTCCCGACCCGCTCGAACCCCAGCAGGGCGGCGCCGATGCGGCCCGCCTCCGACCCCCAGCGGGCCGTCCGCAACGGGGGCGGCGACCGCCAGGCGAGCAGCGCGCGGAGCTCGGCCTCGAGCGGGTCGAGCAGCACCGCACCGGCCCCCGACACCCCTCCCCCGATGACGATCTCGGCCGGGTCGAGCAGCATGGTCAGCCCCTGCAGCCCCAGCGCCAGCGCGCGGACGGCGTCCGCCCACACCTCGTCGGCGCGCGGGTCCGCGCCGACGAGGCCGACGACCTCGGCCGTCGAGGCCGCCTCGCCGCCCCGGGCGCGGTACCGGCGCAGCACCGCACCGCCGGCCGCGTAGGCCTCGACGCACCCCCGCTGCCCGCACGGGCACAGTTCTCCGCCGGGGTGGACGACCACGTGCCCGAACTCCCCCGCCGCCCCGGAGACGCCCGAGACCGCCGTCCCCTCGACGACGAGCGCGGCCGCGATCCCCGTGCCGATGGGGACGAAGACGAAGCTGCCGTGCGTGCCGGAGGCGAGCTGCTCGGCCCGGCCCGCGGCCCGCGCGTCGTGACCCACGCCGACCGGGAGCCCCGTCGAGTCCTCCAGCAGCGCCCGCAGCCCGAAGTCCCGCCAGCCGAGGTTCGAGGCGTAGACGACGGTGCCCGTGGCCTCCTCGACGATGCCCGGGGTTCCGACGCCGACGGCGACGGGTGCCTGTGGACCCGCCAGGGCCGACAGGTCCGCCAGCAGGGCCAGCAGGTTCTCCGCCGGACCGCGACCGTCCAGGGCCGTCGGCCGGTCGCGCCGGGCCAGGGTGCGCCCGTGCACGTCGACGACCGCCCCCTTCAACCCGGTCCCACCGACGTCGACGGCCAGCACCACGCTCACGCGGCCACCCTCCCACGCGCCCGGTGCGCTCTGAGCCGTTCGGGCGACAAGGCGCTGCAGGAACGGGTGCCCCTTGCCGAAGGACACGGGGTGACGACCGGCTCTTCGATCCACGACGTCCTGCGCGAGCAGGCCATCCACAGCGTCTACCAGCCGATCGTCGACCTCGACACCGGCGCGGTCGTCGCGTACGAGGCCCTGGCCCGCGGCCCCGTCGGCCCGCTGCAGCGCCCCGACCAGCTCTTCGCCGCCGCCCGCGCCGAGGGCGTGCTGTCCGAGCTCGACCACGCCTGCCGGGCCGCGGCCCTGCGCGGGGCGCTGGAGCACGGCGTCGTCGCGCCCCTGACGCTCTTCGTCAACGTCGAACCGGAGATCCTCGACGCCGCCCCGCTGGCCGAACTCATGGCGCTCGCCGACGGCACCCTGGACGGGCTGCGCGTCGTCGTGGAGATGACCGAACGCGCCCTCGCAGCGCGCCCCGCCGAACTCCTGCGCACCGTCACCCGCGTCCGCGAACTCGGCTGGGCCATCGCCCTCGACGACGTCGGGGCGGACGCGATGTCGCTGGCGTTCATGCCGCTGCTGCGCCCGGACGTCGTCAAGCTCGACCTGCGCCTGGTGCAGGACCGGCCCGGCCCCGCGGTCGCGCAGATCATGAACGCGGTGAACGCCTACGCCCAGGAGACCGGCGCCCTGGTGCTGGCCGAGGGGATCGAGGACGAGGGGCACCTGCTCACCGCCCGCGCCCTCGGCGCCCAGCTGGGCCAGGGCTGGTTGTTCGGCCGCCCCTCCGCCCCGCCGCCGCCCACGGCCGCGGTCTCCGGGCTCGTCCTGCCGCCGCCGGCGCCGGTGAGCGCCGCCGAGACCCCGTCGCCGTTCTCCCTGCTGCCCGCGGGAACCCCGTTGCGGCGCGCCCCCAAGGCGCTGCTCATCGAACTGAGCAAGCAGCTCGAACGCGAGGCCATGCGCCTGGGCGACACCTGCGTCGTCGCCTCCACGTTCCAGTTCGCGCGGCACTTCACCCCCGCCACCCGCAGCCGCTACCGCGACCTCGCCGACCGCGTGGGGTTCGTCTGCGCGCTCGGGGAGGACCTGCCCGAGACCCCCCTACCCGGTGTGCGCGGGGCGGCCCTGGACCCCCACGACCCCGTCCGCGGTGAGTGGGACGTCGTCGTCCTCGCCCCGCACTTCGCCGCGGCGCTGCTGGCGCGCGACCTCGGTGACGCCGGCCCGGAGCGGGAACGGATGTTCGAGTACGCGCTGACGTACGAACGCACGACCGTCGCGGCGGCCGCCCAGTCGCTGCTGTCCCGCGTCGCTCCGCGCACCGCGACCGTCCCGGAGGCCCCCGTCACGGTGCCGCGGCGCACCGCCCCTGCGCGGATCCCCGCGGCCGTGGCCCCCGAGGCCGCGGAGGCGTTGCTGCAGCGCGCCCTCGGGGCGACGACGAGCGGCATCGCCATCGCGGACATGCTGCGCCCGGACGAACCGCTGGTGTACGTGAACTCCGCCTTCGAGGAACTCTCCGGGCTGCGGGCCGAGGACGTCCTGGGCCGCAACTGCCGTGTCCTGCAGGGCGCGGACACCGACAGGACGACCGTCGACGAGATCCGCACCGCCCTGCGGGGCGGCCTGGAGTGGCGCGGGGTGCTGCTGAACTACCGCGGCCCGCAGCGCGAACCCTGGTGGAACGAGGTGTACCTCGCCCCCGTCACCGACGCCTCCGGCCGCGTCGTGCAGTACATCGGCGTCCAGAACGACGTCACCGCCCGCGTCCGGGCCGAGCAGGAGCTCGACCTCGAACGCGAACGGTCCCGCGAGCACCTGCGGCGCATCGAGCGGTTCGCCTTCACCGACCCGCTGACCGGGCTCGCGAACCGCCGGCACGTCGAACCCCTCGTCGAGGCCGCGCTCCGCCGCGAGGGCACCCGCACGGCCCTGCTGTTCTGCGACCTCGACGGGTTCAAGGTCGTCAACGACGAACTCGGCCACGCGGCCGGGGACGACCTGCTCGTCGAGGTGGCCCGGCGCCTGCGCCAGTCGACGCCGGCCGACGCCGTGCTCGCCCGCCTCGGCGGGGACGAGTTCATCGTCGCGCTCACCGGCCTGCACCCCGACGACGCCGACGACGTCGCCGCCCGCACGGTGGCCGACGTCGCCGCCCGCGTCGCCGACCCCGTCGACCTGCACGGTGTGCAGCTCTCGCTCGGGGTCAGCACGGGCGTCTCGGTGTCCGGCGCGGACGGGCGCACTTTCGAGGACCTGCTGCGGACCGCCGACCACGCGATGTACCGGGTGAAGCGGAGGCGCGTCACCGTCTGAGGACCCCTCAGTCCGCTCGGCGGGCCCCAGCCCCCGTCCCGACGACCGCGAGCACGGCGTCGAGCGTCGCGACGGCCTCGGCCGGGTCGATCCGCGCCAGGACGAACGCGCTGACGACGGCCGAGGTGCACAACGTCGCGACCTGCTGCGGCGCAGCGGTCCCCGCGGCGACCGCCCCCCGCTCGAAGGCGGCGTGCAGTTCGGCGCGGTAGCCGTGGACCACCTGGGCGACGGCTTCGTCCCGCCCGACGGGAGCCGTCGCGGCGTTGAGCAGCAGGCACCCGGCCTGCGCCGCCGCGGGCCGGCCGTCCGCGAGGGCGGCGCGCAGGCCCTGCAGGTACGTGACGAGGGCGTCGGGGGCCACCTCGGCCTCCTGGAGCGGGCGCAGTCGCGGCCGGACGACGTCCTCGAGGTAGCTCTCGACGGCCGCGTCGAAGACCCCGCGCTTGCTGCCGAACGCGTGGTAGAGGCTCGACCGGCGGATGCCCGTGGCCTCCTCGAGGTCGGGGACGGAGACGTCCTCGTAGCCGCGCTCCCAGAAGAGCGCCCGCGCCGCCCGGACGACGGTCGCGGTGTCGAAGGTCTGCACCCTGCCCATGGACGTGAGTATAGTGGAACGGTCATCACACAACGGGCCGTCCAGCAGAGGGCCCCGTCCGCAGGAGCTGAGTGCCCGTGTTCGTCGCCGCTTCGGTGCTGTCCCTGGTCGCCGCCCTCGTGCACGTCTACGTGTTCGTGCTCGAGTCCGTGCTGTGGACGCGCCCGCGCGCCCGCGCCGTGTTCGGCACGGACGAGGCCACCGCGCGGACCACCGCGCCGATGGCCTTCAACCAGGGCTTCTACAACCTCTTCCTGGCGATCGAGATCGTCGCCGGCGTCGTCGTGCTGGCCACCGGGAACCACGCGGTCGGCGGCACCCTCGTGCTCGTCGGGACGCTGTCGATGGTCGGCGCCGGCGTGGTGCTCCTCGCCTCGGACCGCTCCAAGGCGCGACCGGCCTCGATCCAGATCCTGCCGGCGCTGCTCGGCGCCCTGCTGCTGGTCCTCGCCTTGGCCCGCTGACACCCCCTGCTGAAACCCTGCGCAACCGAGAGGAAACACCGTGCCCACCAGCACCCAGGTCCAGCTCGTCTCCCGCCCGAAGGGCTGGCCGACGCCGGAGGACTTCCGCACCGTCCAGGTCGAGCTGCCCGAGCTCGCCGACGGCGAGGTCCGCGTCCAGAACGAGTTCACCTCCGTCGACCCGTACATGCGCGGGCGCATGAACGACGCCAAGAGCTACGTCCCGCCGTACGTGCTGGGCGAGACGATGACCGGTGGTGCCGTCGGCCGCGTCGTCGCCTCGAACAGCGCCGACCTGCCGGAGGGCACCCTCGTCGTGCACAACCTCGGCTGGCGCGACGTGGCCCAGGGCCCGGCCGCGGAGTTCCGCGCGGTCTCCGACGTCCCCGGCGCCCCCAGTTCGGTCCACCTCGGCATCCTCGGCATGACGGGCCTGACGGCCTACGCCGGCCTCGTCGACGTCGCGCACCTGCAGGAGGGCGACACCGTCTTCGTCTCCGGCGCAGCGGGTGCCGTCGGCACCGCCGTCGGCCAGATCGCACGGCTGCTCGGCGCGGGCCGCGTCGTCGGCTCGGCCGGTTCGGCCGAGAAGGTGGACCTGCTCACCTCCAAGTACGGGTACGACGCGGCCGTGAACTACAAGGACGCCCCGATCCGCGAGCAGCTGCCGACCGTCGTCCCGGACGGGGTCGACGTCTTCTTCGACAACGTCGGCGGCGACCACCTGGCCGCGGCGATCGACACCTTCAACCCGCACGGCCGCGCCGCCCTCTGCGGGGCGATCTCGGCGTACAACAGCACCGAGCGCGCCGCCGGCCCGGAGAACCTCTTCCAGCTCGTCGCCAAGAAGCTGACGCTGCGCGGGTTCATCGTGGGCGACCACGCCCACCTCGCCGGCGAGTTCCGCGAGCGCATGACCGGCTGGTTCGCCGAGGGGAAGGTCGTGTTCGACGAGACCGTCGTCGACGGGATCGAGAACTCCGTCGAGGCGTTCCTGTCGATGATGCGCGGCGCGAACACCGGCAAGATGGTCGTCCGCGTCTGACGTGCTCCGCTGAGGAACGGCGCCGCCCCGCACGGGACGGCGCCGTTCCCGCGTCCGGCCTCAGGGCGTGTGCAGGTGCTCGACCTCGACGGTGACGACGACGCGCGCACCGCCCGACCCGCCGAAGCCGGGGTAGGGGCGGCCGAGGTAGCGCTGCGACAACCCGTCGAGGTGCTCGTCCGCCCCGTCCGTGGTCATCGAGACCACCCGGCCCCGCACGGCCCAGGACCGCATCGGGTTCGCCGGGTCGGCGACGCCGACGGCCACCCGGGGGTCGCGGCGCAGGTTGCGCGCCTTCTGGTGGGTCTCGACGGTGTTCACGACGACGTGCTCGCCGTCGGTGTCGACCCAGGTCTGGCTGACCTGGGGCGACCCGTCCGGCATCAGCGTGGTGACGAAGCAGAGCGCGCGGTCGCGCAGGACGGCGAGGAGGTCGGCGGGCAGGGCGGGGTTCACGGGGTTCCTCCGGGGGTCGTGGGGGCGCGGCCGAAGAGGGTCTCGACCACGTCGTCGGTGGGGGCCGGTCCGGGCAGGTCGGCGTGCCGCAGCCCGGCGAGCGCGACGGCGAGCGCCCGCCGCCACAGCTCCGGCGCACTGGCGCGGGAGGCGTCGAGCACGCTGCCGACCATCCGGTGGACGGCGACGAGGTCGACGGGGGTGACGCCGGGGGGCACCTCACCGGCGGCGACGGCGCGGGCGAGCAGGTCGCGGACGACGGGGGTCATGCGCTCGTGGGCGCGGCGCACGACGGCGGGCGAGCCGTCCTCGCCCCGCACGGCACGACCCAGGGCCGGGTTGGCGGCCTCGAGCTCGAGCTGCCGCTCGAAGAAGCCGACGATCCCGCGCCAGGGGTCCTCCTCGCGCGCGGCCTCCTCGGCGAGGGCGCAGACGGTGTCGACGTGGTCGCCGAAGACGGCGTCGAGCAGGTCCTGCCGGTCGGGGAAGCGGCGGTAGACGGTCCCGACGCCCATCTCGGCCTCGCGCGCGATCGCGTCGTAGGAGACGTCCAGACCCTTGCGGGACATGAGGTCCGCGGCGCACTCGACGAGCCGTCGGCGGTTGCGTTCGGCGTCGCGGCGCAGGGGGCGGTCGGGGGGCACCCCTCGACCCTAGCGAAGCGGAGCAATCTCTCCCATGTTGAGGGGCCTCTCCGTTTCTGATCCGCTGACGTCGCGGCCTCCACCTCCGCCCCCGCGCACCGACGTCGGCCCCGCGTCCACCTGCTGCACGTCCGATGCCCGAACCCCGCGCGGGGTTCGGCGTCGTCCCCGCCGACGCCGTCCAGGCGTCGCGCCGTCGGGTGCCGCACCGAGGGTCCAGGAACCTCCCAGCACACCGGGCGTCCGTGCCCTCGGTGTGGTCTGCTCTTGGGTTGACGGACGAGGACCCGTGGAGGGCCCGCCGCCCGACGACAGGGAGTCGTGATGGTCGGTGCGCGGTCGGTCTGGGAGGACCTGGCGGACTTCGCCGTGCGCCTCAGCGCGGCCGCCACCCTCGAGGACGTCCTGCACGCCCTCACCGACCACGGGCTGCGGATCCTGGGGTCGGCGGGCTGCGGCCTGGTGACCCGGGCGCAGGACGGCGGCTGGGAACTCGTGCTGGCGACGTCCTTCGGCAGCGAGCTGCGCTCCCGGTTCTCCTACGAACCCCACGACAGCCCCCTGCCGGCGTGCCGGGCCGCCCGCGAGGGGCGCACCTACCTGGTCCCGGACCGCGAGGCGGCGCTCGCCGTGCACCCGCGCATGGCCGACGTCGTCGACGTCACCGGTCGCGCCCGGTGGGCCCTGCTGCCCCTGCACGTCGCCGACGAGACGTACGGGTCGCTGGCGGTCTCCTGGGTCGCCCCGGGCGCGTTCGACGAGCAGGAGGAGACCCTCCTGGAGGTGTTCGCCGCGCACTGCGCGCCGTCGCTGCACCGGGTCGTGTCCCGGCACCGCGAGGACCAGGCGACCGCGCTCGTCGTCGGGCTCGCCCAGGAGCTGCAGCGCGGGGTCCTGTCACACCTGCCCGCCGTCGACGGCCTCGACCTCGGCGTCAGCTACCAGCCCGTGCAGGCGGGCGCGAGCATCGGGGGCGACTGGTACGACGTGCTCACCCGGTCCCGCGGGGACCTGCTGCTCGCCATCGGTGACGTCGCCGGGCACGACGCCCGGGCCGCGGCCGCCATGACCCGGCTGCGCACGATGCTGCGCGGGCTGGCCTGGGACAGCGACGACGGCCCGGCGCGGTTGCTGGACCGGCTCGACGCCGTCGTCGCCGCCCTCGAACCCGGGACCCTGGCCACGGCGGTCCTGGCGACCGCGACCCTCGAGCCGAGCGGTGCGCTGGACGTGCGGTGGGCCAACGCCGGCCACCCGCCGCCGCTCGTGCGCCGCCCCGACGGCGGGGTCGAGGTCCTGCGCGACTCCGGTGTCGACGACCTGCTGCTGGGCGTCGACGCCTCCCAGTCGCGCACCGAGCACCGCGCGGTGCTGGCCCCTGGCAGCCTCCTGGCCCTGGTGACCGACGGAGTGGTGGAGGACCGCGAGTCCGACCTGGAGCAGATGCTCGTCGCCTTCGGACGGACCCTCGACGACCCGCAGCGCTTCCGGGCCCAGGACCTGTGCGAACGGCTGGGGCGCAGCGGCGGCGGGGTTCCCGACGACGACCGCACGATCCTGCTCGTCGGCGTCGGCGGGCACGCCACCGCGGCCGGAGCGGCGGGCGGCGAGCACCTCGCCCACGCCGAGGCGGTGGGCAGTTCACGCGTCGTCGTGCTGGCCTGCTCGCCCGGGTCCGCGGCGGCCGCGCGCAGGGTCGTGCGGCAGCTGGCGCCGGCGGACGGCTGGGACGAGGACGCCGTCGACACCGCCGAACTCCTCGTGAGCGAACTCGTGACGAACGCCGTGACCCACGGCCGCAGCGACATCCGGCTGCAGGTGTCCAGTTCGGCCGACCGCCTGCTGGTGGAGGTGGCCGACGAGAACGACCGGCTGCCCGAGGTGCTGCCGACCGATCCCGACGCGCTCTCCGGCCGCGGTCTGCAGCTCGTCGAGGTCGCCGCGGACGCCTGGGGGTGCCACCGCGTGGACGGGGCCGACGGACCGGGGACGGGGAAGGTCGTGTGGTTCGCCCTGCACCGGGCGGGCCCCCTGCCCTGAGACCCGCGCCCGATCGACCCGTGCACAGGGTCAAGGATCGGGCGGGGTGCGCCGATGGTGTGGCGTGGCTGTGCTCTCGCGTGGGGTCCCCGAGGTGGCGACACCTCGGCTCATGGCGTACACGACGGGCGCCTTCTACGTGGCGGGCGGCACGGCCGCGATCCTCGTGACGTCGGGGTCCTGGTCCGCCCCCGACTGGCGCAGCGCGGCGATCCTCGCCCTCGCCGCCATCGCCGTGGCGGTCGGCTCGGTCCTGCTCCTGTGGGGCAGGAACCTGCCGCGCGGGGCGTTCGACCTCGTCGTCGCCCAGGGGGCCGCGTTCGTGGCCGCCGCCGTCGTCCTGTGCCGCGACGACGTCACCGCGCTGGGCGTGGCCGGCGTCTTCGTGTTCTGCGCCGTCGACAACCTCTACTTCTTCGCCCGGCGGGCCGCGCTGGTCCACACCGCGTGGCTGCTCACGGCCGTCGCCGGCAGCCTGCTCTGGCGCGGGGTCGAACCCGGGGTCGTCGGCGCCGTCATGACCGTCCAGGTCGCGGTCGTGGCCGTCATCGGCCGCCTCGTCCAGCGCGCCGCGCACGGCACCCGCGACAGCCTCACCGACCTGCTGAACCGCCGCGGCCTCGACGAGCGGCTCGAGGAGTCCGTCGCCACGGCCCACCGCACGGGCGCCCCGCTGTCGCTGGCGCTCGTCGACCTCGACCACTTCAAGCAGGTCAACGACCAGGGCGGCCACACCGCCGGCGACGAACTCCTCGCCGACCTCGCCGAGCGCCTGTCCTCGCGCCTGCACACCCTCGCACCGGCCGCGGCCCTGGCCCGGCACGGCGGTGACGAGTTCGCCGTCGTCCTGCCCGGCGCCGACCTCGCTCGCGCGGAGGAACTCGCGCAGGCCCTGCGCGCCGAGGCCGCCCCGACCGGGCTGTCCGTCGGCGTGGCGCAGCTGCGGGCGGCCGAGGACCCCGGAACCCTGCTGCGGCGCACGGACACCGCGCTGTACGAGGCGAAGGCCGGGGGTCGCGGCCGGGTCGCCGTCGCCGGCGGTGCCGACGACGACCTCCTGGAGGACCTGCGGACGGCGCTCGACGCGCACGCCCTCGACGTCGTGCTGCAACCCGTCGTGGTGCCGGGGGTCGGCCCCGACGCGACCCGCTTCGTCGGGGTCGAGGCCCTGGCCCGCTGGACGCACCCCGTGCGCGGCCCGGTATCCCCCGCGGTCTTCATCCCGCTGGCCGAGGCCAACGACCTCATCGGCGACCTCGACCGCGTCGTGACGCGCCGGGCCTGCGCGGACGCGGTCCTGCTGCGGGAGGCCACCGGCGCCGACCTGTTCCTCACCGTCAACGCCTCCGGACGCCACCTCGTCGACCCCGGCTTCGTGCCCGACCTGCTGGCCACGGCCGCCGAGACCGGCTGGCCCCTGTCGGGGCTCGTCGTGGAGGTCACCGAGAGCACCGTCGAGTCGGCCTCCGACGCCACCCGCGACACCCTGGAGGAACTGCGCGCCGTCGGCGTGAGAGTCGCCATCGACGACTTCGGGACGGGCTACTCCGCGCTCAGCCAGCTCGACACGATGCCCGCCGACTTCCTCAAGCTCGACGCGCACTTCACCGCGCAGCTGACCGTGAGCGACCGGCGCCGCGCCCTGCTCGCGGGCCTGCTGCGGATGTCGGGGGACCTCGGGCTCGTCGTCATCGCCGAGGGCGTGGAGACCGGGGAGCAGGAGGACGCGCTGGTCGCCCTCGGGTGCCCGCTGGCGCAGGGGTACTGGCACCAGCGGCCGCAGCCCGTCGCCGCCCTGGTCGCCGCCCTCCTCGCCGCCCGGGACCGCGACGACTCCCCCGGCGCGGTGCTCGGCGGCGTCTGACCGGCTCCGTCAGCCGGCCTGCGGGGCGTGACCGGCCGGGACGACCTCGGCGGGGACGGGAGGGGGCGGCGGGGTGCCGTCGCCGAACGGCCGGCCGCCCAGTCCTTCCCGGCCGTGCGGTTCCAGCCAGGACGACAGGTCCGGGCCGGCGGGCACGACGCCCGTTGGGTTGATGTCGCGGTGCACGACGTAGTAGTGCGCCTTGATGTGTTCGACGTCGGTGGTGTCGCCGAACCCCGGGGTCTGGTAGAGGTCGCGGAAGTAGGCCGACAGCACCGGCATCTCGGACAGCTTCTGCCGGTTGCACTTGAAGTGCCCGTGGTAGACGGGGTCGAACCGGGCGAGCGTGGTGAACAGGCGCACGTCGGCTTCGGTGATGGTGTCCCCCACGAGGTACCGCTGGGTCGACAACCGCTCCGACAGCGCGTCGAGCCGGGAGAACAGCCGGTCGTACGCCTTCTCGTACGCCTCCTGCGTGCCCGCGAAACCCGCCCGGTAGACGCCGTTGTTGACGTCGCGGAACACGTCCCGGTTCACCGCGTCGATCTCCTCGCGCAGGTGCTCGGGGTAGAGCTGCGGAGCCCCCTCGCGGTGGAACTGCGTCCACTCCAGCGAGAGGTCGATCGTGATCTGCGGGAAGTCGTTCGTCACGACCTGGCCGGTCGGGACGTCGACGATCGCGGGGACGGTGATGCCGCGGTCGTAGCCGGGGACGCGGGCGAAGAACGCCTCCTGCAGCCGCTCGATCCCGAGCACCGGGTCCCGGCCGTCGGGGTCGAGGTCGAACGTCCACGAGCGTTCGTCGTGGGTCGGTCCGCAGATGCCCATCGACAGGGCGTCCTCGAGGCCGAGCAGGCGGCGCACGATGATCGCCCGGTTGGCCCACGGGCAGGCCCGGCTCACGACGAGCCGGTACCTGCCCGCCTCCACCGGCCAGCCGTCCCGGCCGTCGGCGGTGATGCGCGTCTCGAGGTAGCGCTGGTCCCGGCGGAAGTCCCCCGTCGGGTTCACGTACCCCGTGCTGCCTCCCGTGGCGGCCATCGCGCTGCTCCCCCCGCGGCCGGGCGGACGCCGACCTGCTGGTTGCACACTCAAGCAGGCGTGGAGCCCGACCGCACCCCGTCACCGGACGACGCCGGGAACGGCAGTTCCGCGACGTCGAACAGCGGGTTCTCGTCCTGGGTGGCGACGAGTTCGTGCGCCTCCTCCTCCGAGGCGACGCTCGGCATCGCTCCCGGCAGCGGCCGCTGGGCGGACTCGCGCATGAAGAACACCCCGATCGCGCCGACGACGGAGGTGGCCATGAGGTAGACGGCCGGGACGAGGTCGTTGCCGGTGGCCTGCACCAGCGCCTCGACGATGAGCGGGGTCGTCCCGCCGAACACCGCGACGGCCACGTTGAAGGAGATCCCCATGCCGCCGTAGCGGCTCGACGTCGGGAACAGCGCCGGCAGCGCGGAGGCCTGGCACGCCACCCAGCAGGCGACGGGCACGGCCAGCATCACGAGGCCGACGAGCGTGGTGACGACGTCCCCGCGGCCGATGAGCCAGAAGATCGGCAGGCCCAGGACGATCATCCAGCCACCGCCGAACCACATGACCGGCCGACGCCCGACGCGGTCGGAGACGCGGCCCGCGACGGGCAGGAAGAGCGCGAGCACGACGAGCACGGGGATCGTCAGGAGCGTCCCGTGCAGCGGGTCGTAGCCGAGGGAGTCGGTGAGGTAGGTGGGCATGTAGCTCGTCAGGGCGTACCCGACGCTGTTCGCAGCGGCCACGAGGGCGACCGCGATGACCATGGGCCGCCAGTGCCGGCGCACGAGCTGCAGGGAGTTCTTCGGCCGACCCTCGGCCTCGGCCCGCGCGTCCGACGACGCCTCGTGCTCGTCCTGGGTCGCCTGGAACGCCGGCGACTCCTCGATCTTCAGGCGGAAGTAGACGGCGACGGAACCGATCACGCCACCGAACAGGAACGGGATGCGCCAGGCCCAGTCGAGCATCTGCTCACCGGTGGTGCTCAGCTGCACGACCGTCACGACGGCGGCGCCGAGCGCGAAACCCAGGTAGCTGCCGAAGTCCAGCAGGCTGCCGAAGAAACCGCGCCGGGCGTCCGGGGCGTACTCGCTGACGAAGGTCGTCGCGCCGGCGTACTCACCGCCGGTGGAGAAACCCTGGATGAGCTTGAGGACGACGAGCAGCACGGGGGCCAGCGCACCGACGGCCCCGTGGTCCGGCAGGACGCCGATGAGGAACGTGGCGCTGGCCATGAGGATGAGCGTGGCGGCGAGGACCTTCTGCCGTCCGACGCGGTCGCCGAGGCGCCCGAAGAACACCCCGCCGATCGGCCGCGCGAGGTACGTCGAGGCGAACACCCCGAGGCTGAACAGGAGTTGCATCCCCGGGTCGGCACCGGGCAGGAACACCCGCCCCATCGTCACGGCCAGGTAGCCGTAGATGCCGATGTCGTACCACTCCATCGTGTTGCCCACGACGGTCCCGCCGATGGCGCGGTGGAGCATGGAGCGGTCGACGACGGTGACGTCGTCGACCCGCAGCCGACGGCGACCCGCCCGGGCCCCGCCCTTCACCGCGGGCCTCCGCCCGTCGCCGCGGAGGGGGTCCGCTGTCGGTCAGGTTCCGTTCGCGAGGGGTACGGCATTCGACCAAGGGTACCGAGGCAACGTTCTCACGCTACTGGACCCTTGTACCGAAACACAGGACGGCGACGCGGCGGGCGCCCCCGGAGGGGCTACTCGGTGGCGTCGTCCTCGAGGAGCTCGACGGCCGCGTGGGCGCGGTTGAAGAAGTCCACGGACACGATCACGGCGGCCTCCGCACCGCCCCGCGTCACCACCAGGGGCTTGCGCAGCACCCCGTCGATCACGGCCGACAGGTCGACCTCGGTCTCGTCGGCGTGCGGGTAGATGGCCGACGCCGGGTCCTCCTGCGCGTCCCGGCGGAACTCCGCCACGCGCTCACGGGCCTCGGCGTACTCGGCGGCGATCTCGTCCGCGGACGTGCTCGCGCTCTCGGTCGTGGGCCCGCTCACCGGTCCACCCCCGCGTGCAGGGCGGTCGACGGGACGGTGCCCTCCGAGCCCGGAGGCGCGCAGGACAGCTGCTCGCAGAACAGGGGGCGCTCGGCGTCCATGAGCCAACGCTAGTCCAGCGCCCCGGCCGGTGCACCACCGGCCGGGACGCCGGCACCGTCAGTCCTGGGCGATGGACTTCCCGAGGGAGGCGTACGCCGCAGCCGGCACCGACGGCTCCCCGCCGAAGACGACACCCGTGGTGAGCGGCTTGGCCGCGTTGAGGCCGGCCAGCGCCGACCGGGCGGCGGGCGCCAGGTCCGGACCGGAGGTCAGCAGCAGCGGGCCTCCGAGGAGGCCGACGGCGGCGGAGCCCACGAGCGCGTCCGGCCAGTTGTCCCCCGTGGCCACCCCGACGACCTTGGTGCCGCCGGCCGCGCCCGTGAAGCGCTGCGCGACGAGGGCGGCGGTGTCGAAGCGGTCCACCCCCACGATCGCACGGGACGCGCTGCCCCCGGCGGCGGACAGGGCCGCCGCGGCAGCGGCCGCCGCCCCGCCCACGGGGACGACGCGCGTGGCGCCCGGGTCCTTCGCCTGCAGGGCGGCCTTCGTGGCGGCCGGCAGGGTCGCGCCGTCGGTCAGCAGGACCACCCCGCCCGTGCGGGCGGCGAGCGCCGAGACGGCCAGGCCGTCGGGGAAGTTCACGCCGTTGGCGAGGTAGACCGGCGCGGTGTCCGTGCCCGGCGCCTGCGCGGCGACCTCGTCGGCGATGCGGGCCGCGGTCTCGTACCGGTCGTCCCCGGCGAGGCGCTTGACCGTGAAGTTCGGGGACAGCGCGGTGAGGGCGTTCTCCACGGCCGTGGAGACCGTGCCGCTGCCGCCGAGGACGTAGATCGTCCCGCCCGGTGCCAGCACGCGCGAGATCTCGGTGCCCGTCGCGGCCGTGAGCTTGTCCGACTCCGTGAGCAGCAGCGGCGCGGCGGTCGCGGACGCCAGGCGGGCCCCGGCGAGGGCGTCGGCGTACTTCGTCGACGCAGACACCACGACGGCACCGGCCGACGCCGCGGTCGGGAACAGCGTCGTGGACGACTTCACCGACGTCTCGATGCGGTCCTTGCCGGACAGGCGGCTCTGCGGGACATCGAGGACGGGTTTGCGGACGGTCGCGTACGGCGTGACGGCCGTGGACGCCGTGGAGTCCGCGCCGGTGCCGAAGGAGTTCTTCGCGGCCACCGTGAACGTGTACTTCGACCCGTTCGCCAGGCCGGTGAGCACCTGCGTCGAGGACTGCGTCGCGGCGAACGTCACCGGGGTTCCGGGAACGCCGTCCTTGACGGGGGTGACGACGTAGCCGGTGACGGCAGCGGCTGCCGCACCCGCCCCGGTGGCGGCCGCGGCGGGTTTCCACGTCACGACCGCCTTGCCGTCGCCGGCGACCGCGGTCGGGGCGGACGGGGCGGCCGGCAGGGTTCCGACGGTGAGCGTGACGACCTGGTCGAAGTGCCCCTTGCCGTTGGAGGCCCGGACGGTGAACGTCGTGGTGCCCGCGGTGGTCGGCGTGCCGGACAGGACACCCGTCCCCGCCCCGAGGGTCAGGCCCGTCGGCGCCGTCGCGTCGACGAAGGACCACTGCGGCGTCGGGGTGCCCGACGCGGTGAACTGGAAGGAGAAGGGTTTGCCGACGGCGGCCGCGGCCGGCGGTGCCGAGGTGATGCGCGGCGCGTCGGACGGTGCGGTGGAGGCGAACTGCGCGACCTGAGCACCGTCGGCCAGCCAGAGGTTCCCGCCGAGCGTCGTCGCGACGGCGGCGGGGTTCGCCATCGCGGCCGGGTCGATCGCGACGACCGAGACGGCACCGCCGGTCATCTTCTTCAGACCACCCACGGAGGGGTCGGCGAGGAACACGGTGCCGGACAGGTCGACCGACAGCGCCGTCGGCGACCCGGTGGAACCCGTGCTGCCGACGACGGACAGCACGCCGGAGAGGGGGTCGACCTTGTCGACGGTGCGGTTCCCGGCGTCGGCGACGAGGAGGTTCCCGGACGCGTCGACGGCCACGGCGGAGGGCTTGTTCAACGGGGACGACGTGGCTGCACCGGGCTTGGCGGCGGCGGCGCTGCCGTTCCCCGCGACGATCCTGAGGGCGCCCGACGTGGCGAGCCTCTCGACCTGGTGGTTGTCCTTGTCCGCGATGTAGAGGTTCCCGGCCGCGTCGGTCGCCAGGCCCGAGGGATTGTTCAGCTTGGACGACGTCCCCGGGGCGTTCGAGGGGGCGCCGGGGTTGCCGACGACACCGGCCACCACCGTCAGGGTCGTCGGCGGCGTCGTGGCCGCGGTGTCCACCTTGACGACGACGTCGTTCCCCGTGTCCGAGACGTAGAGCGTCTTGCCGTCGGGCGAGAGCGCGAGACCCACCGGGGTGCCGAACTTCCCGTCGGCGGGGAGACCCGCGGTGCCGTCGACGCCGGCCACGACGGTGACCGTGCCGTCGAGCGCGATCTTCTTGACGACGCTCGCGCCGGACTCGGCCACGTACACGGCCCCGTTGCCGTCGACGACGACGGCACTCGGCGCGGTGAGGCCGGTGACGGGTGCGGGTGCGGCGACCGGTGCGTAGTCGTAGGGGGCCACCGCGTGGGCGGACGCAGCCCCCGCGACGATCCCGACCGGCAGGGACATCGCGAGCAGCCAGGTGGCGGGTCGGCGGAACCGGGCGACGGGACGGCGCGAGGCGGAGGTCACGTCTGGTCCATCGGCTCCCGCGGCCCGGAGGTGAAGGCGGGCCCCGTCGCGCTGGCGCGCCGGCTGCGCTTGCGCTCGTACATCGCGACGTCCGCGGCGCGCAGGAGGTCCTGCGCCGCAACGGGCCCGGCCTGTGTCGCCCACCCCGCACCCGCGCCCACGACGACACGGTGCCCCAGGACGTCGAGGGGAGGGGCCAGCGCGGCGACGAGGGCGTCGGCGACGCGCGCCACCGCCACGGGGTCGCTCGTGGCGACGACGACGACGAACTCGTCCCCGCCGAGGCGGGCGACGAGGTCCTCCTCGCGGACGACCGCCCGGAACCGGTGGGCCACCTGCACGAGCAGGTCGTCGCCGGCGTCGTGGCCGTAGCGGTCGTTGACGGGTTTGAAGCCGTCGAGGTCGAGGTAGACGAGCCCGCGGCCGCTGGTCCCCTCGAGGGCGGCGAGGAGCCCGCGCCGGTTGAGCAGCCCCGTGAGGGCGTCGTGCGTGGCGGCGTGCAGGAGTTCCGCGCCGTGCTCGGCCTGCTCCCGGGCCAGCGCGTCGGCCGCGTCGCGGTGCGCGCGGGCCAGGCGCACGGTGTCGGACAGACCGACGACCGCCAGCACGGCGAGGACGGCCGCGCTCAGGTCGCCGGCGGCCCCGGTGAAGACGGGGTCGACCTGGCACCGCCGGGCGACCACCTGCACGAGCACCGAGCCTGCGAGCACGAGGAGCGCGGAGGTCAGCAGGGCACGCCGCTGCGGCTCGACCTGGAGGCTGCGGGACAGCAGGATCCCCAGGACGACGGGGTAGAGGAACCCCACCCCCGTCGCCACGGTCGCCGTCGCGACGCCCAGGGCGAGGACCCCCGTGCGCACCGCGGTCCGGCCCGTCGGGTCACCACCACCGAGCCGGCGCTGCGCCCAAGCCGTCGTGGCGGCCGCGGTGGGCAACCAGGTGAGCAGCTGCGCGGCGAGCCCGGCCTGCACGGCCCCGGTCAGGGAGCCGAGCGACCAGGACGACAGGACGACGACGGCCGCCGCGAGGACGACGGCGACCGCGTGGACCAGCTCGCGGCGGGCCGGAGGGACGACAGCACGCACGGTGGTTCCTCGGCTGCCCCGGGGCACCGGCCGATGCGCCGTCCGGGGTGCACCGGTTCCCGGATCGACCGCCCGGCTAGGGGACGCGACCGCCGTAGATCGTCCGCAGCCACACCGTCAGCAGCACCTCGACCACGTCGTCGGCCGCCAGCCCGGGTTCCTCCCCGGCGAAGGCGGAGTGCAGGACCCGCTCGTTCATCCAGTTCAGGGCGACCGCCAGGTCGCGGGCCGGGGGACCCTCGGGCGCGGTGCCGCGGGACCGTTCGGCCTCGATCTCGGCGGCGGTCTCCTCGACGAACCGCTCCATCACGCCGTTCCACACCTCGCGGACCGCGGTGCTGGTCGCGCGGGCCTCGGCCGCGGCGAGCGTCACCGCGAGGTGGGAGCGGAACGTCCGGGCGATGGCCCCGATGACCGCGCGCCAGCGCGTCTCGACGTCCCCCGCGGGCGAGGAGACGGCCTCGTCGCGGTGGGCCCGCGCCTCCGCGACCACGCGGTCGAGCAGCGCCAGCAGCACCGCTTCCTTGGACGGGAAGTAGAAGTAGAAGGTGGGCCGGGACAGGCCGGCACCGCGGGCGAGGTCGTCGACGGAGATGTCGGTGTAGGACTTCTCGCCCAGCAACCGCTCGGCGGTGTCGAGGATGCCGCGTTCGCGCTCGTCCCCGCGGGGGCGGGACGTGCGGCGGCCCCGGACGACGGCGGTGGGCTCGCTCACCGGCCCGACTCTAGTGCGCGCCGCGTCGTTCGACACCCTGTTGACAGACTCGACAGGGCGTTGAACAGTGGTCGCCGTGGACAGCGACGCAGCGACCGAGCACCTCGACGTCCTCGTGGTGGGGGCCGGCCTGTCCGGCGTCGGGGCCGCCTGCCAGCTCGTGCGGCGACGGCCCGGGACGACGTTCGCCGTCCTGGAGTCGCGCGGGGCGATCGGCGGCACCTGGGACCTGTTCCGCTACCCCGGCGTCCGTTCGGACTCGGACATGTACACCCTCGGGTACTCCTTCCGGCCGTGGCGCGGCGGCAAGGCCATCGCCGACGGGGCCTCGATCCGGGAGTACGTGAAGGACACCGCGCGCGAGTTCGGGGTGGAGGAACGGATCCGGTTCCACCACCGCGTCGTCTCCGCGGAGTTCTCCACCGCGGCCGCCCGCTGGACCGTCGTCGTCGAGCGGCCCGCGGCCGACGGCGGCACGGAACGGGCCACCCTCACCTGCGGGTTCCTCCTCAGTTGCACCGGCTACTACCGCTACGACCGGGGTTTCACACCGGAGTTCCCCGGGACCGAGGAGTTCACCGCGGCCGGCGGCCGCGTCGTCCACCCGCAGCACTGGCCGGCGGACCTCGACGCGAGCGGGAAGCGCTTCGTCGTCATCGGCAGCGGTGCCACCGCGGTGACCCTCGTCCCGAACCTCGCCCGCGACGCCGAGCACGTGACGATGCTGCAGCGCTCCCCCAGCTGGGTCCTCGGCCTGTCCTCGCGCGACCACCTCGCCGACCGGTTGCGCGGCAGGGTTCCGGAGAGGATCTCCTACCCCCTCGTGCGCGCCAAGCACGTGGCGCTGGCGACCGCGACGTACCAGTTCAGCCGGCGTCGACCCCAGAAGGCGCGCGAGTGGCTGCGCAGCAAGGTCGCCGCGAAGCTCCCCGCGGACTTCGACGTCGACCGCCACTTCACGCCCCGGTACGACCCGTGGGACCAGCGCGTCTGCTTCGTCCCCGACGGCGACCTGTTCCGCGCCCTGCGCTCGGACCGGGCCTCCGTCGTGACCGACGGGATCGACACCTTCACCCGCGACGGGATCCGGCTCGCCTCGGGCCGGGAACTCGGTGCGGACGTCGTCGTCACCGCCACCGGCCTGGACCTGCTGTTCCTCGGCGGGATGGGGCTCGCGGTCGACGGCGAGCGGGTCGACCCGGCGCAGTCCGTCGTGTACCGGGGGATGATGTTGTCCGGGATCCCGAACTTCGCCTTCGCCCTCGGGTACACCAACGCCTCGTGGACGCTGAAGGTCGACCTGGTGACCGAGCACGTCTGCCGGTTGCTGGACCTCATGGACCGGCGCGGCCACCGCGTCGTGCGCCCGGGAACCCCCACCGACCCGCAGCGGCGGCCGCTCATCGACCTCGACTCCGGGTACGTGCGGCGGGCCGCGGGACGGCTTCCGCAGCAGGGGGTCGCGAGCCCGTGGCGCCTGCGGCAGAACTACCCCGCGGACCGCTGGACGCTGAAGCACCGCCGGGTCGACGACCGCGCGCTGGAGTTCTCGTGATCCTCGCCGACCCTCGCACCGTCGCGTTCGGCGACGGTCTGCGCGCCCGGTACCGCGTGCAGGGCGAGGGTGACCCCGTCCTGCTGCTGCACGGGATCGGCTGCAGCCTGGAGGACTTCGACGAGCAGGTGGAACTCCTGTCGGGGAAGTTCCGGTGCTGGGCTGTCGACCTCGCGGGGTTCGGCGGCAGTGACCCGCTGCCGGTCCCGAACAGCGTCCCGCGCCTCGCGGCCTTCGTCGCGGCGTTCGCCGACGCGGTCGGGATTGACGTCCCGGCGCACGTCGTCGGGAACTCCCTCGGCGGGGCCGTCGCGCTGCAGTTCACCGTCGACCACCCCGAGCGGGTGCGGACGCTCGCCCTCGCGGACCCGGCGGGTTTCGGCCGCGAGGTCACCGTGGCCCTGCGGCTGCTGACCGTCCCGGTCCTCGCGCGGCGCCTGCTCGAACCCAGCGCCGAGGCGTCGCGCCGGACGCTGCGCGCGGTGTTCCACGACCGCGACCTCGTCACCGCCGACCGCGTCGCCCGCGCCGAGGCGCTGAGCCGACGACCCCACGGCGCCCGGGTCATGCACGAGACGGCGCGCTCGCTGGGAACCCCGGTCGGGGTGCGCCGCGGGTGGCGCCGCCGGCTCCTGCGCGGCGCCGCGGCGAACCCCGTCCCGACCCTCGTCGTGTGGGGCGAGCAGGACCGCATCCTGCCCGCGGCCCACCTCGACGCCGCGCGCCGCGCCCTCCCCCACGCCCGCACCCACCTGTTCCCCGCGACCGGTCACATGCCGCAGATCGAACGGGCCGAGGAGTTCGCGAGGATGCTCGAGGAGTTCTGGACCACCACCCCAGGAGGAACGCCGTGATCCCCGCCACCATGAGAGCCCAGCGCCTGCACGTCCCGACGCGGACGATGACGGTCGAGGAGGTTCCCGTCCCGACGCCCGGACCGGGGCAGGTCCTGATCGACGTCGCCTACTGCGGGATCTGCCACTCCGACCTCGGCCTGCTGGAGGGGACGTTCACCGATCCCCGCGGCCCGGAAACCATCACGCAGGGGCACGAGGCCTCGGGAACCATCGCCGCGGTCGGCGAGGGGGTCACGGGGTGGGCCGTCGGGGACCGCGTCGTGCCGGCCGCCGGCAGGCCGTGCCGGCGCTGCGACCGCTGCCGCCGCGGGGACCTCACCAACTGCGACGACGTCCTGCTCATGGCCTTCGCCTACGACGGCGCCTGGGCGGAGTTCACCCTCGCCGAGGCCGGCGGGCTGACCCGCGTGCCCGACGGGGTTCCGCTCGACCAGGCCGCCCTGCTCGCCGACGCCGTCTCCACCCCGTTCGGCGCCGTCGTGCACACCGCCGCCGTCCAGCCCGGCGAGGCCGTCGGCGTGTGGGGCGTCGGCGGGGTCGGGACGCACCTCGTGCAGCTCGCCCGGCTCGTCGGTGCGGTGCCCGTCGTCGCCGTCGACCTCGACCCCGCGGTCCGCGAACGCGCCCTCGCCGTCGGAGCCGACCTCGCCCTCGACCCGGCCGACCCCGACCTGCGGCAGGAGATCGCCGAGGCCACCGACGGCCACCTCCTCGACGTCGCGTTCGACGCGGTCGGCCTCAAGACCACGTTCGAGCAGGGGCTCGCGATGCTCGCTCCGCGCGGTCGCGTCGTCGGTGTCGGGCTGTCCGGCCAGGAGATCTCCCTCGGCACGTCCCTGGCGTTCAACCTGTCCCGCAAGAAGGCCCTCGGTCACCTCGGCTACAAGAACTCCGACATCGGGACGCTCGCGCGGCTCGTCGCCGGCGGCCGGCTCGACCTGTCCCGGTCCGTCAGCGCCGTCGTGCCGCTGGAGGACGTGCAGGAGGGGATCCGCCGGTTGCACGAGCGGGACGGGAACCCGGTGCGGGTGCTCGTGCAGCCCTGAACCGGGACACGGTCGCGGCCGAACGGGCGATGAAGTTGAAGGCGCAACGGGGCCGCGTCGATGATCCACCGTGTTCCGCACCAGGAGGGCCCGTCGCACCGCTCGCCGCGGTGCCGCCGTCCTCCTGCTGACCCTCGCGGCCGCGACCGCCGTCGCTCCCGCCCAGGCCGCGGGCCCGGTCGGGTACGCCGCGACCGTGCTGGCGGGCGGGACCTCGGGGACACCCGTCACCAGCCCCAGCAACGCCACCGTCGTCGACGGCGCGCTCACCTGGGTCAGCTCCCCGCGGCGCGCCGTCTGGCGGCGGGCCGCGGACGGCACGACCACGGTCCTGGCGGGCATCCCGGGCGCGTCGGGACGTCCCACCCCCGGTCCGGCGACGGCCTCGACCTTCGTCCAGCCCAACGACGTGGCCGTGGACGGGGCGACGACCTACGTCGCCGACGGCGGCGGCTACCTCCTCGCCGTCCGCGACGGAACCCTGAGCATCGTCGCGGGCACGGGGAACACGGCCCCGGTCCAGGGCGCGCCCGCGACGGGTTCCGGGCTCGGCTCGCCGTACGGCCTCGCCGTCGACACCGACCACACCGTGTGGCTCGCCTCGACGGGCGCCCTCACGCACGTCCGCGCCGACGGAAAGCTCGACGTCTTCACCTCGCCCACAGCCCAGGAACTGCGCGACGTCGCCGTCGGTCCCGACGGGACGGTGTGGGTGGCCGACTACCGCGCGGGGGACGTGAAGCGGCTGGACCGGTCGACGGGCGCGCTCGTCCGCGTCCCGGAACTCAGCGGGTCCGGTGCGCTCAGCGGGTTCCCCACGAGCATCGCCGTCACCACCACCGGCGACGTCCTGACGACGTTCGCCTTCGGCAGCGGCCTCGTCCGCTGGCGGGCGGGCCGCGTCGACGTCCTCGCCCTGACGACCGGCACCGGGACGGCCGACGCCGCCTCGTTCGACGTCTCGACGGTCTCGACCGGATCGGGCGGTCTCGTCGACGTCGTGGGAGGCGGGGCAACCCCGCGGATCGCCGCCATCGCCGAGGGGTCCGCGGCCCGCTGCGTGCCCGGTCCGGTTCCCGTGGCCACAGAGGGGTCGGCCTACTCCCACCGGTTCGGGACGTCCGGCTGGCCGGCGCCGACGGTCGCCGTGGCCGCCGGTTCCGTGCTGCCTGCCGGGTTGTCGCTGAGCAGCGACGGGAGTCTCAGCGGAACTCCCGTCACGGCCGGTTCCTCGACGTTCGACCTGGCCGTGTCCAACCGGTACGCGAGCGACTCCTGCACCGTCACGTTCCAGGTGCAGGCGGTGGCACCGCCGCCGCCCCCGGCGCCGACGACGTCCGCCACCAGCCCCAGCGCCACCGCGACTTCCACCGCAACTCCCACCGCCACCGCCACCGCCACCGCGACGGCCACCGCCACCGCGACCACCACCGCCACTGCGACGACCCCGGTCGTCGTGTCCCCGACCCCCGTGCCGCCGCCTCCGCCGACGACACCCTCGCCGGTCCCGTCCGCGAGCCCCTCCGTGGTTCCGTCGACCGACGGACCCACGCCGCCCACGACGCTGTCGCCCACCACCACGCCCACCACCACGCCCACCGCCACGCCGACCGCCACGCCGACCGCCGTCGCCCCCTCCGCCACGGCGACCGTGGAACCCCTCCCGCCGGCGCCCAGCACGACCGCCACGCCCAGCACGGCCTCCGCGCCGAGGACCACGACACCGGCCCCCACGACGCCACGCCCGTCGCTGCGTGGCACCGCGACCACGGACCTCCCGGCGGTCGAGCCCCCGTCGTCCCCGGCCCCTTCGACGCGCACGACCCCGCCGCCGGCATCCCCCACGACGGCCCACGCCGTGGCCGGGCCGGAGAGCACGACGGCGCCACCCACGCAACCGACCTCCGGTGCGGCAGCGCTTCCGGTGCCCCGTGAACCCGGCTCCGGGTCGTCGGTGCGGCGGAACGTCGGGCCGGCGGTGGTCCTGGACGCCGTGGCGGCCGGGGTGCAGCAGGTGGCGATGGCCCTCGTCGCCCAGCGCCAGGTGTCCGTCGGCGTGCTGATCGTCGTCGCCGCGTTCCTGCTGGTGCAGGACCGCCTGGACCGCAGCGACCCCAAGCTCGCGGCAGCTCCACTGGTCCCGCTGCCGGACCTGCCGTACGAACCACCCACGAACCACGAGGACCACCGATGAGCAGGTCACCCCGCACCAGACCGACGTCCCTGGTGAGCTTCTCCGAACGCATGGCGTGGGTCCTGCTCGTCCGCCTGCTCGTCATCGCGATGCCCGTCGGCGCCTACTGGCTGCTGCCCTCGGAGCGCACCGCGACCTGGGCCGAGGTCGTGCAGCCCGCGGCCGCCACGGCGCTCGTGGCCGCTGCGACGTCCTGGAAGCGCCTCCCGCGACGCGCCTCCATCACCGTCCTGGGTTTCGGGCTCCTCGTCGACGGCGTCTACCTCGGCTGGGTCCTGCACTGCCTGCACGGGTTGCTGGGTCCCGTCCCGCGCATCGCGGTCGTCTACGTCCTGGCCCTGACGCTGCTCGCCTCGTTCCGCACGGGCGTCAAGGTGACGTTGTGGCACTCGATCGTGCTGGTGCTGGTCTTCGAGTTCGAGCAGGTGGGGATCCTGCCCGACACCTCCCCGGCCGCCGGCCCCGGCCACCTGCGCTGGCACCTGCTGTCGCTGTGGGTGCTCGTGGTCACCGTGGCGGCCTTCGCGGCCGCGAACGAGCGGGAGCTGCGTCGGCGTCGTTACGACAGCGACCTGCTGCGACGGTTCGGACTGGACGCCGAACGCTGCACGACGGGGACGGAGGTGGGTTCTCTGCTGGCCGTGCTGGGCCGGGACGAACTGCTGGCGCGCCGTGCCGCGGTCCTGCTCGTGCACGAGGACGGAGCCGGCCACGGAACGGTCCGGGCGACCTGCGTCGTCACCGAACCCGACGGCGTGCGGGAGGTCCGCTGGTCCGGCTGGCTCCCCGCCGGCGGTGCGCTCGCTGACGCCCTGGCGTCCCGGGTTCCCGTGCTGCGCAGCGCCCACGACGATCCCGCCCTGGCCGACGTGCTGCCGGGCGCGGGTCGGGTCGTCCTCGTCCGTGCGACCGTCCCCGGGTCCTCGACGGTGGTGCTGGTGCTGGAGGAACCCGGCGGCCGTCACCTGCGTCGCCTGGGAGCCGGCGGAGTTCCGCAGCGACTCGTGACGACCGCGGAACAGGCCACCGTCCAGGCCGCGTCCACCGTGGCGCGCACCGAACTCGTGGACCGGTTGCGGACGGCGGCGGCGACCGACGGTCTGACGGGTGTGGGGAACCGTCGCGCCCTCGACCAGGCGCTCGCCGCCGCCGTCGACGACGCGCGGAACGCGGGGAGGAACCTCTCGGTGCTGCTGCTCGACCTCGACCACTTCAAACGGCTCAACGACACCCACGGCCACGAGGCCGGGGACGACGCCCTCCGCGCCGTCGGCGCGGTGCTGCGGACGGAACTCCCGGCCGGCGCGTTCGCAGCCCGCTACGGCGGGGAGGAGTTCTGCGTCGTCCTGCCGGGTGTCGTCGACGGAGCAGCCACCGCGGAGGCGTTGTGCCGCAGGGTGCGAGACCTCGACGTACCCGGGCCGCTCACCGTCAGCGTCGGTGTCGCGTCCCTGCCGGGCGACGGCGTGAGCGCGCGCGAACTGCTGCACGCCGCCGACACCGCGCTGTACGACGCGAAGCGGGCCGGTCGGGACCGGGTGGTCGCCGCCCGTCACCGCGACGGTTCGGAATCCCGAGTCGGTTCGTAGGGGATCCGACCCCGTCGCGTCCTGGGGCCGGGACATCCCGCGACCGCAGGCCCACCCGCCCTCGGACGTCCGCTCAGGCGTCGGGCCCGGGCTCGTCCGGCACGTGCGGCGGCACCCGCCGTGGCCCGGCTTCGGCTGGGCGCGGCCGGTCCTGACGGTGCAGACGGAGGGCGACGACGGCCGCGTCGTCCTCCACGCGAGCCGGCAGCATCCGCGTGAGCATCTCATCGACGAGCGTGTCCAGGTCGAGTCCGTCCGGTCCACCGGCCTGGGCCAGTTCTTCCAGGACGTCCCGCAACCGGTCCAACCCCACCGCCAAGGACTGGTCGCTGCGGCGTTCCACCAGGCCGTCGGTGTAGAGGACGACCGTCGAACCCCGGTCCAGGACGACCTCCGCATCGCGCCGCCGGGTCCCGGGCAGCACCCCCAGCAGCAGGTCGGAACTGGCCCCCGCCAACGGCAGCACCGTCCCGTCGGGGTTGATCACCATCGCCGGCGGGTGGCCCGCGTTGGACCAGCGCAACCGGGTCACCCCCCGCTGCCGCTCGGCCGGGATCTGCTCCACCCGAGCCACGATCGCGGTGGCGGTGGTGCTCACCTGCAGGTTCGCCAGGGCTCGGTCGGTCTCGGTGAGGATCTGCGAGGGACGCTCCTCCCCCAGAGCCCCGATGGTGCGCATCACGGTACGCACCTGGCTCATCGCCGCCGCGGCCTGGATGTCGTGGCCGACGACGTCACCGATGACCAGCACCGTCGCCCCACCCGGTTGCATGAACGCGTCGTACCAGTCCCCGCCGATCTGCGCGGCCTCACCGGCCGGGCGGTACCGCACCACGATCTGCCCGTGGTCCGGTTCTGGGGGTTCGGACAGCAGGGCCCGCTGCAGACCTTCGGCGAGGTCACGCTGCTGGCGGTACAGACGCGCCGAGTCCAGGGCCAGTCCGGCGCGGTCGGCGACCTCGGCGGCGGTGGACAACTCCTGCTCGCTCAGCGCCGAGCGCTGCGCACCGCTGAACAGGCTCATCAGGCCCACGGTCCGACCCCGTCCCCGCAGCGGGAAGATCGCGCCCGAGGCAGGGGCCAGCTGGGCGAGCAGTTCCCGTCCTCGTCCGTCCGGGGCCAGCAGGTCGGTCAGTGCACGGGTGGCGTCGGGAACCAGCACCGGGCGCGCCTGCCGCAGCGCCTGCCACACGAACGCGTCGTCGCTCAGTTCACTCAGGCGCACCGCGGCGTACTTCTCCACGAGGACGCGCTGCTGCTCGTCGTGGTGCCAGACCCCCACGTCGCGCAGACCCCGACGCAGGTCCCCACTGCGACCGGCCGCGGTGCTGGCCCGAGCCGAGGTCAGCGTGGTGGCGGTGGCCTCGTCGTCCAGGATGCTGATCAGGCACCAGTCCCCCAGGGCCGGCACCACTCGTTGGGCCAGGTGCGAAACCGCCTCCTCCACCTCCAGGGTGCCCGACAGTTCCTGGGTCACCGCGGCCAGGAGGTGCGCACGGGCGGCGGCCGTCTCGGCGGCGGCCTGGGCGCTCTTGCGGGCGGTGATGTCCAGGAAGTACAACCCCAGGGCCTGGCCGGACGTCGTGGTCTCGGGCACGGCGCGCACCTCGACCCACACGTCCAACGGTGCGGGGTAGAACGCGTCGAACGTCACCGTCCGCCCGGTGGTCACGGCGTCGCGGTACCGCTGCTCGAAGACCGTGCCGACCGTGGCGGGGAAGGCGTCCCAGAAACTTCGACCGACCAGCTCCTCACGGCTCGCGCCGGCGATCCGCTGTCCCTCGTCGTTGACGTAGGTGATGGGCCAGTCGTCGTGGCCCCGGACGTCCATGGCCAGGTACGCGACCGCCATCGCGTCCATGATCTGTTCCGCGCGGGTGGCGGCCTGCCGCACTGCGCTGACGTCGAAGGCCGCGCCCAGCAACCGCGCCGGCGACCCGTCGGGCCCGGGCAAGGTCGTTCCCCGGGCAGCGACCCAGCGGTGGGTGCCGTCGGCGGCGACGATCCGGTACTGTGAGGAGTAGGTCCCGCCGTGCGTGGTGGACTCGGCCACCGCGGCGATCGTCGCCTCGCGGTCCTCGGGGTGGATGTGGGCGTACACGTCCTGCGGGCTGCCGCCGAAGGTCGCCGGGGTCAACTCCGACAACGCCAGGAGCCGTTCGTCCATCACCAGCTCACCGGTGGCCAGGTCCAGGTCGAAGGTCCCCAGCTCGGCCGCGGCGATCGTCAGCTCCAGCAGCGTCCGGTCCGCGGTGCGCTCCCCGCCGAGCGCGGCCAGTTCCAGCTGCGCTGCCGCGGCCGTCGCGATGTGGGCCAGCAGCTCGGTGTCCTGCCGGCTCCAGGCCCGCGCCTGCGGTCCGAAGACGCACAGCGCGCCGACGACCTGACCCGAGGGGCTGCGCAGGGGGGTACCGAGGTAGGCGCCGATCACCCCCGAGGCCACCGCCGCCAGCGCTGCGACGTCCTCGTCAGCTGCGGCGTCGGGAATGGCCAGGAGGTCGTCGGCGGCGGCGGTCTGCGCGCACAACCACTGCGTCAGCGGTTCAGCACCCTCAGGTCCCGGCGCTGGTTGCGGGCCGGCTGCCCCGACCAGCAGCTGCACGTCCGACAGCAGCGCGATCCGGGCCGAAGTGGTTCCCAGGAGGCGGGCGGCCATGGCCGCCAGCTCATCGAGCTGCTGCGACCTGCCTTCGCTGTCCGAGTCGTGGACGAGCCCACCGCTGGTCGACCCCACGGGGTTCCGCAGCCCCGGCCACAGGGCGTCCTGCAGCCGTCTGGCCGCGGCGATCCGCGCGGCACCGGTGAGGAGTTCCTCGCCGGCCGCCTCGGGTGCCGGCGTGGAAGGAGCCGCGGCCTCCGGGGCGTCCGACGACTGGGGTGACCGGCCCGCGGCCATCGCATCAGCGGACGCGTCCGCGGGCATGTCAGCAGGCATGTTCAAGAGCCTTTCGGGTGCCGGGGTGTCCGGCACCATCTCTGGACCGAGGAGGACCATTCTTCCCGATCAAGGCCACGCTCGGCGCTGAACGTGGCCAAGGGCCGACCGGGCGTCACCAGGTGCCCTTCATGGACTGCGCCACCGTCGGGATCCTCCTCGCCGAGGCCCGGCACGCCGCCCGCCGAGGGGGACGACTCGTCCTGGCCGGAACCCGCCCCACGGTGCGCCTCCTGCTGGACCTCTTGGAGCTGGGCCCCGTCCTGGGCGGCCACCGCACCGTCGAAGACGAACAGGCGGCGGCCGCAGGGGCGGTACTCGCGTCCTGAGCCGCCGACCCGCAGCACCGAGCACGCCCATCGGCCGCACCACAAGGCGTCAGGCCGGCCGACAGACCGGACGTCCTACGGGCCTTCCTGCACGGTGAACCAGGTCCGCTTGCCCTGTCCACGCCGCTCCGCACCCCAGCGTTGAGCCAACGCGTCGACCAGCGCCACGCCCCGTCCCCCGGTCGCCTCCGCGGCCACCTGCTTCAGCACCGGCAGGTCCGGGCTGGCATCGGTGACCTCGACGGTGACCTCCCCGGGCTCGCACTGCACCGTCAACGTCAACGGTTCGCGCCCGTGCAGGACGGCGTTGGCGACCACCTCACTGGTCAACAGCTCCAGCACGGCCTGCCCCTGCTCGCTCAAGGCGTCCGCGCAGTGCTCGGTGGCCCAGTGCCGGGCCATCCCCACCGCCGACAGGCGGCGAGGCAGGTCCCGGTGTGCGTAGCTCACGTGCACATCCCTCACCTGGCGGCCGACCCGACGTCCACAGCGCCCCCAGCGGACAATGGCCTGACGACGCTCTCGACGACACTCCTCGGTCTCCTGCCCACCCCGGGGCGTGTCCAACCACGCCCGACCTCCACCACCAGCCACCCCTGACCCCTCCAGAGCATTCTAGAAGTTGCCGATGGTGCCGTCGGCGGACGCGTGTCCACCACGCACGAGAGGGAGCAGCCGTGGCCGTGACGGACGACATCGCGATGGGTCGTGGGGTGGCGGACCACCTGGTGGTGGACGTCGCCACGACCGACGACCTCGGCGTCAGCTTCCGCCCGGTGATCGACGTCTCCAGCGGCACCGTCATCGGCTACGAGGTCCTCCCCCTGGCTCGAGGAGGAGCAGGTGAGCCGCCGGTCCCCTGATGACGTCCGGCCGCCCGGTCCCTCCTCACGGCGACGTGGTCCCCAGCGAATCGACGGGCTGGACACCTCCGGGAACGCGGCGTGCCTCTCGAGCAGGCGCGTCCGGCCACGCCTGTCGGATCAGCGTGACGTGGCGCGATGGGGTCGACGGGCCACCCCGATGCCGTCCGCGGTCAGGGCTGGCTGATGTTCGAGGAGCACGCGGTGTGAACCCACCGACCCCTTCGTCTCGTGGACGGCGGCCGCGCGTCCGACCGCCGAGGCGGGGGCCGACCGCGGACACGCCGCGGCAGACCGTGGCACAGTTGGAGCTGGCCACGAGCACTCTTCCCATGGGGGGCGGGCCACCGGTGAAGACGACGCCGCCACAGGAGGACCGGGGTCGGTACCGCAGGAGGAGTCACCGCGCCCCGCCGAGCAGAAGCCGGGGCTGCGTACATGAACGTGCTGAACATCCACGACGACCAGCGCCGCCGCGCTGAACGCGTCATGCACTTGTTGCAGCAGCTGTGGGGTGATGACCTGCCCCCAGGACCAGAACCGGAGCTGACCGTCCTCATCGACGCCGTGGCCGGCGATGACCACATGGGAGCCCAGGACGGCTACGTCGTGCAGAGCGACCGCCTCAGCTACGACGCCCTGGCCGTTCTCCTGCGCCGGTCCACCGCCCCGGCGCTGACCGCAGGGACTCTCCCCCGTGAGCTGCTGACTCGAGTGTTCGCCGCCACCCACCACCCGGGCACCCGCCACGGCAGCGACCGCAGCACCTCCGGCGACGTCCCTCACCACAGCGGGCGGCTGTCGATCCACCGTTGGCCCGACGAGTACCGCGACCTCGATCGAGATGCTGCCCAACCTCGCACGGCCCTGCGCCAGGAACCCCCGGAGGGGCGACGCACCCATCTGACGTTGGCCGGAGAACCTCGAGACGGTCACGGACAACTCCGCTCCGCGCCGCTCCCCAGCGCATCCCCGTCCCCGGCTGTCGCTGCTCAGAGCGTGGGAACTCCTGCTGCAGCCGGTCCAGTGCGCGAGATCGGCACCTGGCACCTGGACGCAGACCGGCAGGTCCTCAGCTGGGACGACAGTTGTGCTGCGGTCCTCGGCCGGACCGGAGCACCCCGGTTCACCAGTGTCCTGGAGGAGCTGGAGGAGTGGACCTACCCGCAGGACCGGCCCTCGGTAGCGGCGGGTTTCGAGCGGTGCATCCACGAGGCCCATCCGCACGAGGCCCGGTTCCGCGCACGGCACCCGCGAGGCGGCTGGATCGCGTGCAGAGCCTCCGGCCAGCGCGTCATCGACGCCGACGGGAAGGTCCACGTCGTCGGGGTGTTGCAGCACGACACCGAGACAGCCGCCGGCTGACGGCACCTGCGGCCTCGTCCGGATCGGTGGCCGATGCCCGTTCGCGGTCCACCCCTGCGCCGTCGGTGGCGGCGTTCCGGTTGTGGCGAACCCCACGCGGTGTCGTCGTCAGCGTGCCCCCCGCCGCGGCTGCGCCTGGCAGGAGAACTTCGGGCACGAGGTGCTCCACGTGCACCCGCGACACCCACGTGCGCGAACGTGGCGCCGGCGGTTCTGCCCAGTGCCAGCACAACTGCGCCGGCACCCTGGGGCACCGGCGCAGTGGACGTGCTGCTGATCAGCGGGAATCTCACATGGGGGGCATGAGGACCGAGTCGACCAGGTAGACCGTGGCGTTGGCGGTCTGCACGTTGCCGCAGATGACCTTGGTCGAGTCGTTGACCGTCATGGCGTCGGGGGTTCCGCCGACCTTGACCGTGCCCCCCTGCACGGTGGGGACGGTGCCTGCGTCGATGAGCTGCTGCGGGGTCATGCGTCCCTGGACCACGTGGTAGGTCAGCACGCTGGTCAGCGTCTTCGCACCGTCGGCGGTCTTGAGGGAGTCCACCGTCTGCGCCGGCAGCGCCTGGAAGGCGGAGTCGACGGGCGCGAAGACCGTGAACTGTCCACCGTTGAGGGTGTCGACGAGGTTCACCTGCGGGTTCAGCTTGCCCGAGACCGCCGCGGTCAGCGTCGTCAGCAGCGGGTTGTTGGAGGCGGCGGTGGTGACGTTGTCCTGGGCCATGCCCTCCACGGACCCGGCACCGCTGGGCACCTGGGCCGCGTAGTCCGCGCATCCCGACCCAACCGGCGTGGTGTCACCCATCGAGGAGTCGGAGGTCATGGTGTCGCTGGGGCTGGACGACGTGGTCGAGCTCGAGCTGGACGAACTGGACATGGAATCGCTCGGGGCGCTGCCGGCCGTGTCGTCGGAACCGCCGCAGGCCGAGACTCCCAGTCCCAGGGCACCGACCAGTGCCAGAGCGGAGAACGTGCGCTTGCCGGTGGAAGTCATCATCATCGTGGCTCACTCCTCGCTGTGTGCCCGGGCGACGTTCGCCCGGGCCCGGCGCCCCGCCACCCTCGCGAGCTCGTGCTCGCTGGTGGCCGATGCGCCTTCATCACCTCTACTTCGGTGCTGCTCGGGCGATGGTTTGGTCTGAACCGGATCCAGGTGGTCCGTCGTGGTCCGGCGGGACCGGCCCGCCCCTCTCGGACCGGCTCGCGGCGGGGTCAGGCGACGGTGAAGAACTTGCTGGGCCAGCCCGAGGAACCGTCCGGGATGGGTTTGACGACGTCCTGCGTCTGGAGCCGTCCGGAACCGTCGGTCGCCCGGGCGCGCACGGTGTGGTTCCCCGGGGTGGCACCGTCCCAGGCGTAGGTCCACTGCACCCACGTGCTCTCGTTCACCGTGGGCACCAGGGTGGCCTCGACCCAGTCCTCCTCGTCGATGCGCACCTCGACCTTGCTGATCCCGCGGGTCTGGGCCCAGGCCACCCCGGCGATCGGCACGGTCTGCCCGGAGGCGACCTTGGCGAAGGAGGCGGGGACGTCGACGCGGACGGCGGTCTTGATCGGCGCCTGCTGCGCCCAGCCGCGGTCGGTCCAGTACGCGGTCTTCGCGTCGAACCGGGTCACCTCGATGTCGGTGATCCACTTGCAGGCCGAGACGAACCCGTACAAGCCGGGCACGATCATCCGGGCCGGGAACCCGTGCACGTCGGTGAGGGGTTCACCGTTCATCCCGATGGCGATCATCGAGTCACGGCCGTCGGTGGCGTCGGCGATCGGGGTGGAGATGGTGAAACCGTCGGTGGAGGTGGAGAACAGCATGTCCGCCTCCTGCGACAGGCCGGCCCGGTCCAGCAGCGTGGTCAGCGGCACTCCCAGCCACCGCGCGTTGCCCACCAGGTTCCCGCCGACCTCGTTGGAGACGCAGGTCATCGTCATCCACCGTTCGTGCAGGTCTTCCTGCAGCAGGTCCGCGAAACTGACGGTGACCTCCCGGTCGACCATGCCGTGGATGCGCAGCGACCAGGACGACACGTCGACCTGCGGCACCGACAGGGCGGTGTCGACCCGGTAGAAGTCCTTGGCGCTGGTCACGTACGGGGTGATGCCGTCGATCGAGTCCACGCCCGGCGGGAGAGCCGACGCCGCGGACGCCGGCGCGGGCAGCCGGATGTCGGCGCGCGACGCGGCGACGGAGTTCGAGCGGTTCACCACCGTTCCGCCCCCGGCGCTGACCACGGCGGCCCCGGCGACCGTGCCGAACAGCACCGAGCGGCGCGAGAGGAGTCCACCGGCCCGCGGGGTTCGACCTCGCACCGCCCGGGTCAGCACGACCAGCGCGCCGGCCCCGGCCAGGGTGCCCACCGTGGACGGCAGCCAGCTCAGCGCGGTGGCGTCGGGACGGTTCGCCGTCGCGCCGACGGCCGCCGCCCCCAGGACCGCGACGGCGAGCAACCCGACCCGCAGCGACCGCCTGGCCACCAGCCCGACGAGGACGAACAACAGCACCAGGGTGGCGTACAGGCTGCCCAGCAGCACCGCCTTGTCGGACTGGCCGAACTGCCGGATCGCCCACTCCTTCAGCCACTCCGGGGTACGGGCGATGAACTCCTGCCCGACCCCGAGCACCGGGTCGGCCGATCGGGTGATGAAGGAGGCCAGCAGCGTTCCCACGCCCAACGTCAATCCGCCGGAGAGCAACCCGGCCCCCACCGCCGTCCACCAACGCCCCGGTGGGCGTCGGCCCGACCGATCGCCCCGCTCCTCGGCGTCCCTCGAGCTGCGACGGTGCACCAGCATCTCCCCTCGATCCACGGCCCACGACGTGCCGTCGACCTCACCTCCCTCATTCGGAGCCACCACCCCCGCAGATGAGGTCGATCCCCTCACGGAGCCTCAGAGGCCCGCTCCGCGGTCGCTCCTGCGCTGGTCCCCCGCCGACCGGGAACGATCCGTGGCTGCGCCGGACGGCGGACGGCACGCCATCGCACCCAACCCCAACGCGATCGGTGACGAAGGAGGGAGGCGGGACCACCGCCGCAGCACTCGCGACAGCGGGTCTGCATCTCCAGACGCTCAGGAAGACTTCCGATGTCCCAGCCGCAGGTGGATGCCACCAGGATCCGCGACCACGTCCACCGCCTGGCCCAGCAGCACCCACCGGTGGACCTGGCCAGCGCCGACTACACCGTCCACGACCGCCGCGCGGTCCGGGCCCGGTTCGGTCACGTCATGGACTACATGGCCCGCGTGGAGATGGAGGTCGAACGCAACGTCCTGGAACTGGCCGTCCTGCTGCCCGGCGTGAGCCAGACCGACCGCACGTTCTACGCCGACGTGTGGGGCCCCCAGGAGGAGCACCACGGCATCCTGCTGGACACGCTGGGCCAGCACCTGGGCCTGCCGCCTGTCACCGCCAACACCGGCGAGGTCCCGGCCCGGGTGCGCGTCCTGGGGGCTCTGGCCCACCTCCCGGTGGTCCACGAGGTCATCCGACTGCTCTACTACCTGACCGGTGCGGCCACCGAGAAGTCCGCGATGCTGGCCTACCAGGCCATGAGCGACGGCCTGGCCCAGATGGGTGAGGACCCGATCAAGGAGACGGTCGTCGACGCCATCAAGGTCCAGGAACCAGGCCACTTCGCCTTCTACCGCCTCTCGGCGACGGAGATGGTCCAGTCGGGCGCCATCGCCGGCTGGCAGCTGCACCTGGCCCGCTTGCTGCGATCGCGCCGCTACGGCCTGGTGGGCGCAGGCACCCGCGAGCAACGCACCGACTTCGGCGGGGTCGTCGTCGAACTCGGCCTGGACCAGCAGCTGGAACGCAACGTGCGCGACATCTCCCGCCTGGAGACCCAACTGCTCTGGGCGCACCGCCAGGGCCTGCAGGTGCCGGGCTACGCCCTCGCCGCGTTCCGCGAGGCCGCGCAGATGTACCGCTCCCGGCTCGGCGCCGACGGAGGCCCAATGGCCGCGTGAGTCGCGGATCCCCACCGCCCGCGGACGGCAGAACGCTGCACCGCACCCTCCGGGCGATCCGTGGTGTGAACGCGCAGCAGGGCACGCGGCGCGTCCGGTGCTGCATCATGACTGGTTGTGAGCGCTCTCCACTCCCTGCGGTCCGACCTGCCCGCGCGGGTGGTGAGGTCGTGAAGTGGCCGGCGGCGGTGATGCTGCCGCCCGAACCGGACGCGGTGCTGGACCGCTTCGCCTCCCTGGCCGCGAGCACCTTGCGGTCTCCCATGGCGGTGCTGTCACTGCTGAGCAGCGACCGGGAGATCGTCCTGCCGGGAGCGTCGGGGATGCCCGCGCCGTGGCAGCAGGAGCGGGTGATGGCCTGGGCCCACTCCCTGTGCCGTCACGCCGCCGCCTCGGCCGAGCTGGTGGTCGTGGACGACGTCCGCACCGACCCCCACGCGCAGGACTACCGCGAGGCGGTCGGCCACTTCGGGGTCGGGGCCTGGATCGCGGCCCCGCTGAGGTTCTCCAGCGACTTCACCCGTCTCTTCACGACGGACGAGGCCGACACCCCGGGCGGGCGGACCTCGCCGCGCCCCCCGCCCGGCGCTTCCCCAGGTCCCGGCACTGCGAGTTCCGGGCGCTCCGGCGCAGGGCCCACGGACGCGGGAACCACCGCGGAGGCGGACACCGTCGCAACCGACGACGTCAGCGTGGGCCGGGAGCGGGAGCAGGACCGCCTGCTGCAGACGCTGGACAACCTGTGGTCCGACACCGAACCGGGGTACGGCACCCCCGAGGAGGACCAGCACCCGGACGGCGGTGGCGAGCCGGTCGTCTGGGGTGTGCTGTGCGTGATGGACACCGTCGCCCGGCGCTGGAGCGAGCGGGACCGCGAACTGCTGCAGGACCTGACCGCCGCTGCGGCCGCCGAACTCCGCTCACGCGTGCTGACCTCTCGCGCAGTGGCCGCCGAACGGCAGATGGCCACCGCCCTGGCCGCCTCCACCGCCGTGCACACCCGCAGCCAGCTCCTGTTGAGCTTGTCCCGCGGTCTGTCGCAGGCGGAGACCGTCGTCGACGTGTCCGACATCCTCACCGCTCTGCTGCGCGGACAGCTGGGTGTGGACCACTTCGGTCTGCTCATCCACGAGGTCGAGCAGCGCCAGGCCCGGTACGTGGACATGTCCACCTTCCCACCCGGCACCGATCCGGCCTGGGCGCAGTTCGACCTGCGGACGGCCACCGCCCCCGCCGCCCGCGCCGTCGCCGACGGCGTCTCCTTCTTCTGCGACGACCGTGACGCGGTGCTCGCCACCGATCCCCAACTGGCCGCCCAGGGTGTCTGGGACTTCCCCGGCGCGGTGGTGATCGTCCCGTTGCTGGCCGGCGTCCGACACCGCGGCCAGCGGACGCTGGGGGCCCTGGTGCTGGTCTGGCCCACCCCCCGTGACACCTCCGACCCGGCCGACCAAGCGTTGTGGACGGCCCTGGCCGACTACACCGCGCAGACGCTGGCGCGGGTGGTGAACGCCACGCAGCGGCGCGCCGGCGCCGAACAGCTGCAGCGCTCGATGCTCACCGCGCTCCCCGAACCCGACCACCTCGAGATCCGCGCCCGCTACGTCCCCGCCGCCCGCGGGGAGGAGGTCGGCGGCGACTGGTACGACGCGGTCCTGTCGCCCGACGGCGCGACGACCCTGGTCATCGGTGACGTCACCGGCCACGACATGGCCGCCGCCGCCCAGATGGGGCAACTGCGTTCGGTGCTGCGCACCCTCGTCGACGCCTTCGACGAATCCCCCGCCGCGCTCCTGGACCGGCTCGAACCGGCCAACCAGCGGTTGGGTGTGCACGCGCTGGCCACGGCCGTCGTGGCGCGCATCGAACAGGACCCCGACCAGGACGTGGCGGCCGGTGGACGTGGCTGGCGGAGGTTGCGCTGGTCCAACGCCGGCCACCCCTGCCCCGTCCTGCTGCACCGGGACGGACGGACCGAAGCCCTGCAGACCGACAACGACCTGCTGCTGGGGCTGAACACGGGTCACCCGCGGCACGACCACGTCCACGACCTGCCGCCGGGCTCGCTGCTGCTGCTCTACACCGACGGCCTCGTCGAGCACCGCGGCCGCAGCCTGGACGACGGCCTGGCCGAGCTGCGCCGGGTGCTCAGCCAGCACGCCGACGTCCCCGTCACCGACCTGCTCGACGTCCTGCAGCGGGAGCTGATCGGCCCCGACCCCGAGGACGACTGCGCCGTGCTGGCCATCCGGATGCACCCCGAGGACCGCCCCCGGCCCGCCGAGGCCGGCCCGCAGCACACCGACATCCCCCCGGTGCAGCAGACGGCGGACTCACCCCCGTTCCCTGCCGCGGGCCAGGTTCCTGAGCCGTCGGCCCCCGGGCGCGAGCCGCACGGTGACGACCCGGCTCCGGCCGGGACCGTGGGCGGGCTGGACGCCCGCAGCACCGAGCTCGTGCTGGACCCCGACCCTGCCGCGGTCGCCCGGGCGCGGTTCTTCGTCCACGACTTCTGCTGCCGCCTGCCCGCGTGCGGAGACATCTGCGACACCTTGCAACTGCTGGTCAGCGAGGTCGTCACCAACGCCTTCCTGCACGGGCGCAGTCAGGCGCGGCTGCAGGTGACGGCCACCGCCACGTCGCTGCGCCTGGAGGTCAGCGACGACAACTCGGCCCTGCCCGCGCTGAGCGCCGCCGACCCCGACGCTCTGGGCGGACGCGGCCTGGCCCTCATCGAGGCCCTGACCAGCGCCTGGGGTGTGCGGGAGGACCCGGTCGGCAAGACCGTCTGGTTGGAGCTGACCAACGAGGCCGAGGAGGGGTGACGCCGGGTCCCGCCGAGACCCGGCGCCGCGTCTGGGCCGGCATCCCGGTGGAGCTCGACCGCCCGTCCCGCTGATCGTCGGGTCCGTCGACCCGAACGCGGCGGAGCCCGGAGCACAGCTCGAGGGGCGTGAGGACGTGCTCACACCCTTCGTGGAACCAGGGCCTCGGCCCCGTCCCCGGGGGCAGGGGCTCGGTCTGGATCCACCCGGACCTGCCGCCATGGTGGATTCCCTGGTGCTCCGTGACGCGCCAGCCCGCCCGCCCGACACACGGCGCGCGACTCCCCGGTCACTTGGGGTGGTGGTGGCGAGTGCGATCGGGCATGGTGATCGACAGACCGACCGGGCAGGCCATCCACGGCGCCGGTGGATCCGAACGAGCACTGCCGGCCGGTCTCCCACCACGAGGACGGCCCGCAGGCAAGACATCACCGGTCTTCCCGGTGGTGTGGCGACGGCGCCGGCCACGGTGCCCGGACAGAAAGCTGGCCATGTTCAAGAAGACCCTCCTCGTCGACATGATCAACCGCAGTTCCGAGACCCCCGCCGACCGCAGGAACTTCCTGCGCGGCATGGGCCTGCTGTCCGCCGGCGCCGTCGGTGCCGGCCTCGTGGGGACCGCCACGGCCGAGTCCGCCTCGGCGGCGACCCCCAGCGAGGGCAGCGTCCTCAACTTCGCCTTGAACCTCGAGTACCTCGAAGCCGAGTTCTACTGCTACGCCGCCTACGGCCACGGCCTCGCCGACGCCCTCGCCACGGGCACCGGCACCCAGGGCGGGGTCACCGGCGGGCACCGCGTCCCCTTCAAGTCCAAGGCGATGCGCTACTACGCCGAGGAGATCGCCAACGACGAGATCGCCCACGTGAAGTTCCTGCGCACCGCCCTCGGCTCGGCCGCCGTCTCCCGCCCGGCCATCAACCTGCAGGAGTCCTTCACCGGAGCCGCCGTCGCCGCCGGCGTCATCAAGCAGGGCGAAACGTTCGACCCCTTCTCCTCCGAGGCGTTCTTCCTCCTCGGCGCCTTCCTCTTCGAAGACGTCGGGGTCACCGCCTACAAGGGCGCCGCCCCGCTCATCTCCACCCCCGCCTACCTCGAAGCCGCCGCCGGCATCCTCGCCGTCGAGGCCTACCACTCCGGCATCGTGCGCACCCTGCTGTACGAGAACGGCCTGGACGCCCCCACCAACCTCATCTCCGACGCCCGCGACTCCCTCGACGGCGCAGGCGCCGACAAGGACCAGGGCATCACCGTCGGTTCCGGCGGCCGCGCCAACCTCGTCCCGACCGACGCCAACAGCATCGCGTTCAGCCGCACCCCGCAGGAGGTCCTGAACATCGTGTACCTGACGCCGGGCACCGGGGTCACCAAGGGCGGGTTCTACCCCAACGGCCTCAACGGCGAGATCGCCACCAGCTGACCGGCACCCGTGTCGCTGATCCACCCACTCTCGACCTTCCGCACACCTTGGAGCACACGACCGTGAAGAAGCACACCTTCGCCACCGCCGGGCTGGCCCTGCTCGTCGGCCTCGGCGGCGCTGCCGCCGTGGCAGCCCCCGCCCAGGCCGCGACCGGTTTCAAGTTCGACGACCGCATCTCCGGCTCGGACCGGTTCGCCACCGCCGTCGCCGCGTCCAAGCTGCTCGAACCCGTCGACGGGTCGGCCACCGACGTCGTCATCGTCAACGGGTACGCCACCGTCGACGGCCTCACCGCCTCCTACCTGGCCGGCCTGAAGTCGGCGCCCATCCTCTACACCGACACCAACGCCGTCCCGGCGGTCACCGCCGCAGAGATCGCCCGCCTGGGCGCGAAGAACGTGTGGATCATCGGCGGCACCAACCGCGTCTCGTCCGCGCAGGAGGCCGCCTGGAAGGCCGCCGGCAAGGACGTCACCCGCATCGCCGGCGCCGACCGCTACCAGACCGCCGCCCTGGTCGCCGAGGCCGACGACTCCGGGGACGCGCCCGAGCAGGTCTTCATCGCCTCGGGCACCTCCACCGCTGACGCCCTGGCCGCCGGACCCGTCGCCTGGGCGAAGAACTACCCGATCCTGCTCACCGAGGCCGGGTCCCTGCCCACCGCGACGTCCGACGCGCTCACCAAGCTCGGCACCACCGACCGGGTCGTCCTGGGCAGCACCAGCTCGGTCTCGGACGCCGTCTACGCGCAGGCCAAGGGTACGTCGCGGCTGGGCGGCACCAGCCGTCAGGACACCGCCACCAAGATCGCCGACTACGCCACCAGCAGCCAGAACTTCGACACCCAGTCCGTCGCCCTGGTCGGCGGCGCCGACAACACGGCGGCCGACGCCCTGTCGGCCGCACCCGTCGCCGGGTCGCAGGGGGTGCCGCTGCTGTTCATCGACTTCAACGGCTCCCTGGGCGCCACCACCACCGCCTACCTGTCCGCGCACAAGGCCAGCTACACCGGCCGCGGCACCGGCTGGATCTTCGGTGGAACCCCGTCCGTCCCGCAGGCCGCGGCCGACGCCGCCACCGCCGCCGTGCAGTGACGGCACGAGGGAGCGACTCCCCGCGAGGGCACTAGCCCTCGCGGGACGTTCGACGCAGTGACACAGCCGTGCGGTGGTCCTGAAGTTTCCAGGGCCACCGCACGGCTGCGTGGAGCTGGTCGCGACGGCTCCGCGGCCTGAGCCACCCCACACCCGGCGGTCAGAGCGGGGCGGTCAGTTCCAGGTTGATGTCGTCCGGGTCCTGGATCGACAGGATCTGCATGTTCTGCTCGGACAGCTCGATGATCTCCCCGTGTTCCACCCCTGCCGCGGACATGCGCGCGGCCGCCGCTTCCAGGTCGGCGCGCGAGGAAACCGCCAAGCTCACGTGGTCCAGACCAACGCGGCTGGGTGTGAAGGTCTCACCGGCAGCACCGGGAACCGGGCGCAAGCCGAGGATCTGGTCCCCGACCTCGAACACGACACCGCCGTAGAGGCGCTGCGGGTCGTCGACGGCGGTGGGGTCAGTCAGTTCGGACGTGTTGTCGATGGCCGGATCAGCGCCCAGCAGGTGGCTGTAGAAAGTCCGGGACCGTTCGATGTCGCTGACCGACAGGCGGACGTGGTGCAACCCGGTGGGCCGGGACACCGGCTGGTCGGCCGCGGAGGCAGTGGAGCTGGTCATGCTGGTGAGCATGCTGCGCGCACCGCCGAGGCGCACCCGGAACTCCAGCTGACGACTCGGCGCCGACCGACGGCCCGGAGTGATGGGTTGCGCACTGACAGTTGCCTCTTGGTGCAGACCAGACCACAGGGGTGTCGGCTCCGAACACACCCCATGACCGACATCACCGCGCACCACGGACTGTTCAAGGACACGAACCTGCACGTCGACGACACCGGTGGCAACGGTCGTCCCGTCGTGCTGATCCACGGCTGGCCGCTGTCCGGCGAGTCCTGGTCCGAGCAGGTCCCGGCCCTGGCCGCCGCGGGGTACCGCGTCCTCACCTACGACCGCCGGGGTTTCGGCCGCAGCGACAAGACCCGCAGCGGCTACGACTACGACACCCTGGCCGAGGACCTGCACGCCCTCCTGGAGCAGCTCGACCTGCGCGACGTCACCCTCGTCGGCTTCTCGATGGGCGGCGGTGAAGTCGCGCGGTACGTGAGCAACCACGGCACCGGACGCCTGCACAGCGTCGTCTTCGCCGGTGCGGTGCCCCCCTACATGGCCAAGACCGACGACAACCCGCAGGGACCGTTGACCAAGGAGCTCGCCGACGAGATGGAGGCCGGCCTCAAGGCCGACGAGGCATCTTTCTACGACGGGTTCGTCACGGGCTTCTTCTCCGTCGACGGCGTCCTGAAGGTCACCGAGGCCCAGCGCCAGGACGCGATCGCGTTGACGAAGCAGGCCGACCACACGGCGGCGCTGAAGGCGATGGAGTCCTTCGGCACGACCGACTTCCGCGGGGACCTGCCGAAGGTCACGGTGCCGGCCCTGGTCATCCACGGCGACTCCGACGCGGTCGTCCCGCTCGAGGGTTCCGGCGCCCTCACCCACGCCGCGGTCCCGGGCAGCCGGCTGCACGTCGTGGCCGGCGCCCCGCACGGTTTCAACGTCAGCCACGCCGAGGAGTTCAACCGCGTCCTGCTGGAGTTCCTCGCCTCCTGACCCCCACTGATCTCCTGCCGGTCACCGCACGGACGTGCGACGAGGAACTGCCGTGCGGTGCCGGCACCGCTGATGACGCACGGCCCGGGACGCCGATCGCAACGATCGGGGTGCCCCACGAGCGGTTCCGATGTCCGCTCAGCGGAAGCCGGTGGTTCTTCGTCGACGGGGCCGAAGACGTTCCCTACAGCAACGAGGTCTGGATGTGGCGCAGACAGCGCCGTAGACCGCTCGCGCGGGGCCTGGCCCTGGACAGCGAGCTGTTCACCACGCTCAACCCCTACCAGCAGCTGAAGCGGGAGATCCACAACGTTCTGCACGAACCTGTCGCGTGGGTCTCCCAGGCGCGGGTGACGCAGTCCCCGCTCTCGGCGCTCGTGCGCCGGCCCCTGCCGTGGCGCCCGGTCCGCGTCGTGCTGGCGCTGACGTCTACGCACGTGGTCGTCTTCTCCACCGGGGACGTGTCCTCGCCCTTCGAAGAACCGTCCTTCGAACGGTTCACCCTGACCGACGCGCGAGCGGTCGGTCGTCGGCAGATCAGGGTCATGGACGTCCGAGGCCGTGTTCGGTGGTTCCGTCTGGAACCCCACGAACCCCCGGCCCGTGGATTCCTCACCCAGCCGCGCAGCTACCGCGCGCGATGACAGGGCTCCTCCCCGGCAGGACCTCGTGGACCGTCAGGCGGTCGCGATCGCCATCTCCTGCGGCGACCTGCCCGCCACCGCCTCGGCGAGCAGAGGCGTGAGGTGCTCCAGCACGTACGTGGTGCTGAGCGGCGTGAGGAAGTAGATGGCGCCGGCCAGGACGGGATCGGTGAACACCGCCCGACCCTGCTGGACGGCGTCGAGGGAGCGCAGCGTCCCGAAGTCCAGGAGCCGGTCCACCGCTCCCTCCTCCTCGGTCGCGAACACCACGACGTCGGCATCGAGGAGGTCGGTGCGTTCCGCGGAGATCTGCGCCTGCTGTCCCGCCTCGGCCGCCCACGTCTCCAGACCGGGGGTCATCCGGAACCCCAGTTCCGTGAGGAAGTCGGTGTTCACCCCGTCCGGGTAGACGTACAGGACACCCTCGTAGGGCTCGCCCTGCGAGAACGTCGCCTGCTTGCCCGCGAACTCGGGGTGAGCGGCCGCCGTGCGGGCGTAGGCGTCCTCGACCTCCGCGACCAGGGCGTCCCCGGCGGCGGACCTCCCGACGGCCCGGGCCACCTGTCGGGTCTGGTCGGCCCAGTTCGAGAAGTACTTCTCCGAACCCGCGATGCTCGTGACGGTCGGCGCGATCGCCGTGAGCTTGTCGTACTGCTCCCGGTCGAGCCCGGCGTTCGTGCCCACGATGAGGTCGGGGGCCAGGGCGGCGATGCGTTCGAGCTGCAGGCCGTCGGACTGGCTGAGGACCTCCGGTTCCGCGCCGCCCAGCAGGTGTTCCGCCCACGGCCACACGGCGTGCGGCCGTTCCCCGTACCACTCGGTGGTCGCGACGGGGACGACCCCGAGTTCGAGCAGGACGTCCTGCTCCGTGAGTCCCACCACGACGACGCGGCGGGGTTTGGCCGGCACCACCGTCTCGCCGAACTGGTGCGCCACGGTGAGGGGGAACGCGTCCGTCGCCCCACCGGAGCCGGCGGGCACCGATGCCTCCGCCCCCGACTGCGATTCCGCATTGCCGCAGGCGGCGAGCGCGGTGGACGCGGACGCCGCCGCAGCGAGGGACAGGACCGTGCGGCGGGTGGGGGCCGAGCGCCCAGGAGAGGGAGGGGTGGTCACATCGGCAGAGGTTAGCCTCACCTTGCCTGCCGCGACCACCCCCTGCCGTCAGCTGGGCTGGGCCGCCCCGACGTAGACGCGGTCGGTCGGCTGGCGGCGGTCGAGCTCCGCCTGCGTCGCCGCCGGGGTCGTCGTCTTCTGCGTGAGCAGGAGCGGGGCCCCGGTCTCCGCGGCGAACGGGCCGGCCGCGAGGGCGTCGGGGAAGTTGTCGCCGACCGCGAGGACGGCCGAGGTGCTGGTGGGGAAGAACCGGCGTCCCACCGCGACGGCCGTGGCGTAGCGGTCAGCACCGGCGAGACGCTCGAACGTCGCGCCCTGGAAGCCGAGGGCCTTGATCTGGTCGAGGACGGCGCCGGAGACCGCCTTCTCGTCGCCGAGGACGATGAAGCGGCTCGGCTTCAGCGGCAGGAACTCGTCGGTCAGCGCGGCGCGGATCGGCTCGGGCAGGCTGTTGGGGCGCACGAGCAGGACGGGGGCGCCGATGCTGCCGGCCGCCGCCGCACCCGAGAGCGCGTCGGGGTAGTTCTCGCCGGTGGCGAGGAACACGGTGTCGGGGTCGTCGAAGAGGATCTGCGCCACCACGGCCGAGGTGTCGTAGCGGTCCTCCCCGGACAGCCGCAGGGTCGAGTACCCGAGACGCTCGAGCGACGTCTCGACCTCGGCGCTGACCGACGACGTGCCACCGACGATGTAGACGCCGAGGGGCTCGCGGGCCTTGAGCTCGGCCAGCGTGGCCGCCGGGAGCGTGTACCGGCCGGTGAGGAGCACGCGGCTCTGGTCGGCTCCCGCGGCGGCGGCCGCAGCGAGCGCGTCCGGGAAGTTCTCACCGGTCGCGAGGAAGACGGGGGCGTACTGCGCCCCCTCGAAGGCCTGGGAGACGGCGGCCGCCGTCTCGTAGCGGTCGTTGCCGGCGAGGCGCTTGTCGGCGGCCTGCGCGGCCGGAGCGGCGGCCAGGGCCAGGACGGTCGACGCGGCGAGCACGGTGAACAGACGGCGGCGGTGCGGCACTTCTTCTCCTCGGGTCAGGCGGTCCGGGCAGCCTGGCACGAGCCCGGAACCTGCTGTGCCGGAACAGTGAGAAGCGCCTGTCCGGCCCAGTCGTCTCTCAGGAGAGCGACGAGACCTGACCTTCCGCAGTCGCGTCCTCTCGGCGTCGGAGCCCCACACTCGACCGTCGAGCCGCCACGACCCCCGCCAGGAGCAGCACCCCCACCGCCGCCGGCAGGCTGCGGTAGACGAAGAACGCGTGGATCTGGGAGTGGTTGCTCAGCACGCAGTACCAGGCCGGGACGACGAGCGCCGGGAGGGCGACGGCCGCGAACGTGGCCAGTCCGCGCAGCCCGTGACGCACGAACGTCAGAGCGACGAGGACCACGAGCAGCACCGTCGAGGCCACCACGACGGGGACCGCCGTGACGGAGTGCTCGGTCCAGTAGGTCCAGTTCGCCGTGACCCCCGCGCCGAACGCGTGGGAGACGTCCCCGCCGTCGAGGCGGAACTGGCTGACCTCCTGGACGCGGGAGAACACCGACAACCCCTGTCCGAGCGCCCCGATGAACCAGCGGAACACCCACGTGAACCCGAACGCGACCGGCCACGCGGCGCCGACGGCGAGGACGGTCCGCCAGGTCTCCCGCACGTCACGGGTCGTCGCGTGCACCACCGCTGCGGCGACCGCCGCGCACAGCGCCCAGGCCATCGGCGGGACGGTGAGCAGGTCCATGTAGCAGAACAGCGCCGCCGAGAACCCGGCTCCGACCACCGCTGCGCGCCACCCGCGGGAGGCCGCCACCGCCGTCACCGCGACGCCGGCCGCCACCGTCGCCAGGGCGATGCCGTGGGTGAACGCCCTGTCGGGCATGGCGAGCGCGTTCGTCGTTGCCGCGATCGGCAGGAAGAGCGCGAATCCCGCCACTGCACCGAGCCGACGCGTCACAGCGAGGAACGCAGCCAGCACGGCGGCCGCGAACACCCCTGTGACGACGAGCCGCAAACCGGGGACGTCGGTGAGGGCGAGCACGGGCCGGGTGAGGATCGAGTACCCGGACCAGTAGCGGAAGTAGGTGGCCGGCGTCTGAAAGTCCTCCCCCGCGGCGAGGCGCTGGATCTCCCCCTTGCCGTCGTCGCAGGAGGACAGGCGCGGCCCACCGGTCGTGAGGTTCCACAGGCTGCGCGGGTCGTCCGGCGTCGTGACGCCGTACCCGAGTTCGGCGCACTCGGTGAAGCGGTCGGCGGTGCCGCCCACACCGTCGGGACCGTAGGGGGCGCCGTAGTCCCCGGTCTGGATGGCCTGCGCGAGGTGCTTGATGATCGGCTCGTTCGGGACGGCCTGCGCGCCCATGAGCAGGACGAAGAAGACGACCTGCAGGGCGACGAGCCCGGCGACGGCCTTCGCGGCGAACCTCAGCACGCCGTTCACCGACGGGCCGCGCGGTCGTGCCGGACGTCGACCTCGGGGGCCGGGCGCACGCCGTCGAGCAGCGTCAGCGGGCTGGGGTACTCGAGGTAGACGAGGCGCGAGGCCTCGTCGGAGGCGTGCCGGACCGCCTCGAGGATGACGCCGACCGCCGTGACGACGACGGCGATCATCATGAGCGCGGAGGCGAGGATCGCCGTCGGGAACCGCGGCACCAGCCCCGTCTGCACGAACTCGACGACCACGGGGATGCCCAGGACGACGGCGACGAGCGCGATGAAACCGCCGAGCAGGGAGTGGACGAGCGTGGGCCGCTCGTACCGGGCGAGCCGGACGATCCACCGCAGGATCGCCCACCCGTCGCGGTAGGTGCGCAGCTTGCTCGCCGACCCCTCCGCGCGGTCCTTGAAGCCGACGGGAACCTCGGCCTGCGGGACGCGCAGGTTGACGGCGTGCACGGTGAGCTCGGTCTCGACCTCGAAGCCGCGGGAGATGGCGGGGAAGGACTTCACGAAGCGGCGCGACATGACGCGGTACCCGCTGAGCATGTCCGTGACCGGCTCCCCGAAGACCGTGGAGACGACCTGGTTGAGCATCCTGTTGCCCGCCGCGTGCCCGCGCCGGTACGCCGTGACCGTGCTGGCCCGACGCGCCCCCACGACGTGGTCGAGCCCCTCGGTGATCAGCTTCTGGACCAGCTCCCCCGCCACGGAGGCGTCGTAGGTGTCGTCCCCGTCCAGCAGGACGTAGACGTCCGCCTCGACATCGGCGAAGGCGCGGCGGATGACGTTGCCCTTCCCCGGCCGCGGCTCGTACCGAACCAGCGCCCCATGCGCCCGCGCCACCTCAGCGGTGTCGTCGGTGCTGCGGTTGTCGTAGACGTAGACCGTCGCCTCCGGCAGCGCCGCCAGCACGTCGTCGATGACGTGGCCGACCGCGGCTGCTTCGTTGAGGCACGGAAGGATCACCGCGACGTGCGGGACGGGGGTGGTCGTGTGGGGCATGGGATGAGCGTAGGACTGAGGGATCGACGGCTGGGGGAGCGCGTGGGGCGCGCCCTGTTGTCACCGACGAGGTGGGCAACACGAGGCCCTCCTAGCAGCCACTGGGCCGGTCAAAGAGCGTGGCGAGGGTCCGGCGCCGACGGACCGGCCAGCCTGCGGCCCTTGGTATCACTGAGCCTGCCCGAAAGGTCCCTTGCGGACGAGATTTGCGACGGTTTCGTGACGGTCGACAACGGCGACGTGGACCGACGCCGCAGCCGGGTCGAAGTTGGATGCGGCCTTGGGCCCGCACCGGTGATCCCGGCGAGCGAGCTGAGTTCGGCCAGAGCGGCGACGTCCGCCCCCGTTGCCGATGCAGTTGGGCGCGAACGACTCCACCCAGGAGTGGTCGGCACGGGCCGAACCCTCAGCCCCTCGCTTTAGGTCCGTGAGGTATCCGACAGACCGACTAGAGCGGAGAGGGGCCCGCGACCGGTGGTCGCGGGCCCCTCTTTTACCTATGGATCGCAGATCGTGCTAGATCAGCCGATCTGACGGTCGCCCGACGCCAGGCTCAGCGCGTTGCCCGCCACGTCGGTGACGCTCGCCGAGTCGGTGATGGTGGCCGGCAGCTGCACACCAGCGGTCGTACCGTTCGCGATGGACGTCTGCGTCGCGAGCAGGGTGACCGTCAGGACGCGGTTGGCCGGGTAAACGACCCCGCCGACCGTCTCGTCCGCCGAGTTGAGCGTGAAGGTTGCGTTACCCGACACGTTCGTGATGTCGACGATCGTGCCGTCGGCGTCCGTCACCCGCAGGCGGCTGGTGGAGCTGGGGGCGGCAAGCGCCTCCGAGGCCACCAGCTTGACGACGTCACCCTGGTCGAGGGATCCGGCGAGACCGGCGCTCGTGGTCTGGACCGTGTTGATCAGGGTGGGGGCAGTGCTGTCGACGGCCGCGGGCGAGGTGACGTTGATGTTGGCCGTCTGAGCGGTGCCCGGGTCGCCGTCGTTGATGGGCGTGAAGCGGTAGGTGTACGAGCCCGCCGCCACGTCGTTGTCAACGAAGCTCAGCGAAGTGGCCGAGACAGTCGGCGTCACCGTGGTCACGGGGACGAATCCGGTCGTCGCGGTCACGCCCGAGGTGCTGGGCGCACGCTCGATGGTGACGGAGTCGAGGCTGTTGGCCCCGAAGGTCGCCGCGAGGGTGATGTCGTTGACGCTGGCGCCCGAGCCCGCCGTGGCGGTCGCGGTGCCGGTCAGAACCGGGTTGGAGTCGGTGAGCGCGAAAGAGCTCACGCCGCCCGCGTCGGTGGTGTAGTTGCCGGTGATGGTGTCGCCGGCGCTCAGCGCGGCCTTGAAGGTGTCGAACCCGACCGAGACGCCACCGACTGTGTAGGTGTCGTTCGCGTCGAATGCGAAGGAACGCGCAACCAGCGTGCCCGTCGTGGAGCTCTGGTCCGGGTCAACCGTTGCGGTGAACGTGTTGCCGGTCTTGTCAACCGCCGTGATGGTGGCCGCCGTCGCCGTGCCAGCACCACTGTCGACCGCAGCACCGATGAGGCCGTTCGCGGCGCGGGTGGCGACGTAGACGACAGCGCCGCCCAGGCCAAAGTTCTCCGTGGCTGCGGCGTACACGCCAGCCGTCGTGGCGCTGGTCTCAAGGCGACCGTTGACGCCACCGGTGGACGAAGTGCCACCAGCCCCACCGTTGATGTACACAACCGGGACGACAGCGCCCGGGTTGGTTCCGTCAACCGTGAAGGTGATGCTGCCATTGACAGGCTGCACCGTTGTGGAACGGAGGGCCGTGTCACCGGAGGGGAACGTGGGGGTGGCGTTGTTCACCGACGTGATGTCGGCAACGTCGGCGCCCGGGTCGACCAGGTTCTTGCCGGCCGAGTCCTGGTCAGAACTGGTCAAGAAGGTGACGGAACCGTCAGCCGCCGTGCGGATGCTGTCGGCGTTCACCAGCGTGATGCGGTAAGTCGTACCCGCAGTGAGGCCGGTGGCCGTGTAGACACGGTCGTCAGCGGCGTCCGCCGTACCACCGGTGTCGCCGACGACCGTCTGGGTCACGGACGTGCTCGGCGAGACAGCAATGGTCTGGAGGCTGGTGACGTTGCCGCCAGCCGCCGTCTTGGCTGCAGCCGAAAGCGAGGCCGGGACGCTGTTGGTGTCACCGAACGCCACCGCAGTGGTCAGCGTCGAGGCGTTGGCCGTCAGGTAGTTCGTCGTGCCGGTGCCGAGCGAGTTGGTCCCCAGCGTCAGAAGGATCGGCGCGCTGTTCTTGGCGGCCCAAGGGCCGGCCGCGAGGGCGTCGATCTTGTCGCCGTTGGCGATCGTGGCGGTGGTCTTGCCGTACTTGCCCTGCGCGACGCCGTACTCGGCGATCTTCTGGGCGGTCAGCGAACGGTCGTCACCGGCGATGGTGGTGACCGTCGCACCGAGGGCGGTGACGGCGTTCTTCACCGAGTCGGTGATGGCGTTGCCCAGAACGACCACGTTCTTGACGCCACCGGAGGTGATGGCGTTGGCGGTGGCCGACGGCAGCGAGCCCGCGTTCGTCAGCAGGACCGGGGTGCCGTCGAAGGACAGCGGGGAGGCCGCGAGGGCGTCCGGGGAGACCTGGCCGGCGAGGAGGTCCGCGCGGGCGAGGAAGACCGTCGACGACTTCGTGCTACCGAGGTTGTAGATCGCGGCGGCGGTGGCGAAGCGGTCCGAGCCGGAGACGACCTGGACCTGCAGGCCCGCGGCGGTCATCTGCGCGATGGCGGTCGCATCGACGGAGTTCGAGTCACCCAGGACGATCGCCTTGGTGGCCTTCAGCGTCTTGATCGCGTTGACCGTGTAGGCCGGGACGTTGCTCTTCTGCGTGAGCAGGATCGGCGCGTTGTTAAGACCCGCGGCGTAGGCGCCGGCCTGCGCGTCGATCGCGCGGTCGCCGTTGGCGACGACGACGGTCGAGGAACCACCGGGGAACGCCTTGACGGCGATCTGGGCAGCAGTGTCGAAGCGGTCAACACCGGAAACCTGCGAAGCGGCGGGGTCGAAACCAGCTGCAGCCTGGGCCGGCATGGCGGCGAAGCCAAGGCCGGACAGACCAACAAGAGCCGCGACGCCGGCCCCGATACCACGCCGGCGCAACCGGGAGGTTGCTGCGGTCACGATTGCCTCCAAGGCATGTGAAAGTGATGTTCCCCCCCGTGAGGGGCCGGCCCGGTTTCGGGCCTGCGACACCAGCCGCTCCGCTACTCAGCGGAGTGACCTGGTGACAGATCTGAACGTACACGAGAGTCACACCAGCAACACGGGGAGTAACGGAAGATCTCTTCGCAGACCGGCGTGTCGGGTGGCGCACACGGGCTGTGACCTGCGGTTTTACGTCTCACAGGTTCTGGTTACAGTTTGGTAACGGGCAGCCTCACCCGTCTCGACGGCCCCAGGTAACCCATCTGGAGTAGTCACACGGGATGGGGTCACCACCCACGCACGAACCATGACGCTCTGTGGCTCATGTGGGTGACCCTCTTCGGACCATGCTCTGCTGACCCCAACGGGTGGTCGTCGCGCTCTGTGACGTCGGCGATCTTGGCTTGGCTCCCTCGGGGTCCGGCCCAACGGGACCGGGTGTCACGCAGTCGGGCGATCCAGCGGGTGGACCGGCCCGTCGAACCCCTGGCCATGACGTTTCACCAGCACGCCTGGCGGGCGGCCCTCTCGGCCGCCGTGCTCGTCGTGTCCGCCCCGCTGCTGGTGGCTGCGTCCGAGCACTGGCACGACGGGCGCCCGGTCCTCCTCGCGACCGGCCTCGGCTGGCTGGCCGTCACCGTGCTCATGCCCTTCCTCGCCCTCAAGGGCACCCGCAGCGGCGTCGTCCGCTTCACCGCCTCCGCCACGCTCTGGGGCGCCGGCACGGTCCTGGCCGGCGCCTTCCCCACCGCGACGGTCGGGCCGGTGCCGTTCCCGCACCTGGCGCACGCGGTCTCGCTGGCCGGTCTGGCGTACATCGCGTTCCAGCAGCTCCGGCACGCCCGCGTCGCAGGCGACGACCAGCCCCTGCTCGTCGAGGCGTCCCTCTTCGCCACCGTCATGGCCGCCCTGTCGTGGGACGTCTTCGGCCGTACCGGCCACGTCGGCGACGGCTGGTGGCAGGCGAGCGCCTCGCTCGTGGTGCTCATCGCGTCCTTCGTGGCAGCGTCCGCCGTCGTCCTGGCCGTCGAGCACGGCGCCCTGCGACTGGCCTGCTTCGGGCTCGGGCTCGCGGCCGTCGCCACCGAGGTCACGGCCGTCACGGCGGCGCACTCCCCCCGCGCCGCGGACGTCGCCGTCCTCCTCGCCCTCGTCGGCGGCCTGCTGCTGCTCGTCTTCCAGCCGCGCGGCGGGTTCGTCCGCCACGGCGGGGTGGCCGTCACGCAGGCCGCGCGCCGGCTCCGCCTGGCCGTGACGCTGCCCGGGGCGGCGATGCTCCTCGACATCGCCGTGAACACCGTCGACCCCCGCGTCGACGGCCTCCTCTCGGCCTACTACGGCGCGGCGATCGTCGCGGCCGCCGTCCGCCAGGCGGCCACCGCCCGCGCCATCGACCGCACCCGCCAGACGCTGTCCTTCCAGGCCCAGCACGACCCGCTCACCGGCCTGCAGAACCGGACGGCACTAGCCGACGCCCTCGTCGAACCCGACCGCACCCAGTCGCTCGTCATCCTCGAGGTCAGCGGCCTCGACGACGTCACCGACGTCCTCGGCGTCGCCGTCGGCGAGGACGTCCTGCGCGCCGCCGCCGCCAACCTGCGCGAGCACGTCACGCCCCTCGACGGCACCACCTACCGCGTCCGCCACGACGAGTTCGCCGTACTCCTGCCGGGCAGCCCCGATGAGTCCGTCCGCCACCTCCCGCACGTCCTCGCCGCCGTCAGCGCCGCCCCGCTGCAGGTCCCCGGCGCCGGGCGCTTCCCCGTCGCGGCCGTGGCCGGTGTCGCCCGCGTCGACCCGGGGGCCCGCGCCGCCGGTGACGCGACCCTGCCGCTCGTCCACGCCGACCTCGCCCTGCGCGACGCCCGCAGCAACCCCGGCCTCCTGGGCTGGTCGGTGTACTCCGGCGCCGTCGCCGCCCAGCACGCCCGCCGCCTTCTCGTCCGCGAGCGCCTGGCGTCCGCCGTCGCCGAGGGCTGCATCGACGTCCACTTCCAGCCGATCGTCGACTTCACCACCGGCCGGGTCGTGAAGTTCGAGGCCCTGGCCCGCTGGGACGACCGCGAGCTCGGCCGCGTCTCCCCCGTCGAGTTCGTCGCCGTCGCCGAGGAGTCCAACCTCGTCGTCGCCCTGGGCGAGCACGTCCTGCGCCGCGCCGTCAGCACCGCGCACGCAGCCGGGGTCTTCGACGCCGAGGTCCGCCTCGCCGTCAACGTCTCCGTCGTGCAGCTGCAGTCGCCGGGCTTCGCCGAGGTCGTGCGCGAGATCCTCTCGGGCTACCGCATCTCGGCCCACCTGCTGACCCTGGAGCTGACCGAGTCGGTGTTCCTCGACTCCGACTCCCCCGCCGAGCGCGTCGTCACCGAACTCGCGCGCCTCGGCTGCCAGATCGCCATCGACGACTTCGGCACGGGCTACTCGGCGTTCGGCTACCTCGACCGCCTGCCCGTCCACGTGCTGAAGATCGACCGCTCCCTCACGCAGTCGCTCACCGGCGAGGGCAACGGGCGCTCCGTCGTCACCGCCGTCGTCGACCTCGCGAACAACCTCGGGCTCACCGTCGTCGTCGAGGGCGTCGAGACCGACGAGGAGGCCGCGATCTGCCGCTCGATGCGCGCGGGCCTGGGCCAGGGCTGGCTCTACTCCGCGGCCGTCACGTCCGACCGGATCATCTCCGAACTCGAGCGGGAGTACCCCGTCTCCCCCGAAGCCGTCCGCTGAGCATCACCAGACGTCCCCGGAGCGCCACTCGCACACCAGCTCCTGGTCCACGTCCCACGTCCCGGCGGGGTCCAGGACGCGGACGCCCCCGTCCTCGTCCGGGGTGCGCTGCGCGCCGGTGACGGTCAGCACCGACAGCGGACCGCGCCACACCCGCCACCGCCGCTCGTACAGCGGGGCACCCTCCTCGGACGCGGCGAGGAACCCCGCCCCGTGCCCGGCGACGACGACCCGCTCCAGCTCGCCCATGACCTCCGACGCCACCCCGCGTCGGCGGTGCGAGGCGGCCACCGCGACGTTCTCGACGTACCCGACGGGCAGCGCCCGCCCACCCACGAGGAACTGCCGCCGCACGACCGCCCCGTGCCCGACGAGCACGCCGTCGTCGTGGGCCAGGACGTGCCACCCGCCGAGGCCGTGCTCGAAGTCCTCGTCGGTGAAGTCCCCGAACGCGGCGTCCAGGAGGGCGCGCAGCTCGGTGCGGGTGGCGGCGGACAGGTCGGCGGTGTGGCAGGCGGTGAACGTGGTCACGGGGACAGGGTGGCGGGACGGCCCCCACTGCGCGACGTTCCGACACCTCGATCGACCGTCAGGGTGTCGGAACGCACCGCAGTGGAAGTGCTCCACAGGGACGGAGCGTGACGCCCACCGGCTGGGACAGGCTGCGCCCGTGCCAGACGCCGCCCGCCGCGCCACGCTTCGAGCTCTCGGCGTCACGGACGGACAGCTGCGGGCCAGCGCCTACCGCTCCCCGTTCCGCGGAGTGCACGCCGACGCTTCGATCCCGCCGAGCGTCGAGCGCCGCATCCGCGACGTGGTGCCGCTGCTGCCGCCGGGCGCCGCCGTCGGCGGGTGGGCCGCCGCCTGGTGGCACGGGGCCCGCGACCTCGACGGGGTGGGGCGCGACGGTGAGCTCCCGGTCCTCGTGTGCGTGCCCAGGACGAGGTCGGTGCGACCCCGCCCCGGCCTGCGGGTCCTGCGCTCGGACCTGGCCACCGAGGAGGTGACCGTCGTCCGTGGCGTCCCGGTGACGAGCGCCGTGCGCACCGCCGTCGACCTGGCCCGTCTCAGCGGAGAGCCCCGACGGGGCGTCATCGCCGTCGACGCGCTGTGGGCCGCGGGCGCCACCACCGGACCCGCCGTCCTCGCGCACCTCGACGAACGACGCCTGCGCGGCACCCCGGTGGCCCGCCGCGCCGCCGAGCTGGCGGCGGCCGGTGTCCGCTCCCCGCAGGAGACGGAGCTGCGCATGATCTGGACCCTCGACGCCGGCCTTCCGCGTCCGCTCGTCAACGAGCGCGTCGTGGACGAGGAAGGAGGGCACCTGGGCCGCGTCGACCTGCTGGACGAGGAGGCGGGTCTGGCCGGCGAGTACGACGGGCGCGGCCACCTCGCGTTGGAGGTGGCGACGGTGGACAACGTGCGCCAGGAGGGACTGGAACGTCACGGGCTCGTCATCGCCCGGTTCACCGCGATCGACACCCGTCCGGCCCACCGGCGCCGCACCGTGCACCGCCTCCAGGACGCTCACCGCCGCGGGCTGGCGACCACCGGGCCGCGGCGCTGGCACGTCGCCCGTGTGTGACGTTCCGACACCCCGCGACGCTGCGGAGGTGTCGGAACGCAGCACATCAGCGGCGGGTGTCCTCCACCACGAACCCACGGTCCAGGCCGTAGTCGGACAGGAAGTCGCGCACGGCGCGGATCTGGGAGGACCCGATCCCGTCGACGCTCAGCAGGATCTCGGTCACCTCGCGGCGGAACTCGCGCAGCGACACGGGACGCTGGGAGTTCGAGGCCGCGGGGCGGCGCTGCTCCGGCGGCGGGCCGCTGCGGCGGGATTCCACCTTCACATCGGAGGCCTTCGGGCCGCGCTCGCCCTCACCGAGGGTGAACTCGACGACCGCACCCTCGAGGGAGCCGTCCTCGGCGCCGCCGACGATGTCCTTGAAGTGGAAGAAGACGTCGTCCGGCGCTTCGGGGCTCCGGATGAAGCCGAACCCGCGCTCCTCGTCGTACGAACGGACCTTGCCCTTGGCCACTGCACCCACCACTTCCAGCTCATCGAGACCGTGCGGGGTCCATCCTCCCGCACCGTGGGAGTGGTCAAGTCCACGACTCCGGGCGCCGACACCTCCACCATGGCCTCCCCGCTCGCCCCGACGCGCCCCACGCCGGGTCGCGTCGTCGGCGGTCTGGCCATGCTGGCGCTCGCGGGCGCGCTGACGGCGCTGGCCGTCGCGCTGCCCGGCGTGGTGCGGACGCCCCTCGTGGCGATCGGCGCCGCGGCGATCACGGCCGCGGCCCTGGCGCTGATCGTCCTGTACAAGGGCCACAACTCCCACAAGTACCTCGGCGCCGCGATGCTGTGGGGTCTCGGCGCCCTCACCGCGGGCCTCTTCCCCGGGACGGACCTCGGGCCGTTCCCGGTGCCCCTGCTGGCCTTCGCCGTCGCCGGTCTGGGCCTGCTCGTCGTGCTGCTGCAGCTGCTGGTGCGCGCCCGCGCGGGCAGCGACGACCCGCCGCTGGTCGTCGACGCCCTCATGCTCGGCAGCGCCCTGGCCACCGCCGGCTGGGACGCCTTCGCGCGCACGGGCCACCACGGACCGGCGGGCTGGACGGCGGCGGTCGTCCTCGTGCTGGTCGTGAGCTCCCTCGTCGCCTGCTCGGCCATCGCGCTGGCCGTCGAGCAGCCGCGGCTGCGCGTCGCCGCCGCCGGCCTCACCGTGAACGGCGTCGGGACGGCGCTCGCCGCCGTCTGCTTCCACCACCAGTCGGTCGTGGCGTACGTGGCGTGCGCCGTGGCGGCGGTCGGCGGGGCCGTGGGCCTGCTGGGCCTGCCCCGCGACGGCGTCGTCCGGCACGGGGGACAGGCCGCGCAACGCGCTGCCCGCCGCCTCGAGATCGCCTCGCTGGTCCCCGGGCCGATCCTGCTCATCGACCTCGTCCTGCTCGTCATCGACCCGCGCGGCGACTCCGTCCTGTACGGCCTGTACATCACCGTCCTGGTGACGTTCACCGTCCGGCACGCCGCGACGGCGCGCTCCATCGACCGGACCACCGCGCACCTGACGTTCCAGGCGCTGCACGACAACCTCACCGGGCTCGGGAACCGGGCCCTGCTGGAACGCGCGCTCACCGAACCCGACCGCGCCTCCTCCCTCGTCCTCGTCGAACTCGTCGGCCTCGACGACATCAACGACGTCCTCGGTGTCAGCGCCGGTGACGCCGTCATCGCCGCGGCCGCCCGGGAGGTGGGCCTGGTCGCCGAGGAACTCGGCGGCGACGCGTTCCGCACCGCGGGCGACGAGATCGCGGTCGTGCTCCCCGGCGACCCCGCCCAGGTCCTGCGCCACGCCGAACGCGTCGTCGCGGCCGTCACCACGGCCCCCGCGACGGTTCCCGGCGCGGCGCGGTTCCCGCTGTCGGCCGCCGCGGGCGTCGCGAGCTGCCCGTTCGGTGACGACTACGACCCCACCGACGTCATGAAGCCCTTCGTGCAGGCCGACATCGCCCTGCGCGACGCCAAGCACCTCGGGCCGGGTTCCATCTCGGTCTTCACCGGGTCCGTGGCCGCCGAGCACGCCCGCCGCAGCCTGCTGCGCGACCGGCTCACGCAGGCCGTCCGCAGCGGGGAGGTCGACGTGCACTTCCAGCCCGTCGTCTCGTTCACGACGGGCCGCGTCGAGAAGTTCGAGGCGCTCGCCCGCTGGGAGGACCCCGTCCTGGGCCGCATCTCCCCGGTCGAGTTCATCGCGGTCGCCGAGGAGTCCAACCTCGTCGTGGCCCTCGGCGAGCACGTCCTGCGCTCGGCCGTCCGCTCGGCCTACGAGGCCGGGGTGTTCTCCGTCGGTGTCGGCGTGGCCGTCAACGTCTCCGTCGTGCAGCTGCAGTCCCCCGGTTTCGCGGACATCGTCGTCGAGCTCGTCGAGCAGTACCGGATCGCCCCTCACCTGCTGACGCTCGAACTCACCGAGTCGGTGTTCCTGGACGAGGACTCCCCCGCCGAACGCGTCGTCACCGAACTCGCCGGCCTCGGCTGCCAGATCGCCATCGACGACTTCGGGACGGGGTACTCGGCGTTCGGGTACCTCGGCCGCCTGCCCGTCCACGTCCTGAAGATCGACCGGTCCCTCACGCAGTCGATCACCGACGACGTCAACGGCCAGTCCGTCGTGACGTGCGTCGTGGACCTCGCGACGCGGCTCGGGCTGACCGTCGTCGTCGAGGGCGTGGAGACCGAGCAGCAGGCCGCGATCTGCCGGTTCATCGCCGCCCCCCTGGGCCAGGGCTGGTTGTACTCCCCCGCCGTCCCCCGCGAACTCCTCGGTGAGCAGCTGGCCCGCGTCTACCCGGTGCCGGAGCTCCTGACGGTCGACGGCGCCTGAGGAACCCGCGGTATCTAGACTGTTCCGGGTAGCTGGGGGTGCCGACACCCATCGGGTGAACGATCCTGACGCCGCCCCGGGCCGCGCGGCCCTGCCGGTGCGGAGCCTGACGTTCACGGCCCTGTTCGCCGTGGCGGTGTTCCTGGGCCGCCTCACGATCCTGGACGGCACGAGCCTCAGCCTCGTCTGGCCCGCCGCAGGGGTGGCGGCCGCGTGGTTCTGCGGGACGCGGAACCGGTGGCTCGACATCGCGCTCCTGGCCGCGGTCACGGTGGTCGTCAACGCCCTGACGGGCGCCGGCCCGGCACTGCTGGTGGGTTTCGTGGTCACGAACCTGGGCCAGGCCCAGCTGTTCGCCTCGTTGCGCCGCCGCTGGTTCTCCCCGGGTTCCGGGCTCGGCACCCGCCAGCTCGCGGTCCTGCTCGGCACGGCGGCGACGGCCTGCGCCGTGGGAACCGTCGGGGGGACGGTCACCGTGGCGGCCGCAGGCGGGGAGCCCAGCTGGCTCGGGGCGGCCGTGTGGTTCACCCGGAACTTCGCGGGCATCCTGCTCGTCGCGCCCGTCGTCCTGCGCCTCGAGGCCCGCGTTCACGTCGCGTGGCCCCGCACGCGTCGCGGGCGGGTCGAACTCGCAGCGGCCGTCGCGACGTCCTGCCTCGCCTACGCAGCCGTGTTCTGGGGGCCGGCCGGGATCCCCCTGTCGTTCCTGCCGCTCGCGGCGACGATCTGGCTGGCCCTGCGGTTCGACACGACGATCGTCGTCGTCACCGACCTCGTCGTGGCCGCGGTCACGGTCGTCGGCACGTTCCACGGGATCGGCCCGTTCGCGGGCATCCACGACGAGGCCGCCCGCGCCCTCGTGGTGCAGGTGCACGTGGGTTTCGTCGCCGCCCTGGGCATGGCGCTGGCGGTCGGACGCGACGAACGCGCCGTGCTCCTGGCCCGGCTCTCGGCCGCCACGACGCAGGCCCAGCAGGCCCGCGCGGAGGCCGAACGCAGCGCCCGGTTCTCCGACGCCGTGCTCGCCAGCGTCGGCAGCGGCATCGTCGTCGCCGACCCCGACGGCCGTCTCCTGCTGTTCAACGACACCGCACGCGCGTGGCACGGTCTCGACGCCGACGACAGCCTCGACCCGGCCCACCACGCCGACAACTACCACCTCTACGGGCCGGACGGGGTGACCCCGCTGACGCCGGGGCAGATCCCCCTGCTGCGGACCCTGGCCGAGGGTTCCGTCAGCGGCGCGGAGATCGTCATCTCCCGTCCCGGCGAGGGTTCCGTGCCCGTCGTCTGCAGCGGCCGGACCGTCACCGACGAGGCGGGCACTGTGCTCGGCGCCGTCGTCGCCATGCACGACCTCACCGAGGTCCGCTCCCGGGAGGCCCAGCTCGCGCGGGCCAACGCCCAGCTCGAGCTGCACGCGACCCGCGTCGAGCGGCTGGCCGAGGCCTCCCGCGCCGTCCTCGTCGCCGACGACCCGCGGCAGGCCGTCTGCGAGGCAGCCATCGAGGTCGCCGGGGCGCAGGCGGCGTTCCTGGCCCAGCCCGACGGTGCAGGCCGCCTCGTCGCGACCGCCGCCACCGGGATGCCCGACGGCTTCCGCCTCGACCTCGACGTCCGGCGGGACACCAGTCTGACGTTGTCGAGCTACCTGTTCTGCGAACCGCTCTTCGTCGCGGACGTGGCCATGCACCCGCAGGCCAACGCCCGTCTCGCGGCCGTCGGCGGACAGGTCTCCGGAGCCTGGCAGCCGGTCGTCGACGCCGACGGGGGCGTCGTCGGGGTGTTGTGCGTCGTCTGGCGCGAGCGCGTCGCGCGCCTCGACCCGACGACCGCGGCCGTCCTGTCCGGGCTCGCCGCAGAGGCCTCGCACGCGTTCACCCGGGCCGACCTGCTGCGCCGGCTGGCGCAGGCCGCCGAGCACGACCCGCTGACGGGCGCGGTCAACCGGCGGCGCTGGGACGACCTCGCGCGGACCGAGATCGCCCGCGCCACCCGGTCGCGGACGCCGCTGACGTTCGCGCTCATCGACCTCGACCACTTCAAGCGCTACAACGACACCCGCGGCCACCTCGCCGGGGACGACCTCCTGCGCGCCTTCACGGCCGCGGCCGGGGCGCAGCTGCGGGAGGTGGACACGCTCGCCCGCTGGGGTGGGGAGGAGTTCGCCCTCATGCTCCCCGACTGCTCGGCGGCGGACGCCGTGGCCGTCGTCGACCGGATCCGCGCCGCGGTCCCCGACGGGCAGACCTGCACCGTCGGGGTCTGCGAGTGGGTTCCCGGCCTCGACGTCCTCGCCGTCGACGCGGCCGCCGACCGCGCCCTCTACGCGGGCAAGGCCACGCGCAACACGACGGTCGTGGGGTCGGCCGAACCGGTGACGTCGGCGCCGGAGGTCTTCAGCCTCTAGAACGCCGGCACGAGAACACTGACGTGCGTCGTGCGTGGACCGGGTACCTGGTCGTCGGGGGAGCCCTGCTCCTGTGGTGCCTGGCCCTGCCCGTGGGCGTGCTCCGGGCGGTCGTCTACGAGGTGCTGCCCGTGGCCTCCGCGGTGGCGATCGTCGTGGGCACCCTGCGGTGGCGTCCGCCGCAGCGCCTGCCGTGGTTCCTGCTCGCCGCCGGGCAGCTGTGCTCGGCCGGCGGGGACCTCGCCTTCGCCTGGCTGCAGGTGGTCCTGCAGGTCGAGCCCTACCCGTCGGTGGCCGACCTCGGCTACCTCGCCGCCTACCCCCTCCAGGCGGTGGCGCTGGTCCTGCTGACCCGCGGCCGCCGGCTGGACCGGGCGGGCCGCATCGACGTGGCCCTCGTCACCGTGGCCATGGCGCTGCCGCTGTGGGCCTTCCTCGTCGAACCGACGGTCGAGGGCGGCGGAACCCTGCTGCAGCGCGCGGCGGACCTGTCCTACCCCCTGTGCGACCTCGTCGTCCTCGCGCTCGTCGTCCGGCTGGGGGCGATCGCCGGCGGGTACAACCTGTCCTCGCGGCTGCTGGCCCTGGGCGCCCTCGTGCTGCCGGTGGGTGACCTGACCTTCGCGTTGTTCCGCAGCGACGGGCACCTGCTGGTCCTGAACTCGGCGTGCTGGCTCCTGGCCTACCTGTCCTGGGGCGCCGCCGGTCTGCACCCCTCGATGCGCGCGGTCGCCCACCCCGACGTCCGGCCCGACCCGACGGGACGGCGGCGGCTGGGGCTCGTCGTCGTCTCGATGCTCGTGGTGCCCGGGATGCTGCTGCTCGAGGCGGTGGAGGCGACCGGCCACCACCTCCTGGACACCGCCCTGGTCGCGCTGCTGATCATCGTCCTCGGCGCCACGCGCACCCAGTTCGCGCTCACGTCCGCGCTGCGCTGGGCCCGGCGCACCGAACGGCTGCGCGCCGAGGTCGAGCACCGGGCCGCGCACGACGCGCTCACGCTGCTGCCCAACCGCGCGAGCGCGCTGGAACTGCTGCGCCAGGCGCAGGAGCGGGCCTCGCGCAGCGGGTCCACGACCGGCGTCCTCGTCGTGGACGTCGACCGCCTCGCCCGCGTCAACGACGCCCTGGGGGACGAGGTGGGCGACGGGGTGCTGCGCGCCGTCGCGCGCACGGTCGAGGACGTCGTCGGCCCCCTCGACCGCGTCGGCCGGCTCGGGGGTGACGAGTTCGTCGTCGTGGTCGAGGACGTGCAGGACGAGGCGGCGCTGGCCCGCGTCGCCGAGCGGCTGTGCCGCTTCCCCGTGCAGGCCGCCGGCCGGACCCTGGACCTCACCTGCAGCGTGGGCGTCGCCCTCCAGGACGCCGGCCGGTGCACGGAGGCCACCGAACTGCTGCACGAGGCCGTGACGGCCGCCGCCCGCGCCAAGGCGGCCGGCGGGGCCCGCACGTGGTTCTTCGACGACGCGCTGCGCACCGAGCTGAGCGGGCAGGCGGCCCTCGAGGACGCCCTGCGCGCCGGGCTGGTGGCCGGCGAGCTCGTGCTGCACTACCAACCCGTCGTCTCCCTGCAGACCGGGGGCACGCGGGGCTTCGAGGCGCTCGTGCGCTGGCACCGGTCCGGTCACGGCCTCGTCCCGCCGGACGAGTTCATCCCCGTCGCCGAGCGCAGCGACCTCGTCTGCGACCTCGGTCGCTGGGTGATGGCGCAGGCCGCGGGACAGCTCGCCCGGTGGCGCGCCGACGGCACGGTGGACGAGGACGTGCACGTGGCGGTCAACCTGTCCGGCCGGCACCTGGCCGAGACGACGCTGGTGGCGGACGTCGCGGAGGTCCTGGCCACGAGCGGGCTGCCCCCGCACCTGCTCGTCCTGGAGGCCACCGAGACGGTCGTGCTCGACGGCCCCGCAATGCTGCCGAACCTGCACGCGGTCCGCGACCTCGGCGTCCGGTTGAGCCTGGACGACTACGGGACCGGCTACACCTCGATCGAGCAGTTCCGCACGCTGCCGCTGGACGCCCTGAAGATCGACCGGAGCTTCATCGTCGCGGACGCGCCGCAGGACGTGGCCCTCGTCGGTCTGATGGTGCACGCCGCCCACACGTTCGGGCTGGTCGTCGTCGCGGAGGGTGTCGAGCGGCCCGAGCAGGTGGAGCTGCTGCGCGGCCTCGGGTGCGACCTGGTCCAGGGCTACCTGTTCTCGCGTCCCGTCCCCGCCGGGGAGGTCCCCGCGCTGCTGCGCAGGACCGTCGTCGTCTGAGCCGGCCTCAGAGGGGCGCGGGTTCGGGGGCCTGCATGACGAGCCGCTCGCGCAGGAACGTCTGCAGGTTCGCGCCCAGCGGATCGCCCGGCTGCGCCTTCTCGGGGTCGTCCAGGCCGCGCTCGCGGCGCGAGATCGCCGGGCCGTCCCGACGCAGGGACTCCAGCAGCTGCCGCGAGTAGGTGCCGGCCAGCAGGCAGTGCAGGGCTTCGGCGCGCAGGACGTCGTCGAGGCCGTCGAGCCACTGGTCGTGCGAGGCGATCACGTGAACAGTGTGCACTGCCCCGGTTCACGCGGACGACACCCGTCGGAGGCTGCGCCGCAACGGTCACCGGACGTACCATCGACGTCACTCCAACGGCGCGGCGTCCCTCACGGAGCGGATGCGCGCGACCACGGGACGCCCCTCCCCCGCCGTCGCTCGCGGGTGTCAGCACCCGCGGCTAGGGTGCGTGACGATGGACGGGACGAGCGTGACCGTGGCCGGTGGCGCCCTGAGCGAGGGCCTGCCGCAGGTCCTGCACGGGCAACCGGGGGCGGTGCTCCTGGTGCGGGTCGAGGACGGCACCGTCCTGTTCGCCAACCCCCTGGCCGAGCAGCTCGCCCCCGGCGTGAAGCTCCCCTGCCCGGTCGACGAGTGGTCCCGCCGCGCCGGCCTGGAGAGCTCGACGGGCGACGACATCAGCGACCCCGCCAACGACGCGTCCCCGCTGTCGCGCATCGCCCACGGCGAGCCGGTCCACGGCGAGCGCGTGACCGCCGCCCGGTCGTCGGACATGTCCCACGAGCGCGAGGCGCTGTGGGTGATCGGGCTGCCGCTGACCGACGCGCCCGTGGACGCCCTGACGAGCCTGGCCCTGGTCGCACTGCTGCCGCTGCGGGAAGCGGGCATGGTCCGCGACGCCCAGCAGTCCGCCGAACGCCTGCACTCGCGCGCGGTCCTCGCCAGCGACCTCTCGTTCACGATCTCCGACCCCAACCAGCCCGACAACCCGCTCGTGTGGGTCAACCCGGCGTTCGAGAAGGTGACGGGCTACGGCCGGGAGGTCCTCGGGCGCAACTGCCGGTTCCTCCAGGGGCCGGAGACCGACCGCGAGGCCGTGCGCCGCATCCGGGCGGCGCTCGACACGGGTGAGACCGTCACCGAGCTCCTCCTGAACTACCGCAAGGACGGGACGGCCTTCTGGAACGAGGTCGTCATCTCCCCCGTGCGGGACTCGGCGGGGACCGTCACCCACCACGTCGGCGTCCAGTCGGACGTGACCCTCCGGGTGCAGGCCGAGCGCGAACGCGACGAGGCCCTCGCGGCCGCCCGCGACGCCCGCCGCCGGCTGGAGTTCCTCTCCGGCGTCACCGACCAGCTGTCCGAGGTGCTCGATCCCGATGCGGCGCAGGACCTCCTGCCCTCCCTGGTCGTGCCGGAGTTCGCCGAGTGGGCGTTCGCGACGCTCCTGGACACCACCGGACGCACCCGGCACATCCGCGCCTCCCACGCGGACCCGGCCATGGCCGCGGACGCCGCACGCTTCCAGGAGATGCACGCCGACCTGGGCGACAACTCGATCTCCATGCGGGTCCTGCGCGGTGACCTCGGCCCCACCCTCGTCTCCCTCGAGGACGACCACGTCGACGTCGTGACCGCCACCCGCGAGACGGCTGACGTCCTGCGCCGGTTGGGGCTCGGCAGCGCGGTCGTCGTGCCGTTGCGCGCGCGGGGAGCCGTGACGGGGTCCCTGACCCTGCTGTCCGGTCCGGACCGCCCGCCGTTCACGCCCGACGACCTCGCGACGGCCACCGACCTCGGTGCCCGTGCCGGCGTCGCCCTGGAGAACGCCCGGCTCTACGCGCAACAACGGATGGCGTCGGAGACGTTGCAGCGCAGCCTGTTGACACCACCCACGCCGTCGCCGGGGCTGTCCGTCGCGACGCGGTACCACCCGGCGGCCGAGGCCGCGCAGGTCGGTGGCGACTGGTACGACGCGTTCACCCAGCCGGACGGGTCCACCGTCGTCGTCATCGGCGACGTCATGGGCCACGACGTCCTGGCCGCCGCGGCGATGGGGCAGCTGCGCACGCTCGTGCGGGCGCTGGCCTACGACCGTTCGGCCCAGCCGGCCGAGGTCGTGCGCCGCCTCGACGAACTGCTCGAGGGTCTGGGCGTCACGACGCTGGCGACGGGCGTGGTCCTGCAGCTCGACGCGGGTCCCGGGGAACGCGGCATCCGCTGGTGCACCGCGGGCCACCTGCCCCCCGTCGCCGCCGCTCCCGACGGCGAGGTCCGCATGCTCGAGGGCGACGGCATCGTGCTGGGCCTGGGCTCGGGACAGCAGCGGGACCAGCACGAGGACGTCCTCGCGCCCGGGTCCCTGCTGCTCCTCTACACCGACGGCCTCGTCGAGCGCCGCGACCGCTCGATGGAGGACCGACTCGCCGAGCTGCGGTCCGTCGTGTGCGACCTGTCCGACCTCGACGTCGAGATGGTCTGCGACGCACTGCTGGACCGGATGCTGCCCGACGGCAGCGACGACGACGTCGCCATCGTCGCGGTCCGGGTCGGCTGACCGGTCCGGTCAGTCGGCCCGTTCGGCCAGGTCGCACCAGACGGTCTTGCCGGGCTGTTCCTCGCGCACGCCCCAGTCGGCGCACACCGCCGCCACCAGACCCACGCCCCGGCCCGACTCCGCCGACGTGTCCGGTGAGGTGTGCTGCGGCGGAGCGGAACTGCCGTCGCTGACCTCCAGGTGCAGCACGCCGTCGCGGCAGTCGAGGTGCGCGTGCAGCGGTGGGGCGCCGTGCTCGACGGCGTTGACCGTCAGTTCCGACACGGCCAGCAGGGCGCGGTCGAGGTTCTCGCCGCCGTGGTCGGGGCAGGCGCTGTCCCGGACGAAGGCGCGGGCCCGACGCGCGGCGCTGAGGTCCGCGGGGAGGTCCATGTCCGCTCCCGGAGTGGTTCTGCACACCCCACCATCGTGCGGCCCGGGGACCGTCCCCGCTTCTGGTAGAGCGTGCAACCACCCCGAGGGGCGGCACCGGTTGCCCGGGGTTAGCGTGGTGCACGAGCGCAACGGTGCGCACGTCCCCCCGTCCATCCGACCCCATGGAGCAGTCGTGCCCACCACCGTCAAGGCGTACGCCGCCACGTCCCCGACCGACCCGCTGACGCCCTTCGAGGTCGAGCGTCGCGACGTCGGACCCAAGGACGTCAAGATCGACATCAAGTTCGCCGGCATCTGCCACTCCGACATCCACACCGCCCGCAGCGAGTGGGGCCCCGCGACGTACCCCGTCGTCGTGGGCCACGAGATCGCCGGGATCGTCGAGGAGGTCGGCTCGGAGGTCACGAAGTTCAAGGTCGGCGACCGCGTCGGCGTCGGTTGCATGGTCGACTCCTGCGGGGAGTGCGAGAACTGCGTCGCCGGCGACGAGCAGTTCTGCGTCAAGGGCATGATCGGCACCTACAACAGCGTCGGCAAGGACGGCCAGCCCACCCACGGCGGGTACTCCCAGGCCATCGTCGTCACCGAGGGTTTCGTCTGCGGGATCCCCGAGGGCATCGACCTCGACGTCGCCGCGCCCCTGCTGTGCGCGGGGATCACCACGTACTCGCCGCTGAAGCAGTGGGGCGCCGGCCCCGGCAAGAAGGTCGCCGTCGTCGGCCTCGGCGGGCTCGGCCACATGGGCGTCAAGATCGCCCACGCCCTGGGCGCCGAGGTGACCGTGCTGTCGCAGTCGCTGAAGAAGCAGGAGGACGGTCTGCGCCTCGGCGCCGACCACTACCACGCGACGTCCGACCCGGACACCTTCAAGGCCCTGCGCGGGCAGTTCGACATCATCCTCAACACCGTCAGCGCGATGCTCGACTTCGACGCCTACCTGTCGCTCCTGCGGCCCCACGGCGCGATGGTGAACGTCGGCCTGCCCGACAAGCCGCTGTCCCTCAGCATGTTCTCCGTCGTCGGCGGCAACAAGAGCTTCGCCGGTTCCAACATCGGCGGCATCCGCGAGACCCAGGAGATGCTGGACTTCTGCGCCGAGCACGGCATCGGTTCCGAGGTCGAGGTCATCGCAGCCGACACGGTGAACGAGGCGTACGAGCGCGTCCTCGCCTCCGACGTCCGCTACCGGTTCGTCATCGACACCGCGACGCTCTGACGACCGCTCACACCGCCTGACCGCGCCCTCCGGGGGCGGGATCGTTGTCCAGCGCTAGACGACGATCCCGCCCCGGAGGGCGTTCGCCGTTCCCCGGACGTAGCGTCGCGACCATGGACATCGGCATCATCGGCGCCGGCAACATCGGCGGAAACCTCACCCGCGCGTTCTCGCGCCTCGGCCACACCGTCAAGGTCGCGAACTCCCGCGGACCCGAGACGCTCGCCGACCTCGCGGAGGAGACGGGGGCGACCGCGGTCACCGCGGAGGACGCCGCGCGCGGCGTGGAACTCGTCGTCGTGACGATCCCGCAGGGCAAGGTCCCGGACCTGCCCACCACCCTCCTCGACCCGCTGCCCGACGGCGCGGTCGTCGTGGACACCGGCAACTACTACCCGCAGCAGCGCGACGGCAGGATCGACGCCATCGAGGACGGGACCCCGGAGACGGTGTGGACGGCGCAGCACCTCGACCCGCGCGGGCGCCTGCAGTGGGTGAAGGCGTTCAACGGGATCATGGCCGAGCACCTCCTCACGGCGGGCCGGCAGCCGGGCGACCTCGAACGGCGCGCCCTGCCGGTCGCCGGGGACTCCGCCGACGCCAAGCAGGTCGTGGGCGGTCTCGTCGACGAGCTCGGGTTCGACGTCGTGGACGCGGGCTCCCTCGCCGACTCCTGGCGCCAGCAGCCCGGGACCCCCGTGTACGGCGCCGAGGCCGGCGTGGAGGGCATCACGAAGGCCCTCGCCGACGCCCCGGCCGAACGTCCCGCGGAGTTCCGCGCCTAGACCGTCAAGCCTCCCGCGGAACGTGTCGATCACCAGGCATGACCCCCGCGGGAGGTACCCGGCTGCGCCACGCCTGGCGCGACGCCGGTCTGCGCCGGAAGCTCAACGCCCTGACCGCCGTCGCGGTCGTCGCCGTCGCCTCGCTCAGCGTGCTCACCGTCAGCGTGCTGCGCGACACCGCGACCGCCACCGACGAGCTGCAGCGGGCCACGACGGCCACGCGCGCGACGCTCGAGGCGGACATGGCGCACGACGCCCTGCGCGCCTCGGTCCTGCAGGCCCTGCTCTTCGGCACCGGCGAGCGCTGGGAGCAGGCGCGCGAGGGCGGCGCCGAGGCCGCGACGAGCCTGCTCGACCAGCTCTCCACGGTCCACGACGGCCGCATCGGCGCCGACGTCGACTCCGCCGTCGCCGCCGCGGAACCGGCCGTGACCGCTTACGGCGCAGCGGGTCGCGACCTCATCGACCTCGCCGCGAAGGACCCCGCCGCGGCCCGCGAGGCCTACCCGGCGTTCCTCGACCGGTTCGAGGAGGTCGAGGGTCTGCTGCCGACCGTCGCGGACACCGTGGCCACCCACGTCACCGCCCAGACGCACGAGGTGCAGGCCACCCGCGCGCGCAGCTACCGCGTCCTCGGCGGCGTCGCGGGCGCCACCGTCCTCGCCGCGATCGTCGTCGCCTGGCAGGTCACCCGCAGCGTCGTGCACCCCTTGAACCGCGTCGGTGACGTCGTCGCGGCCATGCGCGACGGCGACCTCACCCGCCGCAGCCGTCCCGAGGCGCGCGACGAGGTGGGCCGCACCGGCGCCGCCCTCGACGAGGCCCTCGACGTCCTCGCCGACCTCGTCCGCGGCATCGGCGGCACCGCCGACCGCCTCGAGGCCGCGACGGGGCACCTCAGCACGGTGTCCGCGGAGATCGAGCGCTCCAGCGCCGACTCCCGCCGGCTCGCCACCTCCGCCGTCGACGAGGCGCACGAGGTCTCCACGGCCGCCGAGGGCATGGCCGCCGCGGGCGAGCAGATGCTCGGAGCGATCTCCGAGGTCTCCTCCAACGCGCACGCCTCCCGCGAGGTCGCCGGGCAGGCCGTCACGGCCGCGCAGGCGACGACGGAGGCCGTCCACCGCCTCGCCGCGTCGAGCGAGGAGATCGGCTCGGTCGTGCAGACCATCGCCTCCATCGCGGCCCAGACGAACCTGCTCGCGCTCAACGCGACCATCGAGGCCGCCCGGGCCGGGGACGCCGGACGCGGTTTCGCCGTCGTCGCCGACGAGGTCAAGACGCTGGCGATGGAGACGGCCACGGCGACGGAGGAGATCACCCGGACCGTCGCGGCCCTGCAGGCCGACAGCGCGGGCGCGCGGGAGCGCATCGCGGAGATCGCCGCCGTGGTCGACCGCGTCTCGGAGTTCCAGGGCTCCATCGCCGCGGCGACCGAGGAGCAGACGCAGGTCAGCGCGGACACCAGCCGCCAGGTCGCGCTCGTGGCCGCGTCGACCCGCACCTCCGTGCAGGACCTGACGACGCTGGCCGCCAGCGTCGGGGAGACCGCCGACCGGGGCCGGCGCAGCGGGGAGGCCGCCGTCGAGGTCGCCGGGCTGACCGGCGAGCTGCGGGCGGCGGTGGGGCGCTTCCGCGTCTGACCGGGCCCCGCCCCGGGCAGACTCCGGACCGTGCCCCGGATCCTCGTCGTCCCCGTCGGCAGCACCCCCGACGTCGCGCCGCTGCACGCGCTGGCCGACGTCGAGGTCCGCGGCCCCGAGGACGCCGGACTCCCCGACGCCCTCGCCCGCGCCGACGGCCTCGTCGCCTGGGACGGCGTGCACCCCGCGCTGGAACGCGCGTGGGCCCTCGCGGACCCGCGGCGGTTGCGGTGGGTCCACACCTCCAGCGCCGGGCCGGACCGCCTCCTGTTCCCCGCCCTGCGCGCCCACCCGTGCGTCCTGACGTGCAGCCGCGGCGTGCTGGACACCGACATCGCCGAGTACGTCCTGGCGGGCGTGCTCGCCGTCCTGAAGGACCTGCCGGGGACGGTGCGCCGGCAGACCGAGCACCGCTGGGAGCACCGCACGACGCGCAGCCTCGCCGGGACCCGGGCGCTCGTCGTGGGCGCGGGGTCCATCGGGACGCGGGTGGGGCAGGTGTTCGCCGCCCTCGGGGTCGCCGTCGACGGGGTCGTCCGTACGCCCCGGCCCGCGACCGCCCCCTTCGGCGGGCTGTTCGGCCCGGGCGACCTGGCCCGTGTGGCGGGTGACTACGACCACCTGCTCGTGACCGCACCGCTGTCGGAGGCCACCCGCGGACTCGTCGACCACCGCGTGGTGGACGCGCTGCGCCCGGGGGCGGTCGTCGTCAACGTGGGCCGCGGGCCCGTCGTCGACGAGGACGCCCTGCTGCGGGCCCTGCGGGCGGGGCGGCTCGGCGGGGTGGTCCTGGACGTGTGGACCCGCGAACCGCTGCCGGCCGGCAGCCCGTGGTGGGACGAGCCCGGTGCCGTGGTCTCCCCGCACCTGGCCGGGGACGCGGCGGGTTTCCGCGAGCGCCTGGAGGCGCTGCTGCACGAGCAGGTGCGCCGGTTCGTCACCCGGGCGGAGCTGCTGCACGTGGTCGACAAGGAGCACGGGTACGCGATCACCCCTACGGTGAGCGCGTGAGCTCGGACATCCGTCGTGTCGTCGTCGTCCTGAACCCCAACAGCACCGGTGACGGGCCCGCGAACGCCGAACGGCTGCGCGGGGAACTGGACGGGACCGTCCCCGTCGAACTCGTGGAGACCCAGCACGCCGGGCACGCCGAGGAGATCGCCCGCGACGCCGTGCGCGAGGACGACGGCACGCTCGTCGTGTCGGCCAGCGGCGACGGCGGGTACCACGAGGTCGTCAACGGCGTCACCACCGCGGGGCGCGGGATGGCCGCCGTCCTGCCGTCGGGGAACGCGAACGACCACGCCACAGCGACGCAGGACCGCCCTCTGGCGCAGGCGATCCGGGACGTCGTCGAGGGCGGGCGCCCGACGCGCATCGACCTGCTGCAGGTCAGCGGTGAGGGCCGGTCGCGGGTCGCGCACTCCTACGCGGGCGTCGGCATCACCCCCGTCGCGGCGGCCGCGCTCAACGAGCACGACCTCGACGCGGTGAAGGAGTCGTTCCTCGTCGTGCGGGCGTTCTGGCGCTACCGCCCGATGACCATCACGCACGACGGGCAGCAGATCAGCCTCGACAGCCTGGTGTTCGCGAACATCGACCGGATGGGCAAGTACGCGCAGCTGTCCGACGACTCCGCGCCCGACGACGGCCGGTACGAGACGCTGCTCATCCCGCACCGCAGCAAGCTGCGCCTGCTGGCCGACTTCACCCGCGTCCTGCGCGGTACGCACCCGGTGAAGTCCCGGTCCGAACCCTTCGAGTTCCTCACGCACTCCCCCATGCCGCTGCAGCTGGACGGCGAGGTGTTCCACGTCGACGGCGGGTCGACCGTGACGGTGCGCTGCCTACCGCTAGCCCTGCGCACGGTCGCCTGACGCGGTGCGGCCCAGCGCGTCCTGCGTCTCGTCGAGGACCTCCCCGGCGCGCCGCAGGGACGCGCCGAGCGCGGCCGGCCCTCGTCCCGGCGCGGCCAGCAGGGTGTGGACCCGTTCGGTGAAACCCGTCGGTGCGCCGGGGAGGCGACCCGTCGCGGTGACGGCTCCCTTCTCGTTGAGGACGAACCGGCCGGCGCCCGCGTGCAGGGCGTGCGCGCACAGCAGCAGGACGCGGAACAGGCACCCCGCGACGTAGGCGCTGTCCCCGCGGGGCACGGCCTTCGCCGCCCCGCCGAGGAGGAACCGCGCCTCGTCGAGCCGCCCGACGACGGCGTCGCGCAGGGCGGGCGGGAACTCCTCCACGCTGCGCCGCACCGAGGCGAGCTCTCCCGTCGGGTCCGCGAGCAGCACCCCGTGGGCGAGTTCCCCGGCGTAGGTGGTGCCCGGGAAACCCAGCGGGTGCCCCACCTGGAAGTGCCACTCGAACCGTCCGGCGACGGCGTCGGAACAGCTGCGGGCGACGCGGTCGACGTCGCGGTACAGCCAGTCCACGGCCGTCCCGTCCACCCGCAACCAGCCGCCGCCGTCGACCCACGGCCCCCACCCGCCCGGGTCGACGAGACCGGCCGGGACGTCCGCGACGTCGTCGGCGAGGGACCGGAGGGCGTCGAGGTCCAGGGGCGCGCGGTAGTACAGGCCGAGGTCGACGTCGGAGTCGGGGGTGTGCTCGCCGCGGGCCCGGCTGCCGCCCAGGCTCACCCCGACGATCCCGGGGACGCGGACGAGGCGGTCGGCCAGGCTCTTCAGGGTGTTCAGGTCCGGGGACACCCGGGGAGCCTCACCGCAGCGTCGGGGCGGTGTCCAGGGGTTTCAGGCGAGGAACCCGCCCACGAGGCCCGCGACCTGCGTCCGGAACTCCTCGACGTACCCGTGCCGGGCGCCGTCGAGCACGACGAGCTCGGCCGCCGGGACGCGGTCGGCGATCAGCCGCGCGTTGGCCGGGGGCGTCAGCCGGTCGTCACCGCCGTGGACGACGAGGGTGCGGGCGCGGACGAGCGGCAGCAGGTCCCAACCGTCGTGGCCGGTGCTGGCGCCGTGGTGGGCACGCCGCACGCGGGGCGTCCCGGTCGGGGCGAACCGGGCCGCCACCTCGGGGTTCCGCGCCGACCACGCCGGGGTGAAGAACAGGTCGGCCAGGGCTTGCCGACCGGCGGGCGACCCGGCGTGCCGCAGGGTCCGGGACACGTCGTCGTCGCACGGGACCTCCTGCGCGCCACCGGGTCCGGTCGCCCCGAGCACCAGCCGGTCGACGCGCTCGGGGGCGCGGGCCGCGAGCACCTGCGCGACGCGGCCGCCCATCGAGAACCCGTGGACGTGGGCCCGGGCGACCCCGAGGGCGTCGAGGACGACGACGGCGTCGGCGGCGAACAGGGTCGTCGTCCAGCCGGCCGGACCCGGCACACCCGTGCTCGCCCCCGTCCCGCGGGTGTGGACGACGACGCGGGTGAGCCCCGGCAGGGCGTCCGCCAGGCCGGCGGCCGTCGCGGGTCCCAGGCTCTGTCCCGCCAGGAGCAGCAGGACGGGACCGGTGCCGGTCACGTCGGCCGCGACCTCGACGGGCCCGTCCGCCCCGGCCGGGTCGACGGGCACCACCACACGTTCGGTCGGGTCGGTCGGCACCGGCCGAACCTACTGCTCGACCCCCACGGGCCCCCGGTGTGCCCGCTTCACCACGTACATGCGCGCGTCCGCCGCGGCGAGCAGCGCCTCGACGACGGCGGGGACGAGGTCGGCGTCGTCCGGTCGCCCGGTCGCGAGCGCACGGGGTTCCTCCCGGACGGCGCCGATGCTGGCCGACGCCTGGACGACGGTGCCCTCGACGGTGAACGGCTCGGTCAGCGCCGCCCGCAGCCGGTCGACGACGGCGTCGGCGCGCGCTTGCGGGTCGGTGACGAGGACGGCGAACTCGTCCCCGCCCCACCGGGCCGCGCAGTCCTCCTCGCGGACGCAGGCCCGCAGCCGGGCCGCGACCCCGCGCAGCAGCTCGTCGCCGGCGGCGTGGCCGAGGGTGTCGTTGACGGCCTTGAACCGGTCGAGGTCGACGAACGCGACGACGACGGTGCCCCCGGTGCGCAGCGACGAGCGCACGGCCTCGGCCGTGCGCTCGGAGAAGCGGCGTCGGTTCTCCAGCCCGGTGAGCGGGTCCACGTGGGCCAGGACGTCGAGCTGGCGTCGCTGCCGTTCGGCCGTCAGCAGCAGGCGGCGGTGCTCGTCGAGGGCGAGGAACTGCCGGCCCATGACGAGGACGGCCATGAGGAGCAGCGCCACCAGGACGAGGCGGTCCGACGTCGCCCACAACCGGACGGCGCCGAGCACCGTCGCCGGGCCCATGGCCAGGTAGGGCACGAACCAGCCGAGGGACCCGACGCTCGGCGCCCGGTCCACCCGCGGCCGGTGCGGGTGGTGGCGCGCGCCGATCGCGAACGTCCCGAAGGCCACGATCCAGGCGAAGTCGGAGAACCCGCCGGTGGCGAAACCGCCCTGGGCCAGGACGCCGTAGACGTAGACGGCGTCGGCCAGGGTCTGCGCACTGGCCGCCACGAGGCAGAAGACGCCGACCCGGGTCGCCCCGAGGCGGGCCATCTGGATGATCGTCGTGGTGAGGAAGACGAGGTCCAGCAGCGGGTAGCTCAACGGCAGGACGAGCTCGGCAGGACGGAAGGAGGAGAGCCGCACGGCCTCCCCCAGCCAGCCGACCCAGACCACCGTCAGCAGGGCGGTGCCCAGGAGCAGGCCGTCGAGCAGCGCGGCCAGACCGAGGTGGGAACGTGCGCGGCCCCACAGGTGGACGAGGCCGGAGCCGACGAGGGCGAGGGAGAACCCGAGGAAGGGACCGTCGGCCCACGTCGTCGCGTCCTCGATGAGGCCCAGGACGTCCTGCGCGGTGTAGACGACCTGGCCCGTCCCCCACAGCCCGCAGGCCGAGGCCAGCAGCACCCAGCTGCGGCGCGCCCAGCCCGAGGGCACGTCCCGCCACGCCGACCGGGCCAGCAGCCCCGCCGCGAGGAAGGCCGCCACGGCCTCGCCCACCCCGAAGAGGAGCAGCGAGGTCGTCGACCCGCGCCCGAAGAGGGACTGGGCGACGGCGAGGCCGACGAGGACGGCGGCGAGAACGCCGAAGTCCGCGCCGAGGCGACCGGTGGCGCTCAGCGCGTCCCACCCTCGCCTCGACCAGGTCCGCACGATCTGTCGATCGTCCCAGGTGCTCGCCGACTGGACCCCCCGTCACCCGTCGGCCGGGTGGTGTCACCCGTCCGGCGGTGGGGCGTCAGCCCTCGGACGCCCCGGGGACGTCGCCGGCGCTCGGCGGGCGCATGAGGCTCAGCAGCGGCGCGGTGGTCAGCCGCTGCCGGACGAGCGCGGCCGACGCGAGCAGGACGACGAGCCCGAGGAAGGCGAGCGGCCAGAAGTTCGTGGCGAAGGCGACACCGAGCAGCGCGAGGACGACGACGACGGGGACGACGAGCGGCACGCGGTTGTACCAGCGCGGCTGCAGGACCGCCGCTGCGTACCACCAGGCGACGGCCGCGACGCGCTCGTCGGGGTGCCGCCGGCCCTGCCGGGCCAGGGCGATCGCGTCCTGCCGGTCCTCCCGCGGCAACGTGTGGAAGGCGCGCAACGCCGTCTCCCGCCGCTGGGGGGTCATCTCCGGCCCCACGACCGCGCCCATCGTCCTGCTCCCCTGCTGCCGTCCGTCCGCGCGCCTCGGCGTCCGCGGGTGCCGTCGTTCCCGCCCGGCGCGGCCTCACCCTAACGCCGGGCGCGGACGGGCTCCGGCCCGTGCAGGTCAGTCCGTTCGTGGAAGCGCCGCGACCTGCAGGGGCCGGAGGCTGGCCCCGTGCCGGACCTCCTCGTGAAGCTCAGCTGGTCGCTCCTCTGCCTGGCCCACCTGGTCCCGGCGGCGGCTCTCCTCCAGCCCTCCCTGCTGGTGCCCCTCTACGACGTCGACCCCGCGAGCGGGGCCGGCCTGCTGCTGCGGCACCGGGCGGCCCTGTTCCTCGCGGTGGCCCTGGTGTGCGCCTACGCGGCCCTCGCCCCGGACGGTCGCCGAGCCGCGGGCCTCGTCGTGTCCGTGAGCGTCGTCGGCTTCCTCGTCCTCTACGTGGGGGCCGGAGCGCCGGCGGGTGCCCTGCGGACCGTGGCGCTGACCGACGCGCTGCTCCTGCCTCCGCTCACCGTCGCGGTGTGGTCCGCCTGGCGCGCGTGAGGGACGGGGAGGTCGGACCGGACCGTGGCCCCGAGGGCGAGCAGGTCGGACGGCGTGAGCCCGAACATTGTCCGGAACGTGCCGCTCAGGTGCGCCGACCCGGCGAACCCGGCGGCGTGCGCGGCCTCCGTCAACGACTGTCCCGCAGCGCTTCCCGTGATGGCGACGGCGAGCCGCCGCCAGAGCCGGTAGCGGCGGAACGGCACCCCCACCGCACGCCGGAACCGCGCCTGGAACCGCGACGGCGACAGCCCGACGAGCGCGGCCGCCGCGGCCACGGACGGCACGTCCTGGGGGCGGACGTCGAGGCGCCGGACGGCGGCCACGAGCCCGGGGTCCACCGGAGCACGACGCCGGACGCCGAGCGCGTCGAAGACCTCCTCCACGCCCCCGTCGAGGTCGAGGTCCGGCACTGCGACGTCCCCGTCCCGGTGGTGCGCGAGCGCCGCCACGTCGTCGCTGAGCGCGTCGAGGTAGGCGAACAGCACCGGGCCGGTGGCCCGGACCCGGTGCAGCGTCCCGGGCGGCACGAACGCGGCGGACCGGGACGCGGCCGGACCCAGCGCCGTCCCACCCCCGTCCGGCAGGCACAGCCGGAAGGGGGCGTCGAGCGTCACGACGAGGGTCGCGGCGGCGTTGCGGTGCGGGCTCAGGTCCAGGCCGGGCCCCGCGTAGAAGGCACGCGCACCCGCGATCCCGATCCGGGTGGGCACCGCGGAACCGACCACGACCGACGACCGCACGCGGCCATCATGGCCGTCGGCGGTGGCGGAGGGCATGGGATTCGAACCCATGAGGAAGGAGTGGGTACCTCCCTAGCGGTTTTCAAGACCGCCGCCTTCAACCACTCGGCCAGCCCTCCCGGCCGCTCCGTCCCCCACGAGCGGGTCGGCGCGGGGCCCAGTCTGCCAGCTAGCCCGACGCCCTCGACCGGGTTCCCGCCCGCGAGCGCAGCACGACCCCTTCGCGCAGCAGGAGCTTGCGGACGCGGGTCAGGCTGTAGCCGGTGTCGAGGGAGATCTGGGCGATGCTGCGGCCCTGCTCGTACTGCTCGCGCAGGACCCGCTGGGCGAGCAGGCGCTTCTCCTCGGTGAACCACTCGCCGAGCTCGGCGGGCGGCAGGTCCTCCAGTCCCATCACGCCTCCTGCAGCGCGGCGACGCGCGCGACCATCGCGTCGAGCCGGTCGCCGTCGCCGGCGAGGACGAGGTGCTCGACGTTGCGCAGCCGGCCCACGGACCCGACCTTCTCCCCCGCCCGGTTGTGGATGCCGATCTTCGCGCCGACGTAGCGGTCGCTCTCGAAGGACAGGGTCCGCACGTCCTGGCCCCGGGCGCGGCACATCTCGACGAGGTCGGGCAGGGCGACGTAGCCCTCGTCGGAGAAGCTGAGGACGACGGTGTCGGCCCGCACCCGGCGGACCGTCTCGGCGAGGGCGGCCGGCATCGTCCGTCGGCCGTTGAAGACGCTGCGGCTCACGGCGTCCCGGCAGTCGGCGCGCTTGGCCGCGACCCCGTACGGCTCGGGGCGGTCCCAGCGGACGAGCGTCTCCCAGACGTGGTAGTTCGCGAAGTAACGGTGCTTGTTGTACGGCGGGTCGAGGTAGGCGACGTCCACGTGCGGCAGGTCGTCGACGACGCTCGCCGCGTCGGCGCGGACCGCGCGTCCCGCCCCCGGCGTGAGGACGGGCGGCCGCAGGACCAGCTCGCGGGCCGAGCGGCGCGACCACTCCTTGAGGTAGGCCATCTGCACCCCCACGGTGGAGTCGACGGCGTCGGCGGCGCGCAGCAGGCTCGTCAGCAGCAGCGACCGCAGCGGGGAGTCGCCGTACAGGTCGTCGATGCCCTGCCGGACGGCGTCGATCCGCATGCCGTTGCGGGGCTGGAAGTACCGCGAGCGTTCGCAGAACACCTCGGTGACGTACCCGCGGACGGGCTCCAGACACGCCAGGCGGTCCAGCGCCCCGGCGACCTCGGCGGCGTCGACGGTGTCCGCGTCGGCCTCCACGTAGCACTGCGCGAGGACCTCCGAGTAGCTGGCGGTGTCGACGGCCGTGACGTCCATCCCGCGGCGGCACATCTCCTGCGCCACGCGCGTCGTGCCCGTGAACAGGTCCAGACCCGTGCGGGCGCCGCTGCCCGCGAACAGCTCGCCCAGGACCGGGACGAGCCGTCGTTTCGAGCCCAGGTACTTGATCACGCGACCCCCTCCGCAGCAGTCGTCCAGCCCGGGGCCGATCGTGCCGCACGGGTGCGACACGACGCCCGGACCGCCGCGCGGACACGCCGCGCCCGGCGGGACGGGCGGTGCGGGTGGGGTAGCGTCGGGCGACCCGTCCGCCGATCACCGAGCGAGTTCCCGTTGGCCGAAGCCCTCCGCTGCGTCGTCGTCCTGCCCACGTACGACGAGGCCGACAACATCACCGGCATGCTCGAGCGGATCCTCGGCTCACCGGTCGCCCCCGACGTCCTCGTGGTGGACGACTCCTCCCCCGACGGCACCGGCGCCCTCGTCGAGCAGGCCGCGGCGCAGTACGCGCAGGGGCGCGTGCGGTTGCTGACCCGGACGACGAAGGACGGCCTCGGCGCCGCCTACCGCGCCGGTTTCGCGCACGCCCTGGCCACCGGCGACCACGACGTCGTCGTGCAGATGGACGCCGACGGCTCCCACCCCGTCGAGGCGCTGGAGCGGATGCTGGCGCAGATCGCGGCGGGTGCGGACCTGGTCCTCGGCGCCCGGTACGTGCCCGGCGGCGCCCTCGACGACGCGTGGCCCTGGTACCGCAAGGCGCTCTCGCGGGGCGCGAACGTCTACGCCCGCGTGCTGCTGCGCGCCCCCGTCGCCGACCTCACCGGCGGGTTCAAGGCGTGGCGCGCCGACCTCCTCCGTTCGCTGGACCTCTCGCAGCTGACGGCCGCGGGGTACGCCTTCCAGATCCAGACGACGCTCGCCGCCCTGCAGCAGGGCGCGACCGTGCGCGAGGTGCCGATCCTCTTCACCGAGCGGACGCACGGGACGTCGAAGATGTCGAAGGCGATCATCCGCGAGGCGATGGTCGCGGTGCTGCGGATGCGCCGCCACGGCCCCTCCGGCCGTCCCTGACGCCCCCTCACCCCCCGTCTCCCACCCCCGTCGCACCGATCTGGGGCGCGCCCCCGGCAGGTGGGTCAGGAGGAGGCGGCGGGGGCGGAGAGGTTCACCATCCAGTGGATCCCGTACCGGTCGACGAGGGCGCCGTACTCGTCGCCCCACATCTGCGCCTCCAGCGGCGTCTCGACCGTCCCGCCCTCGGCCAGGGCGGCGAAGGCGGGGCGCAGGACGTCGGCGTCGTCGCCGGTGAGGGCGACGGTGATGCTGGCGCCGGGGGTGAAGTCCATCCCGGGCGGCACGTCGGAGCCCATGAGCAGCCAGCCCTGCGGCGTGGAGAGCTGGGAGTGCATGACGAGCTCGGGGTCGACGCCGGGCGGGGCGCCGAACTCGCCGAACGTCGTCAGGTCGAGGGTGCCACCGAGGACGTCGCGGTAGAAGGTCATCGCCTCCTTCGCCTGGCCGCGGAAGCTGAGGTAGGGCGACAGGTTCGAGGGCACGACGGCCTCCTGGGACGCACGGACCGGACCCCGTGAAGCTACTGGGGCCACGGGCCCCGCGACCAGAGGCAGCCCGCCGCCGGACTGCGGGGAGTGACGGTCGGTGACTGTGACCTCTTCGTGATTGTGTCGACCCGACCGGTCTGGGATGGTCGAGCGGACAGCAGTGTCACGGGCAGTTCGCGCCGTTCCCGCACGGTGCGTTCCGTCGGGTCCGCGCGGTCACCACGACACGACCAGCGACGGACGGCACGACCGCGGGAGGACCACCGGTGCGAGGTCAGGGCGACGACGCGGACGCCGTCGCCCAGCTCCTGGACCTGGCCCGGGACATCTTCGGCACCCCCGTCGCCGCCCTCACGCGACCGACCCGCGCGAGCCCGCACCACGTCGAGCAGACGAGCAGCGTGCTGGACCCCCACGCCACCGTCCGGCTGCTCGCCGACACCGACCTCGCCGCCGCACCGCTGGGCGTGGACGTCGTCCGGCCCGACGGGGTGCCCGGCGGCCGGCTCGTGGGGGTCGGCCCCGCCGACACGTCCGAGGACGACCTCGCCTCCCGCCAGCTCGAGGCCCTGCACGTCGTGGCGGCGCTGGTCGCCGGGGTGCTGCACCACCGGGACCGCCGCCGCGCCGAGCGGGACGACCGGCTCGCCTCCCTCGACGCCTTCGTCGCCGGCGCCGGCCGCACCACCGTCCTGCAGCCGATCGTCGACCTGCGCACGGGCGCGACGGTCGGGGCGGAGGCGCTGAGCCGCTTCACCGGGCCGGAGGGGTCGCCGCGCCGCCCCGAGCAGGTCTTCACCGACGCCCGGACTTCCGGTGTCGGCGTCCGGCTCGAGCAGGCGGCCATCGCCTCGGCCCTGCCCCTGCTGCGGTCCGTCCCCGCCGGCGCCTACCTGAGCGTCAACGCCTCCGCCGAGGCCCTGCTGGACGGCTCCACCCACGACCTGCTGCTCTCGGGGTTGCCGGACCGGCTCGTCGTCGAGATCACCGAGCACGACCCGGTCGACGACTACGACGCCCTCACCGAGGCGACCGCGGAACTGCGCCGGCACGGCATCCGCATCGCCGTCGACGACACCGGCGCCGGGTTCGCCAGCCTGCAGCACGTCCTGCAGCTGACCCCGGACATCGTCAAGCTCGACATCGCCTTCGTGCGCGGCATCGACGGCGACCCGGCCCGGCGCGCGGTGGCCCGGGCGCTGGTGGGTTTCGCCTCCGAACTCGGCTCGACGATGGTCGCCGAGGGCGTCGAGCGTCCCGACGAGCTGACCGTGCTCGGCGAGCTCGGCGTCGAGTGCGGTCAGGGGTACCTGCTGGGCCGCCCGACCACGGACCCCGTCTGGGGCGGCGGGCCGGACGCGACGACCGCCGTCGTCACGAGCTGACGCGCACCCCGCGGGAACGACGGGAACCCCCCGCCCGGCAGGGCGAGGGGTTCCTGGTCCAGCGCGTCAGAACGTGACGATGCTCAGCGCGCCCTTGCCGTAGCGGGCGACCGAGACCGTGAGGTCCAGGCGGCTGCCCGTGCGGGTCGCCCAGTCGGCCACGTCGGGGCGCAGGGCCTCGCCGGGCACGTAGGACGCGTACAGCTTCAGGTGCGCGGCACCCTCGACGTTGAACAGCGACGCCATGATGTTGAGGACCTCGCGCGAGTTCACCGCGAGGTTCTCCGGCAGTTCCTTGTCGTCGATGGCGTCCTCGCTGGCCCCGGGGGGCAGCAGGCCGATCGCGGCACCGGCGTGGGCGGCCAGCGCGAAGTCGAAGACCACGACGGCCTTGGACTTCAGGTGGTCGTCCACGTACAGGCCGACGAGCGACCCGGGCTTGCCGCCGACGGGCAGCGGACGCCCGTCGGACAGGTCGACGTCGCGGTTGAGCAGGTCCGAGAGCAGGTTGCGGATCGCGAGGTTCGACGGCAACGGGTTGACGTCGAACTTCACCTCGCCCTGCGCCACCGACGTCTCGACGGCACCGGAACCGGCGTCACCACCGAGGACCGGGGCCAGGGCCGCGGCGAACGCCTCGGGGGTGAACGGCTTGGCGATGAGGAACAGGGCGCCGGCGGCCGCCGCCTTGTCCCGCATCTCCTCCGAACCCTCCGACGTCACGAAGCCGAACGGCACGTCGATGCCGGAACCGCGCAGGTTCTGGAGCATCTCGATCCCCGTGGCCTCGGGCATGTTCCAGTCGGAGAGGACGATGTCCGGGTTCTCCTTGCGGACCGCGTCGAAACCCTCCTTGCCGTTCTCGGCCTGGACCACCTCGACCCAGTCGTACCCGGCCTGGCGGAGGGTGCGGATGACGATCTGCCGCATGACGCGGCTGTCGTCGACCACGAGGGCCTTCACGTCGTCATCCCCCCACGTTCTCGGAACCGTTGCCGCCGGCCAGCCACACCTCGAAGGTCAGCCACTGACCCTTCCAGTTGGCGTCCAGACGCGCCGCGAGGCGGTCGGAGGCGCCGTGCAGGGGCAGGGCGGTGGAGACGACCGGCAGACCCAGCGGACCCGCGTCGGGGACGAGGGCCTTGATGTTGCCGCCGACGATGTTGGCGACCTCGCCGAGGGAGTCGTAGACGTCCTCGTCGGTCAGCTCGCCGTCCTCCTGGAGGAGGGCCTGCGCCAGCGGCAGACCGAGCGTGCGCTCGACGCTGACGGTGACGATGCCCGGGCGGGCGCCGGAGATCGTGACCGACGCGCAGAAGATGTCGCCCTCGATGTCGTGCTGGTCGAACGACGGCAGCAGGAACTCGGTGTGCGCGAAGTACGACGCCCACATCGCGTCGACGATCTGGCCCAGGGCCTCGTCCTCGACGTAGTCGGTGGGTTCGTCGTAGAACTCCTCGACCAGTTCGGTCATGCCTGGACCCCTTCCGGGAGCAGGCCGAGCAGGGAGAGCTTCTCCTCCAGCGACTCGACCGTGAACGGCTTGATGAGGTACTCGTGGGCACCGGCGGCGAGGGCGCGGACGATCTGCCCGTGCTCGGCCTCCGTGGTCACCATCATCAGCGTGAGCGCGCGGTAGTCGCGGTTCGCCCGGACCTGGGTGACGAACGTGAGACCGTCCATCACCGGCATGTTCCAGTCGACCGTCGCGAGGTCGGGCAGGGGGCCCGCCTCGAGGACCTTCAGCGCCTCGGCGCCGTCGGCCGCCTCGACCGTCTCGTACCCGAGCTTGCGCAGTGCACCTGCGATGATCTTCCGCATGGCGCGGGAGTCATCCACGACCAGAGCCTTCATGCCTGACCTCCGTTCTTGGGACGGTGGACCGAAACCCGTCCGATGAGTTCGCGGTCCCAGTTCTCATCGACGCCCAGCGTCGTTTCTGCACCCCCGAGGAACATGTATCCCCCGGGCTTGAGCACCTTGCGCACGCGGGACAGGATGTCGCGCTTGGTCTCGAGGTCGAAGTAGATGAGGACGTTCCGCAGGAACACCACGTCGAACTGGCCCAGGGCCGCGTACGAGCTCGTGAGGTTCAGCTGCTGGAAGCGCACCATCCGCTTGATGTCGTCGTTCACCTGCCACTGCGTCCCGACGCGCGTGAAGTGGCGCACGAGCATCGGGGCCGGCAGCCCGCGGTTCATCTCCAACTGCGAGTACCGGCCGGCCTTGGCCTTCTCCAGCACCTCGTTGGACAGGTCGGTGCCGATGATCTCGGCCCGCCACCCCTCGGCGATCAGGCTGTCCTGCAGCGAGATCGCCAGGCTGTAGGCCTCCTGGCCGGTGGAGCTGGCCGCCGACCAGATGCGCAGCGACCGGGTCGTGGCGCGCGCCTGCTTCAGCGCGGGCACGACCGAGGTCGAGAAGGCCGTGAACGGGGCGCCGTCGCGGAACCACGACGTCTCGTTCGTGGTGAGCGCCTCGACGATCGCCGTCTGCGCACGACGGTCCGGACGCAGCCGGATCCCGTCGACGTAGGCCGAGACGTCGCTCGCGCCGGCGGCCCGCGCCAGCGGGACCAGACGCGACTCGACGAGGTACTCCTTGCCCTTCTCGAGGACGATCGCACTCTCCTTGCGCACGAGTGTGCAGACCCAGTCGAAGGCTGTGGTCGTGAGTGCCATGTCACCACCTGCCTTGGGAGGGACGGGCCGCGGGGGCGGCCGGACGGAACGCCGGCGGTCGTGCCGGCGGAAGGGAACTGGTGCGGGCGGGGCTGGGGGTGGTGCTGGGGGCGGGGCGGGTGGTGCTGCTCGGGGTGGTGCTCGCGGTCGCCCGCGGTGGCGGTGCGGACACCGACCGGGCGGGCCCGAGCCGGCGCTGGATGGCGTCGGCGATGGACCCCAGGGGCAGGACCTCGTCCGCGACGCCCTCGCGGGCCACGGCTCCCGGCATCCCCCAGACCACCGAGGTGGCCTCGTCCTGCGCCAGGACCTGCCCCCCTGCGGCGGCCAGGGCCTTGCAGCCGAGCTTCCCGTCCGAGCCCATGCCCGTGAGGATCACGGCCAGGAGCTCGCCGCCGTAGGCGGCGACCGCCGAACGCACCATCACGTCGACGGCGGGTCTGCAGAAGTTCTCGGCAGGACCCTGGTTCAACTTGATCGCCATCGCCGGGCCCCGGCGGACGACCTCCATGTGGAAGTCACCGGGGGCGACGTAGACGGTGCCCGCCACGACGGGTTCGCCGTCGGTGGCCTCCACGACCCGCAGCGCGGACGACTTGTCGAGCCGCTGGGCGTAGAGCCGGGTGAACACCGGCGGCATGTGCTGGGTGACCAGGACGGGGACGCCGAGACCGGCGGGGAGCTTGGCCAGCACCGCCGACAGGGCCTCGGGCCCACCGGTGGAGGAGCCGATGACGAGGGCGCGCGGGGCCTTGGCGGCCGAGGTGCGCGTGCGGGTCGTGACGGGCGTCGCGGGCCGCGCCGGAGCGGGGGCCGCGGCGACGGGCGCGGCGGCGGCCGCAATCCCCGGCACGAGCGCCTTGATCTTGGGGATGAGCTGCTGGCGGACCGACTCCATCGACTCGTTGACGCTGCCGACGTTGGCCGGCTTCGTGACGTAGTCGGACGCACCGGAGGACAGGGCCTCCAGGGTCGCGGTGGCGCCGCGCTCGGTGAGCGTGGAGAACATGATGACCGGGAGCTTCCGGTCGATCTTGCGGATCTCCTTGATCGCCTCGAGGCCGTCCATGACGGGCATCTCGATGTCCAGGGTCACCACGTCGGGCTTGAGCTGGACGATCTTGTCGAGCGCGATCTTGCCGTTGGGGGCCGTTCCGACGACCTCGATGGCCGGGTCGGACGCCAGCACGTCGGTGACGATCCGGCGGACGACGACGGAGTCGTCCACCGTGAGCACCCGGATGCGTGGGCCCACGTCGCACCTGACCTTCCTGCCGCCGGCGCTCCGCGCCGTGGAACACCACCCGGGAGCGGGTGGCTCCCTGTTCATCGGCGCCTGGCCCGCAACCCTGAACCCCGACCCCGACCGGTGTCCGACCCGTTGTCACCCTCGGCATGTTCGTCGTGACGATCCGTACACCTCCACTGTGGCGCGGGCCCGGCGGGAGCGTCGAGCGGACCCGCGTCGTCACGCCCTCGCCGCCCCTCGCAGGCTCGGTCCAGCCACGACCGGGATGATGTGGCCCGTGCGTCGCCTGACCCCCGAGGACATGCCCAGCGGACTGACCGTCCGGATCGACCGGGTCCGTCGGGGCGGCGTCTGGCTGCGCACCTGGACGATGTGGATCGCCGAGACCGAGGACGTCCCGCCCGAGCACCGGCACGACGTGGTCCTCGTGCACGGCCTGGGGGTCTCCTCGGCGTACTTCCAGCGCCTCGCCGTCGTCCTCGCCCGGTTCGGGACGGTCCACCTGGTCGAGCTCCCCGGCTTCGCCGGCATCCCCCACCCCGACCGGCGCATGTCCACGCAGGAGATGGGCGCGCTGGTGGCGTCCTGGATCCGGGACCAGCACCTGACCGCCGTGCTGCTCGTGGGGCACTCGATGGGGGCGCAGGTCGTGACGGAGGCGGCCCTGGACGACCCGGGCGCCGTCGCCCACGTCGCGCTCATCGGCCCGCCGGTGAACCTGCAGGAGCGGTCGGTGCCCCGCCAGGGCCTGCGGCTGCTGCAGTCGGCCGTCTTCGAACCCGCTGCGGTGCGGCGGATGTCGCTCGAGGGCTACGCCAGCTGCGGGTGGCGCTGGTTCGCCCACACCCTGCCGTCGATGATGACCTACCCCATCGAGGAGCGGATCCGGGAGCTGGAGGTGCCCGTCCTCGTCCTGCGGGGCCGGCACGACGCCGTCGCTCCCGCTCCCTGGGTCCGGATGCTCGCCGACCGCGCCCCGCGCGGTCGCTGGGCGGAGGTGCCCGGGGCCCACTCGGTCGTCTTCGACCACGCCGAGGAGGTCGTCGAGCAGCTCGCCGACCTCGTGGGGCGGTGACCGTGGAGGTGACCCCGTGGACGTGACCGCCCGGCTCGCCGACTACGCCTGGCTCGCCCGGGCCCAGCTGCGCCCCGGCCGTCCCGACTGGACCGGGGGCGAGGGGTGCCCCGTCGTCCTCGTCCCGGGGATCTGGGAGACGTGGCACGTCCTCCGCGACCTCGGCGACGCCCTGCACCGCGCCGGCCACCGGGTGCACGTCCTGCCCGGCCTCGGCACCAACTCGGCCGAGCTCGCCGTGGGCGCGGAAGTGCTGCGGCGCACCGTCGAGCGGCTCGACCTGCACGGTGCCGTCGTCGTCGCCCACTCCAAGGGCGGCCTCATCGCCAAGACCGCGCTCGCCCTGCCCGGGGTGGCCGAGCGGGTCGCCGGCCTCGTCGCCGTGGCCACCCCGTTCGAGGGGTCCCGGTACGCGACGTGGTTCCCGGCCCGGTCGGTGCGCCGGTTGTCCCCGCGCGACCCGGCCATCCGCCGGCTGGCCGCCGACCTCACCGCGCACCCGCGCATCGTCGCGATCCGGCCCCGGTACGACCCGCACGTCCCGCGCGCCGTCGACGCGGCCGCACTGGCCGGGGCGGTCGAGGTGGAGGTGCCGCTCGACGGCCACTTCCGGCTGCTGGGCGACCCGCGGCTGCACGAGGCCGTCGTCCACGCCGTCGAGGGGTTGAGCGCGTGACGGCTCGCTCCACCTGGCGGGCGGTGCCGGGACCGGTCCGCCTGCTGCTGTTCAGCCAGTTCGCCTTCAACACCGGCTTCTACCTCGTCGTGCCGTTCCTGGCCGTCCACCTGTCCTCCGGCCTGGGCATGGCGGGCTGGGTCGTCGGCCTCGTGCTGGGGCTGCGCACCTTCAGCCAGCAGGGGTTCTTCTTCGTCGGCGGGGCCCTCACCGACCGGTTCGGCGTCCGGCCGGTCCTGCTCACCGGCTGCCTCGTGCGGATCGCGGGGTTCTGCACGCTGGCCGTGGGCCAGTCCCTGCCGGGCGTGCTCGCCGGCACGGTGCTCACCGGGTTCGCGGCCGCCCTCTTCTCCCCCGCCGTCGAGACGGGTCTCGCGCACGCGGGAGCCCGGCTGGAGGAGGCGGGCGCCGTGACGCGCGCGGAGCTGTTCGCCCTCGACGACGTCGTCAGCAAGGTGGGGTCCCTCGCCGGGCCGGTGCTGGGCGCCGCCCTGCTCGGGGTCCCGTTCTCCACGACGTGCTTCGTCGCGGCCGGGGTCTTCGCCGTCGTGCTGGTGGCCAACGCGCGCTGGGCCCCGCGCGTCGACGGGGTGCCGCGCAGCACGTCGGTGACGGCCGGCTGGGGATCGGTGCTGCGCAACCGGCGGTTCCTCGTCTTCGCCGCGCTGTACTCGACGCTGCTGCTGGCCTACAACCAGATGTACCTGGCGCTGCCCGTGGAACTGGTGCGGGCCACCGGGTCCCAGCGCGCCCTCGGGGCGATGTTCGTCGTGGCCGCGGTCGTCACCGTCCTCGTGCAGGTGCCGGTCGCGCGGTGGGCCCGGCGGCGCGGGGCCCGGCACGCGCTGCCCGCGGGGTTCGCCGTGACGGCGCTCGCCTTCGCGCTCGTCGCGGCGGCCACCGTCCTGCCCCGCCCGGACCTCGTGCCGGCCCTGGCCCCGGCCGTCGGGTTCGTCGTCGTGCTGCACCTCGGGTCGGCCCTGGCCCGACCGGTGGCCCGCGACCTCGTCCCGCCGCTGGCCGGCGAGCGCCACGTCGGCGCCCACTACGGCGTGCTGGCCTCCCTCGGCGGGGTGGCGGTGCTCCTCGGGTCGGGCGTCGTCGGGGCGGTGCTGGAACCGGGGGCGGTGACCCCGTGGGTGCTGCTCGCCGCCGTCGTCGCGGTCTCCGGCGTCGGCCTGGCCGCGCTGTCGCGCCGGCTGGGTCCCGCCGCCGGACGGGCCTGACCCGGCGGGAGGAACGTGACGGCCAGCCCGCCGTGCGGGCCGGTCGCGACGTGGGCGTCGACGCCGTAGACGTCCTGGATCAGCGCGCGTGTCAGCACCTGCTCCGGCGTCCCCGCAGCCACGACGGACCCGGCGCGCAGGACGACGACGACGTCGCAGAACGTGGCCGCGAGGTTGAGGTCGTGCAGGGCGACCACGCTCGTGACCGGCAGCGCGGCCACGAGCGCGAGGAGTTCCAGCTGGTGGCGCACGTCGAGGTGGTTGGTCGGCTCGTCGAGCAGCAGCTCGGCCGGCTCCTGGGCGAGCGCCCGCGCGATGTGGGCGCGCTGGCGCTCCCCGCCGGAGAGCGTGTGCCAGGAGTGGGACGCCTTGGCGCTCAGGTCGACCTGGTCCAGGGCGGCGTCCACGACGGCCTCGTCGCGCGGGCCGGGCCCGCCGAGCAGCCGCCGGTGCGGCGTGCGGCCGAGGCGGACGACGTCGCGCACCGTGAGGTCGACGTCGGTGTCGGCGTGCTGGGTGACGGTGGCGACGCGGCGGGCGACGTCCCGGCGCGGGGTGCGGTGCAGCTCGCGGCCGTCCAGCAGGACGGTCCCGGCGTCGGGGCGGGCGGCACCGTGCAGGAGCCGCAGCAGCGAGCTCTTGCCGGACCCGTTGGGCCCCAGCAGACCCACGGTCGAGCCGGGGTCGGGGCGCAGGGTGACGCCGTCGACGACGATCCGGGTCCCGCGTCGCCAGGTGACGGCGTCGGCGTGCAGGGTCACGACGCCCGCCCGCGGCGGACGAGGAGCAGCGCGAAGACGGGGACGCCGACGAGGGCCGTCCCGACGCCGACGGGCAACGGGGTCGGGGCGAAGGCGACGCGGGAACCGGCGTCCACCCACACCATCGCGACGGCGCCGACGACGATCGTGGCGGGCACCGTGCGGGTGTGGGCGTGGCCGACGAGCAGGCGCGCGACGTGCGGCAGGACGAGCCCGACGAACCCGACGGCGCCGGTGACGCTGACGAGCGTCGCGGTGACCAGGGCCGTCAGCAGCAGCAGGACCGCGCGGGTCCGCGCCACGGGGATGCCGAGGGAGGAGGCGATCTCCTCCCCGAACGCGAACGCGTCGAGCCGGCCCGCGTACCCCAGGCACACCGCGGCGCCGACGGCCACGACCGCCCAGCACAGGACGACGTCGTCCCAGCGCACGCCCTCCAGCGACCCGAGCAGCCAGAACATCACCCCCCGCGTCTCGTCGGAGTCGGCGACGGCGAACACGACGAGGGAGGTCAGGGCGGAGAACAGGTGGGTTCCCGCCAGGCCGGCGAGGAGGATCCCGGCCGTGCCGCCGCGGGTGGCCCGGGCCAGGGCGAGCGTCAGGGCGAAGGCGAGGCAGGCGCCGACGAAGGCCCCGCCCGACAGCCCGATCCCGCCGATCCCCAGGACGGCCACGGCCACCGCGCCGGTGGAGGCGCCGGAGGAGACGCCGAGGACGAACGGGTCGGCCAACGGGTTGCGCAGCAACGACTGCAGCACCAGGCCGCACAGGCCCAGACCCGCCCCGCACGCCGCGGCGACGAGCGCGCGGGGCACCCGGTCCTGCCAGACGATCGCGTCCTCGGAGACCCGGACGGGCACCTGGGCGAGCCCGAGGTGGTTGAGCAGGACGTCGCGGACGTTGACGAGGGACACGTCCGCCGCCCCCAGCGTCGCCGCGGCACCGACGGACAGGACGAGCGCCACGAGACCGCCCACGACGAGGACGGCCGGGTGCAGCCGGCGGCGCTCGAGGACCTGGGGGCGGACGGGGGCCTGGACGCTCACAGGTCCTGACCGTGCTCGCGCCACCACGCGCCGAGCTTCGCCAGGCCGTCGACGTACCGGATGGACGGGTTCAGCTCCGCGCCGTGCAGCGCGACGTACCGCTGCGCCCGCGCGGCGGACAGCACGCTCGCCACCGGGTCGGTGCGCAGGAACTCCTCCTTGGCCGCGAGCCGGTCCCCCGGGAAGCGGTCGCGGCGCAGGTCCCCGAGGACGAGCACGTCGGGGTCGGCCGCGACGACGGACTCCCAGGACACCGACGGCCAGTCCTCGGCCTGGTCGGCGAACACGTTGCGCAGCCCCGTCGACGTCGCGAGCAGCGAGGCCGCGCCCTTGCCGCCCGCCACGAACGGGGTGTCGAGGTTGGCGAACCAGAACGCCACGGTGCGACCGCCGACGTCGACGCCCTCGGTGGCCTCCCGGGCCCGCCGCTGCAGGTCCGCGACGAGGTCCTCGCCGCGCTGGGCGACGTCGAAGACCTGCGCGAGCTCGCGGACCTCCTGGAACAGGCTGTCCACCGTCAGCGGCGTCGTCCGCGCCTTCTTCCCGCCGTTGACGCTCTGGCCGTCGTCGAGGTCGGTGGGCGAGAGGTAGCTCGCGATCCCCGTCTCGGCCAAGCGGTCGCGCGTGACGACCCCGCCCTGCTCGGCGAAGTGCCGGCCGAAGGAGGCGGTGACGAGGTCCGGGTCCGCGCCGAGCAGCACCTCGTACGTCGGCGCGTTGTCGGCCAGCCGCGGCACCCCCTCGTTCGCGGCGGCCAGGGAGTCCAGGACGGGGTCCGTCCACGACGCCGTGCCGACGATCCGGTCGGCCAGGCCGAGGGAGAGCAGGATCTCCGTGGAGCCCTGGTCGAGGGAGACGACGCGCTGGGGGGCCCGCTCGAACCGGACCTCGCGGTCGCCGTTGCGCAGGACGAGCGGGTACGTCGTCCCGCCCTCCCCGGCGCTCGCGGTGCTCTGCGGCGGAACGGCTTCGGAGGCTCCGCACCCGGCGAGGGCGAGGACGGCGGCGCCGGTCAGCGGACCGAGCTCGCGGCGGGAGAGGGGACGCATCGACGACTCCAGGGCAGGCGAGGGCTGTCCCTCGACGAGTTCCAGGGCGTCAGTGAGGCTAGCCTATCCTTTTCCGGGAGCCGGTTCCGGGCGGTGGGGCACCAGGGCGGACTCGTCGCCGCGCCGGGGGCGGCCCCCGCCGCTGGGGGCCTCGTTGCCTCCGCGAGGGCGATCGCCCGCGCCGGAGACGTCCTCGTTGGCCCACCGCGGCCGATCACCGACCGCGGGGAGCCAACGAGGCGTCTCGCACCACGCTGGCCCACCGCGGCCGATCACCGACCGCGGGGAGCCAACGAGGACGGACAGGCAGGCGACGCGTCAGGCGCGGCGGCGGCGCAGCAGGACGAGGACGAGCGCGGCGAGGCCGAGGACGAGGCCGCCGCCGGCGAGCCCGCGTGCGACCGGGTCGGACCCGGACGCCTGCGACGTGCTCGCCGAGGTGGCCGACACCGCCTCCGTCGAGCCGTGGGCGGCGTGGTCGTCCCCGTCCCCGTCGCCGGACGCCTTGGCCGTCGTCGTGAACTCCGGTGCGGGGTGCTCGGGTTCGGCGGCACCCGCGGCGGCGACATCGGTCCAGTTCGCCACCTCGCCGTCGGCGTACGTCTGGACGGCGGGCAGCAGGACGCGCGTGCCCGCGTCCGGCAGGGGGCCGACGTTCACCTCGAACTCCTCGAACTGCCCCACGCCGATCCCCGCGGCGCCGGGCTGGGCGGTCCAGGTGATCGACAGCGGGGCCTGGGTGAGCGTCACGCCGTCGGCCGTGACCGGCTTCGGCAGGGCACCCTTCGTGACGGTCGCGACCCACCCGGGGACGGGTTTCGTCGCGACGTAGGTGAGGGGGTGGTCGGTCGGCAGCGAGACGCGGACCGAGGTGGTGGCCGAGGAGTCGGACTCGTTCGGCACGCGGAACGTCACGACGCTGTAGCCGCCGGCGGCGGTCGAGGACGGGTCGGCGTGGACGTGCGCGGAGGCCGGCACGGCCGCCAGGACCAGTGCGCCGCAGGCGGTCACAGCGGTCGCCAGGGTGACGGCGAGGGCGCGGGTGGGCAGGGTGGAGCGCTTCACGGAGGTTTCTCCAGGGGGTGTCGTCAGGACGAGGTCGCGAGGGCGGGAACCCTCGGTGGACCTCGCCGGCGCACCCGGCGCGCGACGACCGACCGCGGCCGCGTGGGCTCGGCGGCCGGCGCGACCGGCCGCGGCGCGACCGTGCGGACGAGCCGCACGAGCAGCCGCACCACCGGTCGCAACCAGGCCCACACCGACCACAGCAGCGACTCGCCGTGCAGCAGCGCCGCGAGGGCCAGCCCCGTCGCCGCGACGTGCGCGAGGGTCATCGCCGCGCCGGGGTCGGCGGACGCGACCGACGGGCCGGAGAACGCGAGCGTCTGGTGGTGCCCCGTCCCGACGACCGTGGCGGCGGGACCGGCGCACGCGTCGAAGACCGTGTGCAGCGCGACCTGGCCGCCGCCGAGCAGCGCGGTGAGGACGGGCCAGGAGAACCGCCGTCCGGCCAGCAGGAGGCAGACCGCGCCCAGCAGGAGCGCGACGGCGGAGAGGAGGAAGGGGCCGGGCAGGTCTCCCCCGGCGCTCAGGTGCGCCCCGGCCGCGAGGCCGAGGACGGTCGCCGTGACGGCTCCGGCCCGCACCCCTCGCCACGCCCCGCGGGACGGACCGGCGGGGCCGGTCCCGTCCGGGAGTCCTGGCAGCGGGCTGGGCACCGGATCACGGTACCCGGCGGGCCGGGGCGCTCAGGCGGCGCCGAAGGCGGCTTCCCACGGGCGCAGCAGGACCGCGCGCGCGTCCGAGCTCAGCAGGTCGGCGACGACCTCGGCGTGCACGACACCGCTGACGACGTTCCACAGGCCCTCGGCGCCGTCGGCGGCCTCCAGGCCCCCGGCCCGGAAGGCGCGGACGGCGAGGAGCTGGGCGACGGCCGCCGTGCGGACGCGGTCGGACAGGTGGACGGCCCAGGACGCGTCGTGGACGGCGCTCGCCCACTCCCCCGCCGACGGGCGGCTGGTGGCGGCGACGGCGCGCAGGCACGCGCGGTCGGTCCCGTCGAGGCGGCGCAGGGTGTCGAGGACGCGCGCGACCCCGGCCTGCTCGGGCCCGAGGCCGACCGGGTGCTCCGGCAGCGGGGCGAGGTCGCGGGAGGCCTGCAGGTAGGGGTGGGCCAGGACGCGGCGGACGTGGTCGGGCAGCCGGTCGCCGAGGTAGGCCGAGACGGCGGCGTCGGCCAGGACGTCGGCGGCGCGGCCGGCGTCCTCGGTGCGCAGGCGCGGGCCGCCGTCCAGGGACGAGGACCAGGTCCAGTCGAAGACGTCGTGGTGGACGAGCCGGACGAGGGCGTCGGCGTCGGCGATGGTGCTCGTCTGCAGGACGCGGACGACGCCGGCCTCGACGCGCGCGGCGGTCTGCTCGTCGGTGGCCTCGCCCGTGAAGTCGCCGTGGGCCAGGCCGTTGGCGACCTGGTGCAGGACGTCGGTGATCTGGGGGACGTTGCCGGCGGCCGCGCGGACCGACTCCCACGCGCGGGTGCGGGTGGCCGCGTCGTGGCGCGCGGCGAGGACGTCGATCTCGCGGGGGCCGCAGTCCAGGGCGCGCAGCAGTACCTCGGCGGCGGAGTCGCCGTGGGGCAGGCGCACCAGGTCGAACCCCAGGACGGGGGAACTCACCAGGGAGTAGTGCACGGTCGTCGCCTCCAGGCCTGGAACCACCACCGCCGGTCCGGCGGAGTGGAACCACCCTGACACTGCGTGACGCCTCGGACCAGGCAACGTCCACCGTCCGGCCCTGCCCCGGCGTGTCGGACCCTCCGCTCGGCCCACCCAGGGCGACGGCGCTGCGCCGTCCGGGCGACGTGGGCCGGGTCCGGTCGTAACGTCGAGTCGTGAGGGACGACGGGCAGGTCACCGGCGCGGGCGCCACCGCGGAGCGCATCCCTGCGGACGACCCCGACCGCGACGGGACCACCGAGGAGCCGCGCGGGGGCTGGCCGTCCTGGGTCCTCGTCGCCGCGTGCGTGGTCCCGCCGCTGGTCCTGGCCGAGGCCGCGCGCCGTGTGCTGACCGGCGCCTACGACGAGGAGTTCTACGGGGGCTACCCCTCCGGTGCCGGGGCGTTCGACGGCGCGGCGCCGGAGATCTCCACGGGACGGCGGTTCGGCATCCTGTGGGCGCTCGTGGGGGCGCCGGCACCGCTGTGGGGTGGCGTCGTCGCCGCCCTCCTCGCGCTCGTCGTCGTGCTCGCGGGCCGGCCGTCGTGGCTGGTGCCGGACCGGTGGGGCCGCCGCGTCGCGGCCGTCGGGTCGTGGGTGTCGGCGGCGCTGGCGCTGGGGTCCCTCGTCGGGGTCGTGGAGCACGCCAGCGCACCGGCCGACGACGCGGGCCCGGGAGCGCTGCGGTTCTTCCTGCGCACCGGCCTGCCGGACGACCTGCCGGGCGTGGCCGGGGCCCTCGCGGTGCTCGTCCCCGCGCTCGTCGTCCCGGCCGTCGCCGGGGCCGTGCTCTGGCGCGTCCCCGCCCGAGGGCACGGGGAACGGCGGGCACTCGCAGAACCCCGGCAGGCGCGAGAGCTCGAGGAACCTCGGGACGCCCGGGAACTGCCGGAACCCCAGGAGGTGCGGGAACCCCCCGCGCTGCAGGAGGTTCCGGAACCGCCCGCCGGTCCCCCGACGGTGTCCGACGCCGAGCGCGCGTTGTACCGCCGCCCGGGGTGAACGAGCGGGAACGCAGGACGGGGTGGAGCCGCAAGGCCCCACCCCGTCCACGTGCACTGCGTCAGGCCGCGGTCTCCGCACCCTCGATCTCGAGCGCCTTGTCGACGTCGAGGACGAGCAGCAGCGCACCGTCCAGCTTGTAGGCCCCGCGGATGAGTTCGCGGATCGGCCCGGACAGCGTGTCCGGCGGCGGCTCGAACGTCGAGTCGGTGACCTCGATGACGCCCCCGATGGAGTCGACGAGCAGGCTCCAGACCTCCTCGGCGGCACGGACGACGACGTTCATCGCGACCTTGCCCTCCTCGCGGTCGGGCATGTTCAGCCGGCGGCGCAGGTCCAGCGCCGTGACGACCTGACCGCGCAGGTTGATCAGACCCGCGACGGCGTACGGCGCCAGCGGGGCGGGCGTGCGGGGCTGCTCGGTGAGCACCTCCTGCACGCGCCGCACCTCGACACCGAACAGGTGCCCGGCGAGGTGGAACGTGGCGTACTGCGTGGACACGTCAGACCCCCAGTCGCTTGGAAGCTTCGGCGAGCTCGTGCTGAGCCTGCTCGGTGAAGAAGTTCGGGTCCGCCGCGAGGATCGCGGAACGGACGTCGAGGAGTTCGGTCACGCGGTCGCGGATGACCGCGGACCCGACCAGGCCGGCGTCGTCGATGTCGCTGTGCGCGTCCTGCCCGGAGACGATGTCGACGATCTCGTCGACGACGATCGCGACCGACCGGCCGCGCGCGGAGTACACGACACCCGGCACCGACGCGGCTTCCTGGCCGCCGTAGGAGGCGCGGGCGCCGCCACCGAGGTGGTGGGACAACCGCACCAGCGGGAGGATCTCGCCGCGGTAGCGGACGACCTCGCGCCGGCCGACCCGCTCGATCGACTCGGTGCGGAACTCCTCCAGGCGCGTGACGACGTCCAGCGGGATCGCGACCCGGCGGTTGTCGCCGAGGCCGACGACCAGCAGGCGCTGACCGTCGCCGGTCGCGGTCTGCTGCGTGGCGGCCTCGTCGGAGGCGTGCTCGATGCCGTCCGAGCGCATGGTGCGGCGGGCGAGGGACTGCACGTCGAGGATGAGCGAGACGCGCCCGTCACCGAGGATCGTCGCGCCGGCGTAGGCACCGATCGCCTTGAGCGCGCCCGAGAGCGGCTTGACGACGATCTCCTCGGTGTCCAGCACGCGGTCGACCAGCAGGCCGAACCGGCGTCCGTCGCACTCCAGGACGGCGATGACGAGGTTCGTCGGGAGTTCCACGTCGGCGGGGCGCTGCAGTTCCAGCGCCTCCTCCAGGCGGATGAGGGGCAGCAGGGCGCCGCGCAGGCGGTACACCTTGGCGCCACCGACGTCCTCGATCGCCTTGCTCATGCGCTCGGTGTCCAGGCTCACGAGTTCGAGCAGGTTCACCTGCGGCATCGCGTAGCGCTGACCGGCGCACTCGACGGTCAGGGCCGGGACGATCGCGAGGGTCAGCGGGATGCGCAGGCGCCAGACGGTGCCCTGGCCGTTGACGGACTCGACGTCGACGGACCCGCCGATGCGCTCGATGTTCGTCTTGACGACGTCCATCCCGACGCCACGGCCGGAGACGTTCGTGACCTTGGCGGCGGTCGAGAAACCGGGCAGGAACAGGAACTGCAGGATGTCGTTCGGGGTGAGCGACTCCAGCTTGCCGGCCGAGACCAGGCCCTTCTCGACGGCCTTGGCCCCGATGATCGCGGGGTCGATCCCCTTGCCGTCGTCGCGGATCTCGACGACGACCTGGCCACCCTCGTGCGCGGCGCGCAGCTTCAGGGTGCCGACCTCGTTCTTGCCGGCCGCGCGACGGACCTCCGGCGGCTCGATGCCGTGGTCGACCGCGTTGCGGACGATGTGGGTCAGCGGGTCCTTGACCGCCTCGAGCAGGGTGCGGTCGAGTTCGGTCTCGCCACCCTCCATCTCGAGCTTGATCTTGCGGCCCAGCATGTTCCCGAGGTCGCGCACGACGCGGGGCAGCTTCGACCACAGGTGGTCGATGGCCTGCATGCGGGTCCGCATGACCGTCTCCTGCATCTCGCTCGCGACGAGGTTCAGGCGGTGGCAGGCGCGGGTCAGGTCCTCGTCGCGCAGCGTTCCGGCGCGCTGGAGGATCTGGTTGCGGGCCAGGACGAGCTCGCCCGCCTGGCGGACGAGGGACTCCAGGAGTTCCACGTCGACGCGGATGGTGGCGTCGGCGGCCGAGGCCTTCTCCGACGGCGCACCCGCGGCGGGCGCAGGGGCGGCGGCGGGGGCCGCCACGGGCGCAGGCGCGGCGACGGGCGCGGGAGCCGCCTCGACGACGGGTTCGGGCGCGGGGGCCGGCTCGGGCTCGGGCTCCGGCTCGGGGGTCACCTCGGCGGCGGGCTCTTCGACGGGCGCTTCCACGACGGGAGCGGGCGCGGCCACGGGCGCGTGGACCGGGGCGGGGGCCTCGACCTCGGCACCGGCGCCGGCCGACGGCGGCAGCTTGGGCTCCTCACCGTCGAGCACGGCGCGGATGGCGGCGACGACCTCGGCGACCTCGACGGGCCCCTCGGAGTGCGAGGACTCGATGGAGGCGAGCAGCGCGCGGATGGTGTCGACCATGCGCAGCAGGACGTCGGTCGTGGTCGGCGTCATGACCAGCTGGCCGTCGCGGAGGCGGGCGAGCAGGTTCTCACCGACGTGGGCGACGGACTCCAGCTTGGAGAACGCCAGGAACCCGGAGGTGCCCTTGATCGTGTGGATGGTGCGGAAGACGCTGGCGAGCAGCTCCCGCGAACCGGGCTGCTGCTCCAGCGCCACGAGGTCGGAGTCCAGCTGGTCCAGGTTCTCGTAGCTCTCGACGAGGAACTCTTGGACGATCTCGTCCATGTCGTCCACGTGGCGCTCCCACTTCTCGCGTCGGACGGCCCCGGCTGTGGGACCGCTTGTTCTCGTGCTCTGGAGACTCATCGGCACTGGCCGGGGAAAGCTGAAACGCGCCCGCCCGGCGCCTCGACTCAGCCGACGTCGAGGTGGTAGCGACCAGCTGCTCGCGATGGCCTGCGTGAACGTCGCCGGTGGGCCCCCCGATGGGCAAGGCATCGGACATTGACAGGACTTTGAGGACGCCGACAAACTGTCACTCCCCTCAAAAGGAGCTCAAAGCGATGACCGATCCGCGCATCACCTAAGCCCTCGAGGCCATCCACTCCGGGCGCCGGTCCGCAGCGAGCCTCGAGGACGAGACGCTCGACTTCACGACCGAGAAGAGCAACGACAAGGAGACCGCGCAGGACCTCGCCGAGGCAGCTGTCTGCTTCGCGAACGCATCGGGGGGCACCATCGTGGTCGGTGTGCGAGACCGGACGACGGGGCCTGAGGCGTTCATCGACGCGACGATCAGTCGCGACCTCCTCCGGTCCAAGATCCACGAACTGACTGAGCCGGCCATGGTCGTCGACGTCCAGGACGTCTCGCTCCACGGCCACCGCCTGCTGGCGGTCGTCGTGCCCGCGGGCCTCGACGTCTACGCGACACGCAAGGGACTCGTGCTCCGTCGCTGGAACGACCAGTGCCTGCCCCTCAGCCCCACCGGGGTGAGCCGACTGGACGACGAGCGACGCGGTACCGACTGGTCTGCTGGGCGCAGCGGGCGATCGACGACCGAGGTCGACCCGGACGCCATGCACCGCGTCCGCCAGCTCCTGCGTCAGACGGGAGACGAGACACGAGTTCGGCTCGCGTCGGCCTCCGACCAGGACTTGATCACCGCTCTGCGCCTCGACGTCGGTGGGAACGAGCTCAACCGCGCCGGCGAGGTGCTCCTCTGCCGGAACGCGGTCGCCGCGGCAGCGGACGTCCTCGTCTACCAGTACCGCGCGACGCCAGGAGGTGAAGCCACGGCCTCACGACGTTGGGGTACCCCACTGGTCACGGCCTTCGCAGAGGCACTCGACGCGGTTTCCGCCCGGTCCGAGATCACCCCCCTGAACACCGTGCGGGGCCAAGTGCTCCAGATCGCGGACTTCCCCCTGGCAGCTGTCCGCGAGGCGGTGGCGAACGCACTGCTCCACGGAGACCACCGGGAACGCCGGCCCGTGCACATCGAACACTCCCCCTCCACGCTGCACGTTCGATCCCCGGGGCCCCTGGTGACCGGCATCACGCCGGCCAACATCCTGACTGCCGGATCCAAAGCCAGGTTCCCAGCGCTTGCCGGCTCCTTTCGGCAACTGGGCCTCGCCGAGGAGCTGGGTCAAGGTGTCGACCGGATGTACCGCGAGATGGTCCGCTCCGGGCGCCAGGCACCTGAAGTCCTCGTCGCCAGCGGCGGCGGAGAACCCGAGACCACCGTGGTCCTCCGCGGCGGTCCGCCCAACGTCCGCATCGCCCGCTTCGTCGCGGAGCTCCCGGACGCCGAGCGGAACGACACCGATGCCCTGCTCATCCTCCTCATGCTGTGCGAGAAGCGGTCCGTGACCGCCAAGGACGTCGCCCCAGTGGTGCAACGAGATGTGGCCGCGACCGAAGACATCCTGCGTCGTCTCGTCCACGGACCCGCTGGGCTGTTGGAGGCGACCGCCGGGACCCACGCCCGACGCAACCCGAACTACCGTCTGCGGGGCCAAGCGCTCGCAGCTCTGGGACCGGCGGTCACGTACCACCGACGCAACCCCAGTGACACGGACACCAAGGTCGTCGACCACGTCCAGGAGTACGAGTCGATCAACAACGCCACCATCCAGCGAATCTTCGACGTGGACGTCTACCAGGCTCGTGACATCCTCCGAGACCTGGTCGGCCGAGAGATCCTGACCCGGACGTCGACCCAGACGCGCGGGCGTGCCGTGAAGTACGGACGTGGTGCCAGGTTCCCCGAGAAACGACGACGTCGCTGAACGCAGGAGGGCCGGCTCCCGATCGACGGGAGCCGGCCCAGTTCTCGTGCGGTGGCTCAGGAGGCGTTGAGCCGGGCCAGAGCGGTCTGCACGAGGGTGATGAGGCTGTGCTTGGTCGCGGCCTTGGAGCGCGCGTCGGTGTAGACGAGCGGCACGTGGTCCGGCACCGCGAGGGCCTCGCGGACGGAGTCCAGGTCGTGCTGGGCCACGCCGTCGAAGCAGTTCACCGCGACGACGAACGGGATGCCGCGGGACTCGAAGTAGTCCACGGCCGGGAAGCACTGGTCGAGGCGGTCGGTGTCCACGAGGACGACCGCGCCGATCGCGCCCTTGACCAGGTCGTCCCACATGAAGAGGAAGCGGTCCTGGCCGGGGGTGCCGAACAGGTACAGCCACAGGTTCCCCGGCAGCGCGATGCGGCCGAAGTCCATGGCGACCGTGGTCGACGTCTTGCGGTCGGAGTTCTGGCCCGCGTCGTCGACGCCGACGGAGTGCTCCGTCATGGCGGCTTCGGTGCGCAGGGGCTCGATGTCCGAGATCGAGCCGATGAACGTCGTCTTGCCGACGGCGAACCCGCCGGCGACGACGATCTTGACGACGGTGGGCGGCGCTTGGACGTCGGTTCCCGCGGGCGCTCCGGCTCCGGCGGGGCTCACGTCAGAGCGAGGAAATGCCATTGAGAACACTCTCCAGGACGCTGATGGTGGTCGCGGGTTGGGGGGCGGAGGTCATGGTCAGGCCGTGGATGCGGACCTTGCCCGACTGGGCGAGGTCGCTCACCACGACCCGCACGACTCCGACCGGCAGGTGGACGTGGGCGGACAGTTCCGCGATCGACAGGTAGGACGTCTTCGTGAGTTCGAGGATCTTGCGCCGCTCCGGGGTCATCCCGATCTCCGGGACGGCCACGGCCTCCACGAGCGCCTCGACCGGCAGGTCGGCGTTGCTCGGGCGGGTCCGGCCACCGGTCACGGTGTACGGACGGACGGTGAACTCCTCGACGTCCTGGTCGTCGTCGTCGGACCAGAGGTCCGCGCTACCAGGTGCTGTCACTGGATGTCACCACCGCGCTGCGACCGGCGTCGACGTGGGCAGGGCAGCCCGCATCTCCGACACCAGCTGCGGGGTGAGGACGGTCTCGGCGCGCTGGACCAGCATCGCCATCTCGTAGCCGATGAGCCCGACGTCGCAGCCGGCCTCGGCGGCGACGGCCAGGACGGACCCGTCGGAGATGTTGACGAGGAAGAAGAACGCGTCGTCCATCTCGATGATGGCCTGGCGCACCTCGCCGGACTGCAGCTGGTTCGCCGCGCCACGGGCCAGGCTGGAGACGCCCGAGACGATGGCGGCGAGCTGGTCGCCCGCCTCGCGGTGCAGCTTGTCGGACATGGCCATCAGCAGACCGTCGGCGGAGACGACGACGGTGTGGGTGACGCCGGGGACGCTCTTGACGAAGTTGTCGAGGAGCCAGCTGAAGTCGGCGGCCTCGGAGCTAAGCGCGGTCACAGTGGGGTTCCTCTTCTCGGGGCGATCTGCTGGTTGTCCGTGCGGTGGTGGGTGGTGCGCGAGGTCGTGCTGGCCCGGAGGGTCCTCCGGGAGTTCGGGTCAGGCCTCACCGGCGGCTCCGCTCTCGGGAGCGTCGCCGGCCGGGGCGTCGGCCTGGGAGTCCCCGGCGCGACCGCGGGACACGCCGGCCTGGAAGCCGGACAGCATCGAGCGGACGTCGGCGGGAGCGCGGCGCTGGCGGTTGGCCGCCGCACGGGCCGGGGCGGGCTTGGCCGCGGCCGCCGTGGCGCCCGCCTGACGGCGGACCAGCGGAGCCGAGCCGGTGCCCCGCGAGGGGGTGAAGTTCTGCCCCTCGGTGAGGGCGTTCAGCGCCTCGGCCGCGAGGGCGTTGCGCTGGCGCAGGGCCTCGCCGACGGTGCGACCCGCCGTCGACCCCTCCGCGGGGGCGACCGGCGCGACCGGGGCCTCGACGACCGGGGCGACGGGGACGGCCGGAGCCGGAGCCTCGACCACGGGAGCCGGGGCCTCGACGACGGGAGCTGGAGCCTCCACGACCGGGGCCGGAGCCTCGACCACGGGGGCCTCGACCACGGGAGCCGGGGCCTCGACGACCGGGGCCGGGGTCTCGGCGGCCGGGGCCTCGCCGCGGGTGGCGTCGAGGGCGTCCAGCGCCGAGCCCTTGAGCTCGCCGTCGGCGCGCTTGCGGGAGGTCCAGAAGGCCTCGGCCGCGGTCTTCGGCGGCGTGGCGGACTCGCGGACCTGACGCGGCTTCTTGCCGGCCTTGGGCAGGATGTCCTGCGCCGCAGCCAGAGCCGTGGGCGCGGGCTCCTTGCGCTCGCGCTTGGGCATCGCCCCGCCACCGCTGGTGGCGGGCGCCGCGGCGGGCTTCCAGTCCGTCTCGGGGACGGGCGGGAGCACCGGGGCGACCGGCAGGACCGGGGCGGGGGCCGGAGCGGCGTCGACCTTGGCCTGCGCCTGCGCGGACCGCTTGCGGGTCGGCAGCTGCCGGCCCTCGACCTTCGCCTTCGGCGAGGTGACGCCGACGTCGGAGCTCGCGGCCGCCTCGGCCGCGGACTTCGACAGCGTCTCCGACAGCGCGTCACCCAGGCCGGTGGCCGCCAGCGGGTTGCTGACGATGCTGTTCGGCCCGGTCGGGGCGGGGGTGCGGGTCGGCAGGCCGCCGGCCGGGGCGCCACCGGGCAGGGCTGACGGCGCCTGGGGCAGGGCCGAGGGCTGCGGCAGGGCCGAGGCACCGGCGGGGCCGGGCTGACCCAGCTGCGGCAGACCGGAGTCCAGCGCGGCGAGCTCGGGCTGACCGCCCTTGACGCTGCCCGGGGTGAAGAGGGCGGCGGGCAGGACGAGGGTCACGGTCGTGCCCTGGCCCTCGGCCGTCTCGAACTCGACCTCGACGTCCAGGCGGCCGGCGAGGCGGCCGACGACGTAGAACCCGAGGCGCTGGGCGCCGACGAACTCGGAGGCGCGGCCACCGGAGATGCGCTGGTGGGCGGTCTCGACCTCCTCGCCGTTCATGCCGAGGCCGGTGTCCTTGATGGTGACCTCGACGCCGCGGTCGGTCTCGGCGGTGCCGACGACGACGCGGGTGCCCGGGTCGGAGAAGTTCGTCGCGTTCTCGAGGAGCTCGGCGATCATGTGCGAGGCCGAGAGCGCGAGGTGGCCGACGACCGGCGGGTCCACCTGGAGGGCGAGGTCGACGCGGTCGTAGTGCTCGATCTCACCGGCGGCCGTGCGGACGACGTCCGACAGCGGCAGCGGCCGGCGCAGGCGGCGGCCGGTGTTGATGCCGGCGAGGACGAGCAGGGACTCGGCGTTGCGCCGCATACGGGTCGCGAGGTGGTCGAGGGTGAAGAGGTCCTCGAGGGTGTCGGGGTTCTCCTCGGTCCGCTCGAGCTGGTCGAGGAAGGCGAGCTGGCGGGCCAGCAGCGTCTGGTCGCGGCGGGCGACGTTGACGAACATCTCGGCGATGGAGGCGCGCAGCGCGGCCTGCTCGCCGGCGATGCGGAAGGTGGTCTCGTTGAGGTCGTTGATGACCTTCGTGACCTCGCCGATCTCGTCCTGGCTGCTGATCGCCAGCGGGGTGAACTCCACGCCCGGGCCCTCGCCCGGGGTCTGCATGCGCTCGACCATGCGGGGCAGCTCGTCGCGGACCTCGGTCGCGGCGACGGCCAGGCCGCGCAGGCGGCGGCCGATGCTGCGGGCGACGCGGACACCGAAGAGCGTGACGGCCGCGAAGACGAGCAGCGTGCCGGCGAGCAGGGCGATCGTGCCGAGGAGGTCGCTGCGGGCGGCCGCGGCGGCGCGGGTGGAGACGTCGTCGCCGATGGCCGTGGTGGCGCCCTGGTAGGCCGAGATGACGTCGCCGGTCGTGCTCTCCCAGTCGCCCTGGGCCAGGGTCGGGGTGCCGCCGGCGGCGAAGAGGTTGCGGTCCTGGTTGAGGAAGGCCAGCGCGGACGTCGCCGCCCCGCCCTCCAGCTTGCTGTCGAGCAGCGCGACGCCGCGGGCGCCGAGGCGGTAGCGGGCCTGCTGCTCGAAGTACGCGCCGCGCTCGATCGCGGTGCTGCGCAGGTCGTCCAGCGCGGCGGAGGAACGGCCCTGCAGGACCAGGACACCGGCGGTCTGCTCGACCGAGAGGGCGTCGACGCGCTTGAGCAGGTACCCGAAGGAGCCGATCTCCTGCGCCATGTCGCGGTCGGAGGCGTCCTCGGCGACCGCGACCGTGAGGTCGGTGGCCGCGTTGGAGATGCCGCTGTACGCCGACAGCGCGGCGATCGGCGTCGTGGAGGAGTTGTCCACGGCGCTGCGCACCTGCGGGAGCGTCTGCCCGAGGGCCACCTGCACGCTGCCGTAGACGCTGCGCGCGGTGCCCTGCGTGAGGTCGAGGCCGCTGTCGGCGACGGCCTTCGTCACCTTCGCGGTGGCGGCGTCGGTCGCGGCGCGGTCGGTGACGACCTTCGCCTTGGCCGCCTCGCTCGGCGCTGCGAGGTACTCGACGGTGTCCTTGCGCTCGGTCTGCAGCGCCGTGAAGAACTCGTTGATCGTCGCCGTCGACCCCGCGTACGCGGCCAGGTGACGTCGCTCCGACGTGGCCACCGCCTCCCGCGCGCTCGTGGCGACGACGGCGACGAGCAGCAGCACGAGGGGCACCACCAGGAGGACCGCGAGCTTGGCTCGGATGCTCAGGTTCCGCAGCATGTCAACCTTCCGTACACGTGGTGAGCGGTCGAAACTGCTCACCGTGGGTCGAGCAGACTCGTGAGTGATCGGGACGCAGACCCGCGAGGTGTAACCCGCGGGGGCGAGACCCCTCGTTCGGCCCATCGGCAGTCCGGCGCGCCGCTTGACCATTCCGGTGAAACGTGCAACTCCTGCGGGGTGGGCGACGGGGTGGGACCAGGGGTGCGGGAGACGTCGGCGGGGGTGGCGGTCGTGGTGGTCGCGGGCGGTTCCGGCCGCCGCTTCGACCCCTCCGGCGGGCCTGGGGACGGGGTCCTCGCTGCGAAGCTGACCGCTCCCCTGGGAGGGTCGACCGTCCTGGGCACCCTCCTGGAGGGGCTGGACGAGTGGTCGGCCGGGCGCGGCGTCCCCGTCGTGGTGGTCGGTCCGGGGGGCGTGCGGGAGGACCCGCCCGGCGGTGGCCCGCTCGCCGGCTTCGCCGCGGGTCTGGCCGCGCTGCCGGAAGGCCCCGGCGCCGACGTCGTGGTGCTGCTGGGCGCCGACCAGCCCTTCGCCGCGCCCGCCGTCCCCCGGCTGCTGGCGGCCCTGGCGGCCGATCCGTCGCTGGACGCGGTGCTGGGCGTCGACCCGGACGGCCGCCGGCAGCCGCTGCTGTCGGCGCACCGCCTCACCGCCGCCCGCCGCCTCCTCGACGGGCTGCCCGCCGTCCACGACCAGCCGTTGCGCGAGCTGTTCCGCGGCCGCGTCGCCGAGGTCGCGGTCTCGGCGCGCGAGAGCCTGGACGTGGACGACCCCGACGACCTCGTGCGGGCGGCTGAGGCGCTGGACGGCTGAGGTGCTGGACGGCTGAGCGGAGGCGGGCGCGCAGGCCCGGACGTAGTGTCCGCAGGGTGCGCGCCGTGATCGTCGATCCCCCCGGTTCCCTCCGCCTCACCGAGCTGCCCGACCCCGTCGCCGGGCCCGGCGAGGTCGTCGTGCGGGTCGCGGCCGCCGGGGTCAACCGGGCCGACGTCATGCAGCGGCAGGGCAAGTACCCCTCCCCGCCCGGCGCCCCCGAGCACCCGGGGCTGGAGGTCTCGGGCTGGATCGCGGAGCTCGGGCCCGGTGTCAGCGGCTGGCAGGTCGGCGAGCCGGTCTGCGCGCTGCTCGCCGGCGGCGGCTACGGCGAGGAGGTCGCGGTGCCGGTGGGCCAGGTGCTGCCGGTCCCGCAGGGTGTGTCCGTCGAGGACGCCGCGGCGCTGCCCGAGGTGACGTGCACGGTGTGGAGCAACGTCTTCACCCTCGCCGGGCTGCGCCCCGGGGAACTGCTGCTCGTGCACGGCGGCTCCAGCGGCATCGGCACGATGGCCGTCCAGCTGGCCCACCAGGTCGGCGCGCGGGTGGCCGTGACGGCGGGGTCGGACGACAAGCTGGCCCGGTGCGCCGAGCTGGGCGCGGACGTGCTCGTGAACTACCGCACCGAGGACTTCGTCGAGCGGGTGCGGGCCGTCGAACCCGCCGGTGCCGACGTCGTCCTGGACGTCGTGGGTGCCCCGTACCTGGCCCGCAACCTCGACGTCCTCGCGACCGGCGGCCGGGTCGTGGTCATCGCGACCCAGGGCGGGACGCAGGCCGAGGTGGACCTCGGACTGCTCATGCGCAAGCGGATCTCCCTGCACGGCACGACGTTGCGGGCACGTCCGGCCGAGGAGAAGGCCGCCGTCGTGGCCAGCGTCCGCGACCACGTCTGGCCGCTCGTCGTCGACGGCGGCGTCCGGCCCGTCGTGTTCGACCGGTTCCCGCTCGCCGAGGCGGCCCGGGCGCACGAGGTCCTGGAGGGGTCCTCGCACGTCGGCAAGCTGCTCCTGACGACCGGGGCGCAGGCGCCGGCGTGAGCTCGGCCGAGGAGTTCTGCCGCCAGTTCCCCCCGCACGTCCTGCGCGACTACGCCCTCGTCGCCGACGGGGCGCGCGGGGCGGTCGTCGGCCCGGCCGGGGACATCGCGTGGATGTGCGCGCCGCACTGGCACGACGACGCGGTCTTCGCCGCGCTGCTCGGCGGCCGCGGCGGGTTCTCGGTGACGCCGTCGCACCCGTTCACGTGGGGCGGCTGCTACGAACCCGGGACGCTCGTGTTCCGGCACCACTGGACCTCCCGCGGCGACGGCACGATCGACTGCCGCGACGCGATGGCCATGCCCAGCGACCCCGACTGCGCCGTCCTGCTGCGCGAGGTCACCGCGGTCGAGGGCGACGCCCACGTCGACGTCGTCTTCGACCTGCGCGCGCAGTTCGGCGCCCGGGCGCTGCGGTCGCTGAAGCGGGACGACGCCGGTCGCTGGACGGGCCGGACGGGCGACCTGCACGTGCGGCTGTCCGGGCTGGGCGAGGCCGACGTCGACGACGGGGTCCTGCGCGCACACCTGCGGGTGCCGGCCGGTGAGCGCCACCACCTCGTCCTGGAGGTCGGCACCCGGCTGCGCGACGCGCCCCCGGACCCCGAGCACGCCTGGACCTCCACGGTGCACACCTGGCGCTCCGCGGTCCCGGAGGTGCGCGGGAGCGTGGCCCCCACCGAGGCGGCGCACTCGATCGCCGTCATCCGCGGGCTCACCTCCGACGACGGCGGGATGGTGGCGGCCGCGACGATGTCGCTGCCCGAGCACGCCGACAAGGGCCGCAGCTACGACTACCGCTACGCCTGGATCCGCGACCAGTGCTACGCCGGGATCGCCCTCGCCGAGGCCGGCGGGGCCGACCCCCTGTTCCGGACCCTCGTCGGGTTCGTCACGCGGCGGGTGCTGGAGGACGGTCCCGACCTGGTGCCCGCCTACACGGTCCTCGGCGACCCCGTCCCCGACGAGCGGTCGACGGGTCTGCCGGGGTACCCCGGCGGGTGGGACATCGCCGGCAACCACGTCCGCGGGCAGTTCCAGCTCGACGCGTTCGGCGAGGTGCTGCAGCTGCTCGCCGCGGCCGCGCGGGTCGACGCGCTCGACACCGACGGCCGCCGCGCCGTCGCGGTGGCGGTCTCGGCCATCGAGAAGCGCTGGGAGGAACCGGACGCCGGGATCTGGGAGATCGAGGACGACTGGTGGGCCCACTCGCGGCTGGAGTGCGTCGCGGGCCTGAAGGACATCGCGCGGTACTCCGAACCCGGCGAGGCCGCCCGGTACGCGGCCCTGGCCGACACGATCCTGGCGCGCACGTCGCGGGACTGCCTGCACCCCACCGAGGGACGCTGGCAGCGCAGTCCGGGGCAGCCGGGGGTCGACGCCGCCCTGCTGCGCCCGGCGCTGTACGGGGCGGTCCCCGTCGACGACCCGCGGACGCGCGCCACCCTCGCCGCGGTGCGCCGCGACCTCGTCGAGGACCACCACGTCTACCGCTACTCCCCCGACTCGATGCCGCTCGGCACGACGGAGGGGGCGTTCCTGCTGTGCGGTTTCGTGGTGGCCCAGGCCCTGCACGCCGACGGCCAGGAGGTCGAGGCGTTCCGGTTCTTCGAGCGCAACCGCGCGGCCTGCGGTCCGGCCGCGCTGCTCAGCGAGGAGTGGGACGTGCGGCAGCGCCAGCTGCGCGGGAACCTCCCGCAGGCGTTCGTCCACGCCGCCCTGCTGTCGACCTCGGTCCGCCTCGCCCGCTGACCCCTCCCGGGCCCCCGTTCCCGCGTGGAAAACACTCTTTCCGCCCTCAGAAAGCGATTCCCGAGGGCGGAAAGTGTGTTTTCCACGCGGAGGTGGGGGTCCGCGCCCGCTCCCGGGGACCGGCCTGGAGCGGGCGCGGGGTCTCAGGAGGCGGTCGTGCCCGCCTTCTGCAGGGCGTCCTGGTACTCCGTGCGCATCGCGTCGCCGACGGAGTTCCGCCAAGTCGTGACGAGCGTCTTGAGCTCGGAGAACGGCCGCCGCTCCTGGATGACGTCGTTGACGCCGTCGTTGAAGGTCTTGTCCGCCGTGGCGTTCTTGCTCGAGGCGGTGTTGGAGTACAGCCCCGTCGTCGGGTTGGAGATCCCGGTCGGGACCTCCAGCGACTGGTAGGCGTGCTGGGTGTCCGCGTCCTGCGGCCGCCCCGGGACGTAGATGTTGTACGGGCTGTCGGCCAGGTACCGGATGGGCAGGACGGTGTTCGCCGTCCCCGTGGAGGTCAGGACGGGGTTGCCGTCCGCGTCGTTCTCGTGGTCGACCCCCTCCTGCCCGAAGAGCCGGTACTTGTACTCCTCGGTGCCGAACGGGGCGGCCAGCCAGTTGAGGACGCGCAGCGCCGTCTTGGTCTTCTCGGGGTCGTCCTGCTTCTTCAGCAGCGTGATGGAGAAGAACCCGCTGCCGAGGTTCCACTTCGCGAGCTGCCCGCCGGTGCGCGCGTACGCGGGCATCAGGCCCAGCTCGAAGTCGGGGTTGCCGGCGTTGTCGAGCTGGTACTGGACCCAGCCCGGGTAGCCGTCGGCCGCGTTGATCGCCACCGTCCCGGCGTTGAACAACTGCTTGAAGGGCTGGGCCGGGTTGAAGGAGTCGGGGTGCATGACCCCTGACTTCCACATGGCGATGAGGTCGGTGACGGTCTGGGCGTACTGCTCCGTCTCGTAGACGTGGGTGAGCTTGCCGCCCTCCTCGGCCCAGATGTTGGGTTCGTCGTTCATCCGCCCCAGCAGCTGTCGCGGCTGGTTCACGAGCCCGAAGGCCCAGCGCCGCTGCTTGGGGTCGGTGAGCGCCTTCGTCGCGTCGACCAGTTCGTCGTAGCTCTTCGGCTCGGTCGAGACCCCGGCCTTCTCGAACAGGTCGGCGCGGACGAAGTGGTAGTTCGCGATCGCCCCGCGCGGGATGGGGATGCCGTAGATGCCGGAGTTGTAGACCGTCGACAGCCAGTGCCGCGTCGGGATGTTCGCCAGGTTCGGGTACTCCTTGACGGCGTCCCCGGACAGGTGCTCGGACAGGTCGGCGAAGCGCTTCTCGAGCAGCTGCGGCATGTTGGGCACGGGCGGCGGCGCCCCGTTCGGCACCTGCAGCAGGTCGGGCAGCTCGTTGCCGGCGATGACGGTCGGGAACTTCTGCAGGTAGTCGGCGTTGCTGACCATCTGCAGCTGCAGGTCCACACCGAGGCGGTCGTTGAGCCCGGCCCAGTAGCTGTTGCGGTCCGGGCCCGGCGGGACGGCGAAGTAGATGTTCGCCATCCCCGTGATCGTCTCACCGTGCCCGGGGATGTCCTCCACCGACCGCGGGTTCTCCGCCGGGAACCGCCGGTAGGCGGGGTCGACGCCCTGGTCGGTCCCGGGCAGGTCGGGGGTGACGCCGGTGTAGGGGACGTAGGTCGGCAGGGTGGCGGTGTTCTCCCCGCTCCCCGATCCCTGGCTGCCGCCGCTGGAGCAGCCGGTGAGTCCGCCGGCCGCGGCGAAGGCCGCGAGTCCGGAGGTGCCGGCGATGAGCGAGCGGCGGCTGACGGGGCGGTGGGACATGGATCCTCCTCGATCCTGGGAACGGGTGGGGTGGGCACCGGCGACGCGCGGGTCAGCCCTTGACGGCGCCGATCATCACGCCCTTGGCGAAGTGCCTCTGCAGGAACGGGTACACCAGCAGGATGGGCACGATGGCGATGACGAGGATCGCCATCTGCAGGGGCAGTTGCGGCGGCAGCGCCTCCCCGGAGGACACCTGGTCACCGCCGATGGTCGTCTGGTTGACGACGTACGTCCGCAGGACGAGCGCCATCGGCCACTTCTCGCTCGACTGGATGTAGAGCAGGGCGTTGAAGAACGCGTTCCAGTAGGCGACGGCGTAGAACAGGCCGATCACCGCGAGCACGGCCTTCGACAGCGGCAGGACGATGCGCAGCAGGACCGTCCCGGCGCCGACCCCGTCGATGGCGGCCGACTCGAACAGCTCCTTGGGCAGCTCCTGGAAGAAGGCCCGCATGACGATGACGTTGAACGCGTTGACCAGCACGGGCAGCACGAGCGACCAGTACGAGTCGAGGAGGTGGAACTCCTTGACGACGAGGTAGCTCGGGATGAGGCCCGGGGAGAACAGGACCGCGCCCAGCACGAGCATGAGGACGGGTTTGGCCCCCCACGCCCGCGGCCGGGACAGCCAGTACGCCAGGCCCGCCGTCGCGGCGAGCGAGAGCAGGGTGCCGACCACGGTGATCGTGACGGAGATGACGACGGCGCGCGTGACCACACCCCCGGACAGCACGGCCTGGTAGGCGTCGAGGCTGATGCCGCCCGGCCACATGACCATCCCGCCGCCGGCGGCGTTGATGGTCTCCTGGTCGGCCAGGCTGGTCGCGATGACCGACCAGAACGGCACGAGGACGACCGCCACGGCGAAGGCCAGCACGACGAACTTCAGCGCCTGGGTGATCGGGTGCGGTTTCTCCATCCACGGCGGCCGGCGGCCGTCCTTCGTGAACGTCCGGACGGTGTCGTCCCCGATGGTCGCGTTCTCGAGCGTGGTCACTTCTCGTACACCCCTCTCTCACCGAAGACGTGGGCCAGCTTGTTCGCCCCGATCACGAGCAGGACGCCGACGAGACCCTTGACGAGACCGGCCGCGGCCGAGGTCCCCCAGTTCCCGCCGAGGATGCCGTTGTTGTAGACCCAGGTGTCGAGCACCTCGCTGGCCTGCAGGCCCACCGGTCCCTGCTGGAGGATGATCTGCTCGAAACCCACCGACAGGCTGCTGCCGAGGCGCAGGATGAGCAGCAGGATGATGAGTCCCTTGAGCGCCGGCAGCGTGACGTACCACAGGCGTTGGCGGGCTCCCGCCCCGTCGACGGCAGCGGCCTCGTACTGCTCCTGGTCGATGCGGGAGATCGCGGCGAGGAACAGGATCGTGCCCCAGCCCGCGTCCTTCCAGATCACCTGGCTCGTGATGAGCGCCTTGAACAGTTCCGGGGAACCGATGACCTGCAGGACCGGCAAGTCGTTCTGCACCAGGAACGTGTTGAGCATCCCCGCGTTGCCGAGCATCTGCTGGAACAGCGCGACGACGATGACCCAGGACAGGAAGTGCGGCAGGTACAGGACGGACTGCAGGGTCCGCTTGAGACGTTCCCCCGCCAGGCTGTTGAGCGTCAGCGCGAGGGCGAGCGGGACGGGGAACACGAGGACCGTCTGGATGACCGTCAGCACGACCGTGTTCCACAGCGCGTTGCGGAACTCGGGGTTCCCGTCCCACAGGAACGAGAAGTTCTGCCAGCCCACCCAGTCGGACTCGGTGAGGCCGAGGTAGGGCTGGTAGTCCTGGAAGGCGATGACGTTGCCCAGCAGGGGGACGTAGTGGAACACGAGCAGGGCCAGCCCACCGGGGACCCCGAGGCAGACGAGCAGCGCCTGGTCCCGGGTCAGCCGCGGCCGGCGGCGGCGGACCTCCAGGCCGGTGTCGGTGCGGCCCCGCGGGCCGGCGGCCGCGGACCTGGTCCCCTCGCGGGTCGGCTGCGTTCTCACTGTCGGGCTCCTGCCACGAAGGGGATGGGTGAGGGGACGGGTGAGGTCGGACGCGCGCTCGCACGCGAGCGCGGTCCGGGGGGTGGGCGCCCGACCGGTCGGTGCGGGCGAGGGTGCGCTCAGGGGGCGGTGGACGCCCCGAGCACCTCCTGGGCCCACGCGAAGGACAGGCGGTGCGACTCCACGACGTCGCCGACGCTGGGGAAGTCGACCTCGACCATCCAGTCGCCGTCGTAGTCGTCGGGCAGGGCCGCCAGGACGGCGCCGAGGTCGAGGACCCCCCGGCCGGGCTCGGCCCACAACCGTCCGCTGCGGGACAGCGTGCGGTAGTCGCCGGTCGCGTCCTGCGCCGGGAGGTGGTCGGGGTGCAGGTCCTTGAGGTGGATGGCGCCGGTCCGGTCGGCGTAGCGCCGCAGCAGGGCGACGGGGTCGGCCCCCGCCCACGCCAGGTGCCCGGTGTCCGGCCCGAAACCCAGCAGGTCCGGTCCGAGGGCGTCCAGCAGACCGGTGACCTCGGCCTCGGTCTCGAACACCCCGCCGACGTGGGAGTGGTGCAGCGCCCGGACTCCCTCGGCCCGGAACACCTCGCACACCCGTCCGGCGAGGTCGACGGCGTGGTCGAACCGCCCCTGGTCGAACGCCGCGCCGACGGCCGGCCGCTGCATCCGCTCGGGGACGGACATCGACGAGAGCATCGTCCGGTCCAGTCCGAGTGCGGCCTGCTGCGCGGCGAACCGGCGGGCGTCCTCCAGCAGGTCCGGCGGCCGCACCGTGTCGTCCAGCGGGCTGCTGAACAGGCCGGTCGAGGGTTCGAGGCCGAACCCGTCGAGCCAGGAGCGGTACTCCTGCGTGCCCATGCCGTCGGGGACGTCCGCCTTGACCGCGGTGAACCCGATGTCCTGCAACGCCGTGAAGGCGTCCTCGAACACCTCGCGGGTCTTGCCGGCCTGCGACCACCAGGGGATGGGGTTCGCAGCGATCCTCCGCGTCACGGTTCCTCCCGGCCGGTCACGGGCCCCGCGTCGTCGTGGCGCCCTGAGAGCCCACACCGTGCCCGGGGATTCCGGAACCGGTCAAGATCGATCGATCAGGGCTGATCGATCGATCGGACTGCTGGCCCGGGCGCGCCCCGGGCCGTCCCGTCCGGCAGCATCGCCCCCATGGACTACGTGAAACTCGGATCCTCCGGTCTCGAGGTGTCCCGCCTCGTGCTCGGCTGCATGAGCTACGGCGACCCCGGGCGCGGCAACCACGCCTGGACGCTGCCCGAGGAGGACAGCGTCCCCTTCCTGCACCGCGCGCTCGACGCCGGCGTGACCTTCTTCGACACCGCCAACGTCTACTCCGACGGCTCCAGCGAGGAGATCGTCGGCAAGACCCTCCTGTCGGCCGTCCCACGCGACCAGGTCGTCATCGCGACCAAGGTGCACGGTCGCATGCGACCGGGCCCGAACGGCGCCGGGTTGTCACGCCAGGCCATCCTCACCGAGGTCGACAACTCCCTGCGCCGGCTCGGGACCGACCACGTCGACCTCTACCAGATCCACCGCTTCGACGCCTCGGTGCCGCTGGAGGAGACGCTGCAGGCGCTGCACGACGTCGTCCAGGCGGGCAAGGTCCGCTACCTCGGCGCGAGTTCCATGTGGGCGTGGCAGTTCGCCAAGGCGCTGCACCTGCAGGAGCGCCACGGGTGGGCGCGCTTCGTCTCCATGCAGGACCACTACAACCTCCTCTACCGCGAGGAGGAGCGGGAGATGCTGCCGCTGTGCGCCGACCAGGGCATCGGGGTCGTCCCGTGGAGCCCGCTGGCGCGCGGCAAGCTCACCCGCGACTGGGACGCCGTGACGAACCGGTCCGAGACGGACGAGTTCGGCAAGACGCTCTACCGCGACAGCGACGCCCAGGTCGTCGAGGCGGTCGCCCGCGTGGCCGAGGGCCGAGGCGTCTCCCGCGCGCAGGTCGCCCTCGCCTGGGTCGCGCGCAACCCCGTCGTCACGGCCCCCATCGTGGGCGCGACGAAACCGCACCACCTCGAGGACGCCCTGGCGGCGCTCGACCTCGTCCTCACCGACGAGGAGGTCGCCGAGCTGGAGGCGCCCTACGAACCCCACGAGGTCGCGGGGTTCTGAGGATCGGGCGGTCGGCCCGGGTCACACGTCGCGGCGCATGGTCTCCCGCCGCGTCGTGCCGGACACCGGGTCGGCCGTCGTCACGCTCGTCGTGCGCTGGGTGCGCGGACGGAACATGGCGAACTCCAGGACGATCCCGAGGACCCCGATGACCATGAGGATGACCCCCACGGTCTGCAGGTCGACACCGGCCACCGAGTAGGTGACCGCGAAGGTCAGGATCGCCCCGACCGCCAGCAGGAAGATGCTCGTTCCCAGACGCATGGGTCGACTGTGGACCCGGGGCGTGCACGCCGCGAGCCGGCGGTGGGGCGAACGGGTGAGCCGCCCGTCACCCCTCGGCGGTCCAGACCTCCTCCCCCTCTCCCGACGGCGGTTCGAACCGGGCGAGGAACCCGTCGAGGGTGGCCGCGTCGATGGGGAACGCGGCGTTGGCGTCGAACCGGGAACTGCGGACGGCCAGCCGCCGCAGGAGGACGTCCCGCGGCACGTCGAGGTGGACGAGCCGCCAGCGCGCACCCATCTCCTGCACGACCCGCTTGTAGCGGTCGCGGCTGGCCCGGCTCCAGAAGCCGAAGTCGACGACGACGTCCCGGCCCTGCGCGACGAGGCTGCGCAGACGGTCGAGGAGGACGTGCTCGGCCACGTGGCTGTACTCGTCGTAGACCTCCGTCGGGTAGTCGAGGCCGTACCGGCCGAAGCGCGACCACAACTCCTCGTCGATCGACAGCCGCACGTACCCCTCGCGTTCGAGACGCGTGGCGAAGGTCGTCTTGCCGGCGCCGACCATGCCGCACAGCAGCACGACGACCGGCCCCTCAGCGTCCACCACGGCTCACCGGTCGGAGTCGAGCACGGCCCGCGCGTGCGAGGCGTGCGTCACGAGGGTCGAGACCATCCCGCTGCGGAGCACGCTCGCCGTCGCGTCGGCGCGGGCCGGCAGGTCCCCGCACGCCATGGCCGTCACGTCGGGGGTGGCCTTCAGCTGGGCGCCTGTCACCCCGATCACCCGGTCCGCCAGCGCGTCCACCTCGCGCCCGTCACGACCGACGAGGACACCCGTCACCTCGGCGACGACCCCGGCGGCGGTGAGCGCCTCCTGGTCGGCCGTGCCGAGGGAGTCCAGCGCGGTCGACTCCCCCGGGCGCCAGGCCCCGACCGAGACGACGGCCTTGGTCAGCCGGTCGAGCTCGGCCAGCGCCTCGCTGATGCCGGACTGCGAGCGCAACCCCTCGGCCGTGGCGGCGTCGGGGACGGCGAGCGGGGCGTAGAACGTCGTGGCCGACGAGCGGGTCGCGTCGGCCGCCCGCCGGACGAGGTCGACGGCACTGCCCTCGACGTCGGGGCGCGGCAGGGCGCCGGCCAGTTGCACGAAGCGGCACCCGAGGTCCGCTCCCAGCGCGTCCGTCAGCAGCGAGATCGTCCGTCCCCAGGCCAGACCGACCACGTCGTCGGCCGTGACGCTCTCCTCCAGCAGCCCGGCCGTGAACTCCGCGACGACGCGTCGCTGTCCGACCAGCGTCTCCTCCCCCGTCCTCACCACGTAGGCCGCGCGGAGGCCGAACTCGGCGCGGACCGCCTCGGCCAGGTCCCCGTCGAGGGAGCTGGGGGTGACCACCTGGATCTGCACGAGCCCCGACTCCTGCGCCTCCGTCAGCAGCCGGGCGACCTTGAACCGGCTGATGCCGAGCTGCCGGGCGATCTCGACCTTCGTCAGCCCCTCGACGAAGAAGCGCCGCGCCACGACGGCGGCCAGCGCCTGTGCGCCCAGCGACGGGCGACCGGCTGTGCCGGTGCGGACTGACGTCTTCGGCATGACTGCTCCTCGGCGGGTCCTCGGACGGACACCGCACTCGCGGGTGGGGCGGGACTACAGAGTGCCGCCCTGAGGTCGGCGGCGACCAGGGAGGTACCGGCGGGATGCGAGCGACGGACACGGACGCGGTTGACAGCCCCGGTCGACCCGGGCACCATCGTCACAGCTGAGAGTAGCCCGCTCAGATGAGCGGACGCAACGACGGCGGACCCCGCCGGCGAACGGCCCGAGCGCGGGGCTTCGACTGCACCTGTCGACGGAGACACTGGAGAGATCACGATGGCTGGACGTCACGGCATCCACCTGCCCACCACCCTTCCCGGGTCGACCTCGCGCGTCAGCCGCCGCGCCGCCCTGGGGGGTGCGGCCGGCCTCGGCGGCGCCGCGTTCCTCAGCAGCTGCTCGGGCGCCGGCGGAGGGGGCACAGCAGGTGGCGGAGGCGGCGGAGGCGACGACAAGACCGTCAACGTCATCATGGTGAACAACCCGCAGATGGTGGACCTGCAGAAGCTCACGAAGGACAACTTCACCAAGGACACGGGCATCACCGTGAACTACACGGTCCTGCCGGAGAACGACGTCCGCGACAAGATCAGCCAGGAGTTCTCGAGCCAGGCCGGTCAGTACGACGTGGCCTCCATCTCGAACTACGAGGTGCCGTTCTACTCCAAGAACGGGTGGCTGGCCCCTCTGGACGACTTCATCTCCGGGGACTCCGGCTTCAACCAGTCCGACATCATCAAGCCGCTCGCCACAGCCCTGACGGGTGAGGACGGCAAGGTCTACGCCGAACCCTTCTACGGCGAGTCCTCCTTCCTCATGTACCGCAAGGACGTCTTCGAGTCCAAGGGCCTGACGATGCCGGACAAGCCGACGTGGGCCGAGGTCGCCGCCTTCGCCGCCCAGCTCGACGGTGCGATGCCGAACATGAAGGGCATCGCCCTGCGCGGCCTGCCCGGGTGGGGCCAGGTGTTCGCCCCCCTCACCACCGTCGTCAACACCTTCGGCGGGACCTGGTTCGACGAGGACTGGACCGCGAAGGTCAACGCCCCCGAGTTCGTGGAGGCCACGAAGTTCTACGTGGACCTCGTCCGGGCCCACGGCGAGAACGGCGCACCCCAGGCCGGGTTCACCGAGTGCCTCAACGGGATGACCCAGTCGCAGGTCGCCATGTGGTACGACGCGACCTCCGCCGCGGGTTCCCTCGACGCCGAGGGGTCCCCGGTCGCCGGCAAGGTCGGCTACGTCGCCGCCCCTGTCGACCAGACGGAGTCGTCGGGCTGGCTCTACACGTGGGCCTGGGGCGTGCAGAAGGCCTCCAAGCGCCAGGACAACGCCTGGAAGTTCATCTCCTGGGCCTCGAGCCAGAAGTACGAGGAGCTGGTCGGCGCGCAGGTCGGCTGGGCCAGCGTCCCCGCGGGGAAGCGCAACTCGACCTACGAGAACGCCGACTACCAGAAGGCCGCGGCCCCCTTCTACAAGGAGACCCAGACCGCGATCAACGCGGCGAACCCGGCCAACCCCGGCGTGCAGCCCCGCCCGGCCCCCGGCATCCAGTTCGTCGCGATCCCCGAGTTCGCCGACCTCGGCACGCAGGTCTCCCAGTTCGTCTCCTCGGCCATCGCCGGCCAGACGAGCGTGGAGGACGCCCTGAACCAGGGCCAGGAACTCGCGACCAAGCTCGTCAGCGACAAGTACAAGAAGTGACCCGGCCCGCGGCCCCCGGCACGTCCGGGGGCCGCGGTGACCGCACGCCACTCCCCCCGTCACCTCCCGGCGACCCGTCGGTTCCCCCAAGCGTGGAGGACGTCCTTCCATGAGTGCCAGCACCGCCCCCAGTCACCCCAGGGTGGGCCCGGACCGCCCCCAGGGCTCCGCCGGATCGGCGCGCCGGGCCGCGGACTGGGCCCGCCGGGCCCCGCTCCTGCCCGCCCTCCTGTTCACGATCGTCGTGACGCAGCTGCCGTTCGTGGCGACGATCGTCATCTCGTTCATGAACTGGAACTCCTACTACCCCCAGGACCGCGGGTTCGGCGGCGTCGACAACTACGTCTCCGTCTTCACCAACGCCCAGCTGCGCCAGGCCGTCGTCAACACCGTCGTCCTCACCGTGACCGTCGTCCTGGTCAGCCTCGTGCTCGGGATGCTCATCGCGCTGCTGCTGGACCGCAAGTTCGCCGGTCGGGGCGCCGTCCGCACGATGATGATCGCCCCGTTCCTCGTCGTCCCGATCGCCGCCGCCCTGCTGTGGAAGCACGCCCTCTTCAACCCGAACTACGGCCTCTTCAACGGGACGATCAACGCCGTCTGGAAGCTCTTCGGATCCGACTCCGCGCCGCAGGTCGACTGGCTCTCGACGGCACCGAAGATCGCCATCGAGGTCTCCCTCATCTGGCAGTGGACCCCGTTCATGATGCTGATCCTGCTGGCCGGGCTGCAGTCCAAGCCCGCCGACGCCGAGGAGGCCGCGCGCATGGACGGCGCGACGAGCTTCCAGATCTTCCGGTACCTCACGTTCCCGCACCTGCGGCAGTACCTCGAGCTCGGCGGCCTGCTGGGCGCCATCTACATCGTCCAGAACTTCGACGCCGTCTTCACCATCACCGCCGGCGGACTGGGGACGGCCAACCTGCCGTACACGATCTACCAGACCGTGTTCTCCGCCCACGACTACGGCCTCGCCTCGGCCATGGGTGTCGTCGTCGTCATCGCCACCATCATCATCGCGACCTTCGCCCTGCGCGTGGTGTCGAGCATGTTCAAGCAGGAGGTCGGCCGATGAGCACCCTCAGCGTCGGAGGAACGGCCCCGACGGGCGCCACGATCCCCGGGACCAACGTCCCGACCTCGCGCCGCGAGCAGCGGGCCCGCTCGATGAACCGCAGCAAACCGCTGTGGACCGTCCTGGCCTGGGTCGTCGGCGTCCTGTTCGTCCTCCCCGTCCTGTGGATGGTCCTGACGTCCCTGCACTCCGAGACGGACGCCGCGACGAACCCGCCCTCCATCGCGGCCGCGCTCACCCTCGACGGGTACCGGTCCTTCCTGTCCGCCCAGCCGGTCGCACCGCTGCTGAACTCGGCGATGGCGTCCGTCATCTCGACGGTGCTCGTCCTCTGCCTGGCGATCCCCGCCGCGTTCGCCCTGTCCATCCGGCCGGTCCAGAAGTGGACCGACGTCATGTTCTTCTTCCTGTCCACGAAGTTCATGCCGCTGGTGGCCGGCCTCCTGCCGCTGTACCTGTTCGCGACGAAGACGGGGACGCTGGACAACATCTGGCTGCTCATCGTGCTGTACACCTCGATGAACCTGCCGATCGCCGTGTGGATGATGCAGTCGTTCCTGGCCGAGGTGCCCGGGGAGATGCTCGAGGCCGCGTCGATCGACGGGGCCGGACTGATCCGCATGCTGTGGTCCATCGTCCGCCCGGTCGCGATGCCGGGTGTCGCGGCCACGGCGCTGATCTGCTTCATCTTCAGCTGGAACGAGTTGCTGCTGGCCCGCACCCTGACGGCGACGGTCGCCGGGACCGCGCCCGTCTTCCTGACCGGCTTCGTCACCAGCCAGGGGCTCTTCCTCGCCCAGCTCTGCGCGGCGGCTACCGTGATCTCCCTGCCCGTGCTCGTGGCCGGATTCGCCGCCCAGGACAAGCTCGTCCAGGGTCTGTCCATGGGCGCGGTCAAGTGACCCGCACCGCCGACCACGCAGGACGATCCGAGCCCCGGGAGACGACCGTGACCCCGCCCGTGCCCCTGAACACCCAGAACCTGGCCGAGATCGGCAAGGACGTCCCGGTCCCGTCCTACGACCGCTCGCAGGTGACGCCGGGGATCGTGCACCTCGGCGTCGGGGGGTTCCACCGCGCCCACCAGGCCATGTACCTCGACCGGCTGATGAACGACGGCAAGGCGCTGGACTGGGGCATCCGCGGGATCGGCGTGCTGCCGCACGACGCGCGGATGAAGGAGGTCATGGACGCCCAGGACGGCCTCTACACGCTCGTCCTGAAGGACCCCGACGGTTCGCGCGAACCGCGGGTCATCGGCTCCATCCTCGACTTCCTGCACGCCCCGGCCGACCCGGACGCCGCGGTGGAGGCGATGGCCGATCCTCGGATCCGCATCGTCTCGCTCACCGTCACCGAGGGCGGCTACAACATCGACGCCGTCACCGGGGAGTTCGTCCTCGACGAGCCCGCGGTGGCCGCCGACCTCGCCGAGGGGGCGGTCCCGGGGACGACGTTCGGTCTCGTCACCGAGGCCCTGCGCCGCCGCCGCGACCGCGGCGTGCCGCCGTTCACCGTCATGTCGTGCGACAACGTCCAGGGCAACGGGCACGTCGCGCACAAGGTGTTCGTCGCCTTCGCCACGGCGAAGGACGCCGAGCTGGGCGCGTGGGTCGACGCGAACGTGCGGTTCCCCAACTGCATGGTCGACCGCATCACCCCCGGCACCACCGACGACGACCGCGCCGAGGTCCGCGACCGGTTCGGCGTCGAGGACGCCTGGCCCGTCGTCTGCGAGCCGTTCGTGCAGTGGGTGCTGGAGGACGACTTCGGCCTGGGCCGCCCGCCCTACGAGGACGCCGGCGTGCAGGTCGTCGACGACGTCGAACCGTACGAGCTGATGAAGCTGCGGCTGCTGAACGCCAGCCACCAGGCGCTGTGCTACTTCGGGTACCTGGCCGGCTACCGCCTCGTGCACGAGGTCGCGCAGGACCCGCTGTTCGCCCGCTTCCTCCTCGGCTACATGGAGCGCGAGGGCTCGCCCACGCTGCCGCCGGTCCCGGGGATCGACCTCGACGCCTACCGCCACGAGCTCGTGCACCGGTTCTCCAACGGCGAGGTGCGCGACACCGTCGCGCGCCTGTGCAACGAGAGCTCGGACCGCATCCCGAAGTGGGTGCTGCCCGTCATCCGCGAGCAGATCGCCGCCGGAGGGGAGTTCCACCGCGCCACGGCCGTCGTGGCGAGCTGGGCCCGTTACGCCGAGGGCGTCGACGAGCAGGGCGAGCGCATCGAGGTGTCCGACCGCATCGCGGAGCGGCTCGTCGCGACGGCGCAGCGCAACCGCGAGGAGCCGACGGCCTTCATCGCCGACCGTTCGCTCTTCGGCGACCTCGCTGACGACGAGGCCTTCGTCGCCGAGTACACCGCCACGCTCGCGTCCCTGCACGCCCGCGGCGCCCGCGCGACCCTCGAGGAGATCGTCGCCCGCGGCTGACCCCTGCCCTCCCCGGCCCACCCCGGGGAGGGCGCAGAGCACGACATCCGCCCTCCACGGCGCCTCCGGAGGGCGGAAAGAGTGTTTTCCACGCAGGACGGGGGCCGCCCTACGATGACCCCATGGCTTCCAAGGTGGTCCCCGCACGGGGCATGCGCGACGTCCTGCCGGTCGAGAAGGCTCGCCGGGAGCACGCGCTGCACGTCATCCGCGAGGTCTACCGCTCGTTCGGCTTCGACGAGGTCGAGACGCCGGCGCTGGAGGACCTGTCCCGCATGGAGTCGGGGCAGGGCGGCGAGAACGAGAAGATGCTCTTCAAGGTCTTGCGCCGCGGTCTGGCCGCCGACGAGGCCGTCCTGCCCGCGGACGCCGCCGACCTCGCGTTGCGCTTCGACCTGACGGTCCCCCTCACCCGGTACGTCGCCTCGAACGCCGGTGCCCTGCGGATGCCGTTCAAGGCGCTGCAGATCGGGCCGGTGTGGCGGGCGGAACGGCCGCAGAAGGGCCGTTACCGCCAGTTCGTCCAGTGCGACATCGACATCCTCGGCGAGGCGGGCAGCCTCGCGGAGGTCGAGCTCGTCACGGCCACCCACACCGCCCTCACCCGGCTGGGTCTGACCGGCACGACGCTGCGGCTCAACGACCGCGGGGTGCTCACGGGGTTGCTGACGGGGTGCGGGTTCGACGAGTCCGACCACGGCAGCGTCCTCATCACCGTCGACAAGAACGACAAGGTCGGCCTCCACGGGGTCGTCGCGGAACTGCGCTCGAAGGGTTTCGGCGACGAGCCCGTCGCCGCGCTGGAGAAGGCGCTGACGGACCTGCTGCCCCTGCGTGACGTCGCGCGCCTCGGGGACGGGGCCCTGCCCGAGACGGTTCCCGCCGCGTCGATCGAGCGGCTGCAGGAGATCGCGGCGGCCGTCGCCGTCGCGGCCCCGGACCTCGACGTGCAGTTCGACGTCACGCTCGTGCGCGGCATGGGGTACTACACCGGGCCCATCTTCGAGATGTCCCTGCCCGGTGGGGGTTCCTCCATCGCCGGCGGCGGCCGGTACGACGGCATGGTCGGTCGGTTCACCGGCCGCGACGTGCCGGCGGCGGGTTTCTCGATCGGGTTCGAGCGCATCATCGACGAGGTCTCGCTGCCCGCCGACGCGGCGCCGGCCGTGGCCCTCGTGCACCCCGCCGGCGTCGACGCGGGGGAACTGCTGCGCAAGCAGCGCGAACTGCAGGCCGGCGGCGCCCGGGTGGCCCTGGTCAAGCAGGCCAAGCGGCTGCAGCCGTTGTTCGACGCGCTCGTCGCCGAGGGCTACTCGCAGGTCGTGCGGGCCCGCGTCGAGGACGGCCGGCTCACGTTCTCCGAGCCGTCCCCCCTCGAGGCGAGCTGAGGAACTCCCGAGCGGGCCCCGGCGTCACTGCGGCCGGGGCCCGCTGAGGTGCTTGCTGAAGAAGGCGAACACCTCCGGCATCGCCGCCTTGAACGACGTCGTCAGGTGCTTCCCCCCGTCCTGCAGGGAGACCTGGGCCGTCGAGGGGGACTTCACCAGGCCCGAGAACCGCTGCGCCTGCGTGACGTCCTCGGGGCTGTCGGTCCCCGCGACGAGGAGCCAGGCCAGGGTGCCGGGGAACGTCGGCGCGAGGGCGGTGGGGTACTGCGCGAGCGTCGCCGCGTCCTTGTGGGGGAGCTTGGTCTCCATGTCGAAGTACCCCGCGATGCTCACCACCGCCCCGTACTCCCCGGGTTTGCGCAGCGCGATCGCGGCCGCGCAGTAGGCCCCGGACGACGCGCCCGCGGTGCCCCAGCCCTTGCCCGGCGGCAGCACCCGGAAGTCGTGCTGCACCATCGCCGGGACGTCGGTGTCGAGGAACGTGCCGACCTTCGGCTGCCCCGGGATGTCGGTGCACTCCGTGTCGACGTCCTTCGAGACCTGCATCTCCGGCATGACGAACACGAAGGGCAGGACCGAGCCGTCGCGGGAGCCGGAGTCCACGACCTCCTGTGCCGAGTAGGACCGGTCGGTCCAGTTGTTGTACGTGGCGCCGTCGCCCCCGGGGTACAGGAACAGCACCGGGAAGTCCTTGTGCACGTAGGCGGGGTCGTCGTACTGCGGCGGGGTCCAGACCCAGACCTTCATCGTCACGCCCGACGCCGCGCCCTGCAGCGTCGTCTCCAGCACGTTCTCCGCGCCGAAGTTCTTGGTGACGAACTGCTGCCCGTCCGGGGTGTGCGTGCGGGTGGCCGTGGGGGTCTGCGACGACGGGGACGCCGGGCCACCCGCGGCGGTCGCGGAGGACCCGCCCGCCCCGGGCGGCATGGTGCGGTGGTCCGGGGCCGTGCCGGAGCAGCCGGCGACGAGGACGGTGGCGGCGAGCAGGGCCGGGAGCGCGGGGAGTGCACGGAACCTCACGCGCCCGATCGTCCCGTCCTGCGACCGCGACCGGACCCGGCCGCACCGACCTGCACGGTTCCGCCACCGGTCCCCCGCGAAGCGCTCCGCGGGGGGACCGGACGGACTCACGCGGGGGTGAGCCTGGTGGCCGGGGCGCCCTGCCGCGTGGCGGCCAGGGTCAGCTCCTGACGGTCCTCGAGGGCCTCGTCCTGCGATGCGCGGACCTCGCGCGCGTCGAGGAAACCGCGGAGCCGGCCCGGGTCGTCGGTGATGATCCCGTCGACGCGGTGGCGCAGCAGGTCCGCCCAGAGGCGGGGTTCGTCCACCGTCCACGGGTACGTCGCCACCCCGGCGGCGTGGTGCTCGGCGACGACGTGCGGGCTGGCGACCAGCGTCGCGACGTACGGGTTGACCGCCATGACGCCGAGGTCGGCGACGGCCCGCTCGGCCTGCACGCGCGCCTGCCCCGCCGGGGTCGACAGCGCGGTGAACGGGTCGTGCGCCAGGTCCCGCAGCGACGGCTCCAGCCCGTCGGCCGCCGCGGGCGGGCCGGGGTGCAGGACCAGCAGCGCCCGGCGCACGTCCGGGGCCACGTCCCGCAGCGCCCGGACGGTCTCCACCTCGAAGCTCTGCACGACGCTGCGGTCGGCCACCCCGGCCGTCCGCAGCGTCGCGACCGCTCCCGCGACCGCCGCCGGGGCCCACGTCCCCTTGAACTCCACGAGGAGCCCGCCGGACCCGTGCAGCGCCACCAGGTCGACGACCTCGCGCAGCGTCGGGACCCGCTGACCCGCGAAGGCCGGCGAGAACCAGGAACCGGCGTCCGCCGCCCGGACGACGGAACTGGGCAGCTCCGCCACGGCACCGGAGGAGTCCGTGGTCCGGTCGAGGGTCTCGTCGTGCAGGACGACGGGGACCCCGTCCCCGTCGAGCCGCACGTCGAGCTCGAGCAGGTCGGCACCTGCGCGCAGCGCCACCTCGAAGGCGGCGAGGGTGTTCTCGGGGGCGTGCGCCGAGCTCCCCCGGTGCGCGATGACCAGCGGCCGGGCGGGCGGACGGGCGGGCGGTCGGTTCACGGGACCAGCATCTCCCCTGGGGTGTCGACGGACGTGGGCAACGGGTGTCAGGACTTCAGCAGCGGCTTCACGTCGGACGTGTAGGACTGCTCGACCTCGCCCTGCGCGGTGCCCCACGCGTCCTTCGAGGCGGCGCCCTGGAGCATGACCTTCTCCCACGCCGTGACGGTGGACTGGTCCCCGCCCGGGACGAAGACGCGGGCGTAGTCCTGGGTGCGGGTCTTGGACAGCTGGTCGACGGCCGTCTTGAACAGCGGGGTCTGCGCGTACACCTGCTGCATCGTCGAGGAGTTCACGGCCCCCGTCGTGACCGGCATGTACCCGGTGTTCTGGGAGAAGTAGGCCGTGTTGTCGTCCTCGGCCAGGAAGGCCAGGAACCTCGCCGCGGCGAGCTGCTGCTCGGGCGTGCGCTTGACCGGGATCGCGAACCCGGCGCCACCCGTGGGGGTGAACTGGCCGGCGGAGCCACCGGGCAGGAAGGCGTTGCCGACCTCGAAGTTCGCCGCCTTGAGGATCCCGGAGAGCGACCCGGTGGACCCGATGACGGAGGAGTACAGGCCCGCCCCGAAGTCGGAGGCCTGGTCGGAGGAGGAGACCGCCGCGTACCCCTTGGTGATGTACGACCGCAGGTAGTCGCTCGCCGCGAGCACCTTGTCGCTGTCGACCGTCATGGTCCACTCGTCCGACAGCGCGCCGCCCATGCCCCAGATCATGTTCTGGAAGATCCAGGAGGCGTTGCCCGTGCCCTTCCCGAGGCCGTAGGGGGCCTGCGCCCCCGTGCCGGCGGCCTGCAGCTTCGGCAGCCACTCCTCGAACTCCGACCAGGTCTGCGGACCGCGGTCGGGCAGACCGGCCTTGGCCCAGTGGGCCTTGTTGTAGTAGAAGACCGGCGTCGAGCGGCAGTACGGCACCGCCCACTGCGAGCCCTCGTACTGGTAGTCGGCGTACAGGCCCTTCTGGTAGTTCGATGTCGTGATCCCGGCGGCCGGCAGCAGGTCCTGCAGGGGGGCGAGCTGGCCGTTGAGGGCGTATCGGAACCACCAGACGTCGCTCAGCAGGACCAGGTCGGGCAGGTCCGACCCGGTGAGGGCGGCCTGGAACTTCTGGGAGATCTCGTCGTAGTTCGAACCGGCCGTGACGAACTCGACCTTGATGTCGGAGTTGTCCTTGTTCCAGCGGTTCAGGAACTCGGCCTCGACGGCCTGGGACGAGCCGGGGTGGTTGGTCCAGACGGTCACGGAGTCGGCCGGGGTGACCTTGGACCAGTCGGTCGAGGAGGCGCTGACGGTCCCGCCGGAGGAGGACGCGGTGGACGGGCCCGAGCAGGCCGCGAGGCCGAGTCCGGCCGCACCGAGGCCGGCGAGGCCGAGCACGCCGCGCCGGGGCATGACGAGGGAGGAGCTGTTCACGGGGTTCTCCTGGAACGGTGTCGGAGGGAGGGGAGGGTCAGTTGGCGAGCGCACCCGCGGCGAGACCCGCCACGAGCCGGCGCTGGAAGAAGAGGAAGACGAGCAGGATCGGCAGCATGACCAGCACGGTGCCGGCCATGAGGACGCCCCAGTTGGTGATGCCGTCGTTGTTCTGCAGCAGGGTCAGACCCACCGGCAGGGTCATCATCTCGGACCGGTCGGTGACGAGCAGCGGCCACAGGTACTGGTTCCACTCCCCCACGACCGAGACGAGCGCGACGGCCGAGACGGTCGGCGCCGAGAGCGGTACGACGAACTGCCACAGCCGTCGCCAGTGCCCGGCACCGTCGAGCGTCGCCGCCTCCAGGACGGAGGCGGGCAGCGTCTGGAAGTGCTGGCGGAACAGGAACGTGCCGAGCGAGCTGGCCAGCCCGGGGAGCACGATCCCCTGGTAGGAGTTCAGCCAGCCGATCTGCGCGATGAGCGTGTAGTTCGGGATGAGCGTCACCTGCGGCGGCACCATGAGGGCCGCGAGGACGACGAGGAAGACGAGGCGCTTGGCGGGGAACTCGACGAACACCAGCGCGTAGGCGCACATGAGCCCCAGGACGACCTTCAGCCCGGCGCCCGCCACGGTCGTGATGACGCTGTTGAGCAGGAAGTGCGCGAACGGGACCGTCGCGAACACGTCGGCGTAGTTCTGCCACTGCAGCGCGTGCGGCAGCCACTGCGACGGGATCGTGTAGATCTCGTTGCGCTGCTTGAAGGACGCGAGCAGCATCCAGAGCATCGGGACGACCATGACGAGGCCCGCCACGACGAGGCCGGCGTACCCGAGGACGTCGACGCGGCGCCGACGGGGACGCGCGGGTCCGCCGTCCCCGGACCGCGGGGCCGGGATCCGGCCGGAGCCGGAGGTGGCCTTCTCCTGGACGCTCACCGGTAGTGCACCTTCCGTTCCACGACGACCATCTGGACGACCGTCACGACGAGCAGGGCGAGGAACAGCAGGGTCGCGATCGCCGAGGCGTAGCCGGCGGAACCGTCGACGAAGGCCTCCTGGTAGACCTGGTAGACCATCGTCGTCGTGCCCTCCAGCGGCCCGCCCTTGGTCATGGCGCGGATGATGTCGAAGGACCCGCCGGCGTTGGACTCGATGAACACCGTGACGCCGAGGAAGAACGTCGTCGGGGACAGCAGCGGGAAGACGATGGACCAGAACGTCCGCAGGGGCGAGGCACCGTCGATCTGCGCGGCCTCGAGGATGTCGTGCGGCACCGACTGCAGCGCGGCCAGGTAGATGATCGCGACGTACCCGACGTACTTCCACAGGTAGACGACGCAGACCATCGCCAGGGCCCAGTCGGGGTCGTTGTACCAGTTCGGCGAACCGATCCCGACGGCGCGCAGCAGGCCGGAGACCAGGCCGTACTGCGGGTCGAAGACGAACAGCCAGCACATGCCGACCGCGACGCCCGACAGGACGTACGGCGCGAAGACGGCGGCGCGGACGAACGTGCGGCCGCGCAGGTTCCGGTCGAGCAGGCGCGCCAGCGCGAGGCCGAGCGCCATGCAGCCGCCGACCGTGACGACCGCGAAGACGAGGGTCGTCAGCAGGACCGTCGGGGTCTTCGGGTTCGTGAAGTAGTTCACGTAGTTCTGCAGCCCGACGTACGTCGCGGTGTCGGAACCGAGGTTCCAGTGCAGCAGCGAGTACTGGACGTTCTGCACGAGGGGCTTGTAGACGAACACGACGAGGAGCGCGACGTTGGGCCCGGCGAGCAGCAGGAAGGTTCCCCACGACCGCCACGGGAGTTTCCGGGTGCGCGGTGCGGGAACCTGGTGGAGGGTCGTCAACGCGACCTCCTCCCAGGTCGGGAGCGGGCTGGACGTCAGGAACAGTAGTTCGCGTCCGGGGGCCCTCCGGCCACTCGCGCCCCGGGGCGGGGAACGGTCATCGAGTGTTCACCTGCACCGGTCGGCCACGGTGCGCGGGACACCGTCCGTTCACGTTCGTCACCCGGGCTGGCAGTGCGGGCACCACCACGTGCGCCGGCGTTCGGGGTCCCCGGGCACCTCGGCCTCGACGAGCACCGTCGTCCCGCACCGCAGGCAGGGTTTCCCGGCGCGGCCGGAGACCCAGTGCTGCCGGCCGGGGCGGGTGTCGCCCGTCGTGACCTGCGGGGCCCGGGAGGGCCCCACGGAGAACGTCAGCATCTTCACGGCCAGGCGAACCAGCGGTGGCAGGTCGACGTCCCCGACCGGCGCCCACGGGGACCGTCCGCGCAGGAAGCAGAGCTCGTCGGCCCAGAGGTTGCCGATCCCCGCCAGGTTGCGCTGGTCGAGGAGCGCGGCCTTGATCCTCCGCTCGGGCCGCAGCGCGAGGTTCGCCACGGACCGCTCGACGCGCTCGTCGACGGTGAGGTCCGCCCCGAGGAGGTCCGGGCCGAGGTGCCCGACGACGGTGTGCTCGAGGGCCGTGGGGACGAGCTCGACGACGGGCATCCGCAGCGCCACCGCCGTCGGCCCGTCCGTCTCGAGCACGACGCGGACGTCCGGCTGCAGGCGTGCCGGCAGCCGCTTGCCCGGGCCCAGGACCGTCCACTCGCCGTCCATCCGCAGGTGGGTGTGCAGGGTCGTCGGCTCGGTGACCACCGCACCGTCCCCGGGCACCAGACGCGTCAGCAGGTGCTTGCCCCGCGAGACGACCTCCACCAGGTGCGTCCCCGACAGGTCCGCCGTCGCGAAGCGCGGCACCCGCAGGTCGCTGCGGTGCACGGGACGCCCCGCCAGCCGGGCGTGGAGGCGGCGGGCGAGCAGGAACACGGTGTCGCCCTCGGGCACCCGCCCACCGTGCCCGAGGGCGGTCCCCGCCGCGCGGCGGGGGTTCCGGCACGGCCACGCCGGAGGAGTGGCTCCCGGCGTCCGGTCGGGTGAAGCTGGGGCATGAGCTCGCGCCGCCTGCCCCTCCTCGTCGCGCTCTGCGTGCTCGTCCTGGGCACCCTCGCCGTCCTCGCCGTCGCCGCGCTGCCCGGCCAGCGACGTCCCCCGTCCCGGTCGGTGGTCCCCGCGCAGTTCCCCGGCTACAGCGCGTTGACGGCTCAGGTGGCGACGAACCCGGTCGGGGCCGCGCTCGCGGTCTACCGGCAGGACGCGGCCGGCGGCGTCACGGGCACCACGCAGACCCTCGTCCTCGGGGCGGACGGGACCAGCGCGCGGCGGCTGACGCAGGCGGCCGACCGCGGGAGCTCGCAGGTCCCGGCGGCCGCGGTGGTGTCCCCCGACGGGCGCACCGTGGCGCTCGGGGACGGTCCGTCCGGGACGGACCCCGCCCGCGCCTCGACGACCGAGTCCGCCGCGACGACCCTGCCGCCCGGACGGGTCGTGGTGGCCCCCTCCTCGTCCGCCGCGGACGCCGGTGCGGCCCTCGTCCGCCCGGTCGGCGCCAGCTCCACCCTCGCGCTCGTCGACCTGGCCTCCGGCGACACCCGCGTGCACGTCGTCCCCCGCGTCCCGGTGGTCGTCCCGGTGTCGTGGAGCCCCGACGGTGCCCGCCTCGCCTACCTCGGGACCGAGGCGCCCGCCTCCGCCTCGGAGGCCGGCGCCGCACCCACCGGGGGCACCTCCGGCCAGCTGTTCGTCCTGGACACCCGCTCGGACCGGGCCGTCGCGGTCCCCGGGGCCGAACGCGTCGTGGCGGCGGCCTTCAGCCCCGACGGGTCCCGGCTCGCCTACCAGGAACCGGGTGCGACCGTCGTGCACGTCGTCGACCCGTTCACCGCCGGTTCCCAGGACGGCGCGGTGCCGGGCACCGAGCTGGCGGCCCCGGCGGGTGCGGTCCTCGCCGACGGGCCGGCGTGGTCGCCGGACGGCACGCTGCTGGCGTTCGAGGCCGGTGGCGGCACACCGTCGGCGCGCATCGAGTTCGTCGCCGCTCAGGCGGGCCGGGGCGTGCCGGGTGCGGTCCCGGGCCGGGACGTGCTGGGCTGGACCGGAGCCGGCGAGCTCGTCCACCAGTCGGTCCCCTCGGGCGCGGACGGTGTCGACGGGGGCGACCTCACCGTCGTCCGCACGGACCTGCGCACGGGTGCGACGTCGCCCTACCTGCGGGTCCCGACGGCCCGCGGCCACCACCCCGCGGGCGACCTCACCCTGGCGGGCGCGCTCCTGACCCGGGCGGTGACGACGACCTCGACGTCGGTGGACCGCGGGCCGTGGCCGCTGCCGGTGCGCCTCGGGCTGGTGCTGGCCGCCGCCGTGCTGGCCGCCCCCGCGACGGCCGGGTTGCTGCGCCGGCGGGAGCAGCTGGCCGCGCTGACGGCGGTGCCGGACTGGGCTCGCGACACGACCAGGGGCTGACAGGGTGGGGCCCGTGGGTGACACCGGGACAGACCGTGGGGACGACCGCGAGGAGTTCGGCTGGCTGCTGGCGCACTTCCGGGAGGACCCGGACGGCCACGCCGAGAAGATCCACTTCTCGCTGAGCCAGGACGACTCCCCGTTGCGCTGGGACCCGTTGTGGGGCGGCGGGCCCGTCCTGGAGTCCCGGCTGGGCACCACGGGCGTGCGCGACCCGGCGATCGTCCGCGACGACGACGGCCGGTTCCACCTCCTCGCGACGGACCTGCGCGTGTGGGACGGCGGGGGGCTGCGGTGGGAGGAGTGGCGCCGGCACGGCAGCCGGTCGCTCGTGCTGTGGGACTCCGAGGACCTGCTCACGTGGGAGGGGCCGCGCCTGGTCGAGGTGGCGCCCCCGACGGCGGGCATGGCGTGGGCACCGGAGGTCACCACGGACCCCGCGACGGGCGAGCACGTCGTGTTCTGGTCCTCCCGCCTGTTCCCCGAGGACGACGTCGAGCACGCGAGCGAGAGCTACAGCCGCATCCTGGCCTCCCGCACGCGGGACTTCGTCGCCTTCGGCCCCACGGAGGTCATGGTCGACACCGGGGGCCGGGACATCATCGACACCGCTGTCCTGCAGGAGCACGGCCGCGTCTACCGGTTCTCCAAGGACGAGGACCGCGACGGCGGGTACGGCATCTTCCTCGAACGCGGCTCCGCGCTGTTCGCCGACGACTTCGAGGTCGTGACGACGAACATCGCCGGCGACCGCTACCCCGGCGGGGTCGAGGCCCCCCTCGTGGTGAAGGCCCGCGACCGCGACCGCTGGTACCTGTTCCTCGACCAGTACGCCGAGTGGCCCCAGGGGTACTTCGCCCTGCAGTGCGACGACCTGGACTCCGGCCGCTGGGAACCGGTGCCCGCCGGGGAGGTCTCGATCCCGCCCTCGACCAAGCACGGGACCGTCCTGCCCCTTTTCCGGGACGAGTGGGAGCGGTTGCGCGAGCACGGGTTGCGCTGACCCCACGCCGTCCGTCCGCCAGGATGGCCGGGTGGGCGCACACGGACACGGGCACGGACACGGCGGGACCGCCGACGACACCCTGGAACCGCTGCCGCGGCGGACCCGGCGGGCGCTGACGGCGGTCGTGCTGGTGGTGCTCGCGGTCGCGGTCGCCGGGGTCCTGGCGACGTGGCCGCACGACGTCCCGTCGGCCTCCACCACCTACGTCGGCGCGCAGACCGTGCGCGGCGACGTCACGGGGACCCGGATGCTGACCTGCCGCGGGGAGCTGGCCGAGGAGCGCCTGCCGGACGGGACGCTGCCCGAGACGGTGGAGTGCCCGCAGGCGACGGTGCGCGTGGACGGCACCGAGCAGGACGCCACCCAGGACGTCGGGCAGGACGTCACGGTCACGGTTCCGGCCGCGGTGTTCCACGGCGGCCTGTCCGCCGGCGACCGCGTCGTGCTGACGCGGTACCCCGGCGAGGCGGGCGGCGCCGCGACCTACGCCTGGGAGGACGTCGACCGGCGGGTCCCGCTCCTGGTCGTCGTGGCGGTGTTCGTCGTGCTGACCGTCGCCGTGGGCCGGCGGCGGGGGCTGGCCGCACTCGCGGGCCTGGCCGTCGGCGGGGCGGCGATCGCGTTCCACGTGGTCCCGGCCCTGCTGACGCAGGAGAACGCGGTCGTCGTCGGGCTCAGTTCGGCGGTCGCCGTCATGGGGGTGGTGCTCTACCTGACGCACGGGTTCTCGACGCGCACGACGGTGGCGTACCTGGGGACCGTGGCGGGTCTGCTCGTCACCGCGGGCGCGGCGGTCCTCGCGGTCGACGCCTCCCACCTGACGGGGCTCAGCGAGGAGTCCGCGTACACCGTCACGGTGCTGACGGGGGCGGTCGACCTGCGGGGCGTGGTGCTGGCGGGCACGCTGGTGGCGGCCCTCGGGCTGCTCAACGACGTGACCATCACGCAGGCCGCGGCGGTGTGGGAGGTCCGGGCGGCTCGCGGCGGGGGTTTCCGGGAACTGTTCGCCGCGGGGATGCGGGTGGGTCGGGACCACCTCGCCTCCACCGTCTACACGGTGACGTTCGCCTACGCGGGCGCGGCCATGCCGTCGCTGCTGCTCATCGAGTTGTACGAGCAGCCGCTGGGGCAGGTCGTGAGTTCGGCGGCGATCGCCGAGGAACTCGTGCGCTCGGCGGTGGGCGGGATCGCCCTCGCGCTCACCGTCCCGCTGACGACGGCGCTCGCCGCGGCCCTCGTCCTGCGGTCCCGTCCTGCCTCTGCTGCACCGGGATCCGGTACCTGATGAGCCGGGCGGAGTTCACCGCGACGAACACGGACGAGGCGTTGTGCGCGATCGCGGCCAGGACCGGCGAGAGCGCCCCGGCGGCGCCGAGGGCCAGGCCGAAACCGTTGACGGCGATCGAGGCGCCGTAGTTCTGCCGGATCAGCCCCAGCGTGCGGTCGCCGAGGTCGCGCAGCTGCAGCAGCCGGCGCAGGTCGTCGCCGACGAGGGCGACGTCGGCGGTCTCCACCGCGACGTCGGTGCCGGACAACCCCATCGCGATCCCGAGGTCGGCCAGGGCGAGCGCGGGGGCGTCGTTCGTGCCGTCGCCGACGACCGCGACCGTGAACCCCTCCGCCTGCAACGCGCGGACGACGTCCTGCTTGTCCTCCGGCATCACCTCGGCCCGCCACTCGGTGACCCCGAGTTCGGCGGCGACGGCGGCCGCGGTCCGCTCGTTGTCGCCCGTGAGCATGACGATGCGCTCGACGCCGGTGCGGCGCAGTTCCTCGAGGACACTGCGCGATTCCGGGCGCACCTCGTCGCGCAGGCTGACGAGGCCGGTGAGGACCCCGTCGACGGCCAGCAGCAGCGGGGTCTCGGCGGCGGACTGCAACCGGTCGACCCAGTCCTGCGCGGTGGTGTCGACGGCGACCCCCTCGCGGCGCATGAGCCCGGGCGACCCGACGAGCAGGACGCGGCCGTTCGCCTGGACCCGCATCCCCAGGCCGAGGATGACCTCGCACTCCTCGTGCGTCGGGATGACGAGGTGGCGTTCCTCGGTGGAGCGGATGACGGCCTGGGCCAGCGGGTGCTTGGAGTGCACCTCGGAGTTCGCCGCCTCGGACAGCACCTGCTCGGGGGTCCAGTCGTCGCGGAAGCTCAGAACGTTGGTGACGACCGGGCGACCGACCGTCAGGGTTCCCGTCTTGTCGAAGACGAACGCGTCGACGCGGCCGGCGGCCTCGAGGTGCGAGCCGCCCTTGACGAGGATCCCGCGCCGGGCGCCGTTGCCGATGGCCGCGCTGATGGCCGTCGGCGTGGCCAGCCCGACCGCGCAGGGGCAGGCGATGAGCAGCATCGTCATGGCGCGGCGGACGTCGCGCGTCAGGACGAGCGTGGCCAGGGCCAGGCCGAAGGAGGCGGGGACGAACTTGCGGCTGAAGCGGTCCCCGACGGTCTGCACGGGGGCGCGGTCGGCCTGGGCGTCCTCGACGCGGGCGACGATGCGCCCCACGGCCGTGTCCTGCCCGGTGGCGGTGGCGCGCACCACGAGCCGGCCGCGCAGGGCGACGCTGCCGGCGAGCACCGAGTGCCCGACGGTCCGCTGGACGGGCAGGTTCTCCCCCGTCAGCGCGGCCTGGTCGACGACGGCCTCGCCCTCGACGACCTCGCCGTCGACGGGGATCGTCGACTGGTCGTGGACCACGACGAGGTCCCCCACCTCGAGCTCGGCGAGGTCCACGCGCTGCTCGACGACCTGGCCGTCGGCGGCGGTGCGCTGGACCCAGGCGGTGGTCTCGCTGCCCTGCAACAGGTCCGCGATGGCACGACGGGTGCGGCGCAGGGTGAGGTCCTGGAGGTACTCGCCGATGTTGAGCAGCCACAGGACCGTGAGCGCGACGACGTTCTCGCGCAGCAGCAGGCTCGCGACGGTCGCGGCCGAGACGAGGGCGTCGGTGCCGGCGCTGCGGCGGCCGACGAGCGCCCCGACGGCTCCCTTGAGGAAGGGGTACCCGGAGAAGATCGTCACGCCGGTGGCCACGAGACGCGACGTCGGACCGAGCAGGGGCGGGCGCCCGAACGCGAAGCGCCGCAACCCGAGCAGGGCCAGCGCCGCCCCGCCGACGGCGATGCGGGCGACCTCGCCGTTGCCGACGTCGGCCGACCGCGGCGTGCGGGACGGTTCGGCGTCGGCGGGCAGGAGCGCCACGCCGGCCACGGCCGCCAGCAGGTCGTCGAGCGTGAGCGACTCGGGGTCGTAGTGGACGACGACGTTGCCCGTCACGGGGTAGGCGCGGGCCAGCCGCGTGCCCGCGAGGCGGTCGAGGGCCTCCTCGGCGGCGACCGCGCGTGCGGGACTGCGGCGCAGCCAGTCCGCCTGGAACCGCGCCCGCCCGGGGACGTCCGCGAGGACGTTCAGCGGGCTCAGCTCGACGGTCGCGGTCGTCACCGGATCAGTGCTGGTGGTCGTGACCGGCCTGCGGAGTGGGCGGCACGGGCGGCTGCTCCCCCATCTCGTCGTAGGCCTGGGCGACGATGTCCCCGGCGCCGAGGCGCAGGCGCTCGACCCCGGTCTCGGCGGCGCGCGACGTGCGGATGCCGACCTTGGTGCCCCCGACCGCCAGGCGGCGCAGGGCGGCGGTCCCCCGGCCGTCACTGACGGCCTTGACCAGCCCGGCCGACGCGGCGGCGGTGAGCACGAGACGTCCGAGCGGAGCGGCGATCGGCAACACGGTTCCTCCTGGTGAGATCTGTTCTCATTGCACCACACCAGGGTCCGCGGCGCACGACCCTCGTTCCGACCAGCCTAGGCGACGGAGAACCGGAACTCCGTGACGGAACGGAACTCCTCCCCCGGCAGCAGGACGGTCGTCGGGAACTCCGGCCGGTTGGGCGCGTCGGGGAACGCCTGGGTCTCCAGGGCGAACCCCGAGCGCGGCCCGTACGCGGACCCCGCCTTGCCGACGAGGGTCCCCGCCAGCGACCCGCCGGTGAAGAACTGGACGCCCGGCTGGTCGGTGCGGACCTCCAGGGTCCGGCCGGAGACGGGTTCGGTGACGACGGCCGCGAGCGCCGGCGGCCGGGCCCCGCCGGGGACGTCGGCCAGGACGTAGCAGTGGTCGAAACCCTTCCCGCGCTGGAGCTGCTCGTCGTCCAGCTCGACGCGGTACCCGACCGGGACGGCCTCGCGCAGGTCGAACGGGGTCCCGGTCACGTCGCGGAACTCCCCCGTCGGCAGGCCGGCCTCGTCGACGGGCAGGAACCGGTCGGCGAGGACCTGGACGAGGTGGGGGTCGATGAGCCCGGACCCCTCGCCGGCGAGGTCGAAGTACGCGTGGTTCGTCAGGTTCAGGACCGTGGGGGCGTCCGTCGTCGCCGCGTAGGTGATCGTCAGCACCCCCTCGTGCAGCGCGTACGTGACGTGCACGGACAACCCGCCGGGGAACCCGTTGTCGCCGTCGGGGCTGAACAGGGAGAACCGGACGCCGTGGACGCCCTCGACGGGGTGCGCGGTCCACACCTTCTCCGAGAAGGGGTGCGGCCCACCGTGGATGGCGTTCCCGCGGTCGGTGGCGGGGATCGTGGCGCGCCGCCCGTCGAGGTCGAACGTCCCGCCGGCGATGCGGTTGGCGAACCGGCCGATCGTGGCGCCGAACGAGCGCCCCTTCCCGGTGTACGGCTCGAGTCCGGAGAACCCGAGGACGACGTCGGCGCGGACGCCGTCGCGGTCGGGAGCCAGCACGGACTGCAGCCGCGCGCCGTGCTCCACGAGGCCGACCTCGAGCGTGCCGTCCCGCAGGACCCAGCGGCCGACGGGGGTTCCGTCCGCCAGCCGCCCCCAGTCCGCCTGGTGCTCGACCTGCACGTCGGGTGCGCTCCGGTTCGTCACGCGGTGGACGCTACCGGCGGGTGGGCCCCTCGTCGCGGGGACGGCGCACGGCCGCGACGGCCGAGGAGAGCAGCGCGCCGGACCCTGCGACGAGCAGGACGCCCGCGGCCCAGACCTTCCAGTCCCAGCTGAGGCCGAACAGGACGTGGACCGCCACGGCCGCGCCGATGGCGGCGACGACCAGGCCGCCGAGGACGGCCCCGAGGTCGGGTCCGCGCGGCGGACGGGGCGCGGGTGAGGTGCCCGGGGTGGTCACGACGCCTCCAGGGTGGTCGAGCCGGCGGGGCCGATGCGGACCTCGCCGGTCCAGCCGGTGGCCCGGACCCGGGGGGTGCCGGCCGGGACGGTCCAGTCGGCGGGGTCGTCCCCGCGCACGGTGACGGCGCCTGCGAGCGCCGCGGCGCCGGGGCCGGCGGCGAAGACGCGCCGCAGGTTCACGCCGCCCGCGACGGCCGACGAGCCCTCCCGCCGCACCTGGCCGCCGATCGCGACGTCGCCCGGCGGGTCGTCCGTGACCTCGACGAGGTCGTCGCCGGGCTGCCAGCGCAGCGAACCGGCCAGGACGCTCACGTCGAGCAGGACGGTCCGGTCGGCGGGGACGACGACGTCCAGCCGGCCCGCGGCCACGGTCGCGGCGGCCGTGCCGTCCTCGAGCCCGCCCGGGTCGACGGCCAGGCGGCCGACGTAGGTGCTGAGGGCGGAGGTGCCCGTGGGCGCCCAGGTGCGGTCGGTGTCCCCGGTCCAGTTCCCGGCGGGCGGGGCGAGGGCGGTCGCGGCGGCGGCGAGCGCGACGGGCCAGGCGAGACCGACCAGGGCGGTGCGGCGGCCGCGCAGCCCGGCGAGCACGGCGCCCAGGCCGAGGACGACGGTGGCGGTGGCCGCGGCGAGGGGCAGGGTGCGCTCCTGCAGCGGCCGGGCGAGCGGCGTGCCGCTCCACGGGCCCGAGCCGGTGAGTAGGGACGCGACCACGACGAGGCCGACGGCCAGCAGGGCGAGGCCCAGGGTGGCGGTGGTCAGCAGCGGTGAGCCCGGACGGCGGGCGGCGCGGGCGCGGGCCGCCTTCTCGTAGGCCTCGCGCACCTTCTCCTCGGTCCTCGCGTGGACGGCCGCCGCGCGGGCCTGCTCGCGTGCGAGCCGGGCGGCGGCGCGACGTTCGGTGGGCGACCCGAACCCCGCTGCGGGACCCGACGGCTGGGCCGCGGTGGCCGGGGTGTCCTTGACGAGGGAGAGCGGCTGGGTCCGGGCGGTCTCGTCGGTGGGAGCCGGCGCCAGCTGGGCGTCGAGGGCGGCGCGGCGGGCGGGGTCGAGCGGCGGGACGCGGACGTCGCGCAGCAGCCACCACCCCAGGAGGGCCAGCAGCCCGGTGAGCAGGAAACCCCACCCGGGGCCGTCGAGGTTCTGGTTGAGCACCCCGAGCAGCGCGCGGGGCAGCACCACGTCGGCCAGGACCAGGGCCCCGGCGAGCAGGGCACCGCCCGAGACGTCACCGCGCAGGACGGCCTCGGCCTCGATGCGGCCGGGGGTGATCGGCACCGGGGCCGCCTCGGGGGACCCGTCGCCGGCGCTCGCGGACCGTCCGTCGGGCAGCAGGAGCCAGCAGGCCCCGTAGGCGGCCAGACCCAGGCCACCGACGACCGTCAGGGCGACGAGGACACCGCGCACGAGGAGGGGGTCCAGGCCGAGGCGTTCGGCCACGCCGCCGCAGACCCCCGCGAACCAGCGGTCCTGCGAGCGTTCGACGCCGCAGGACCGGACGGTCGCGAAGAACTTCGCGACCCCGCGCTGACCGGTCGTGGCTGTGCTGCTCACGGTCCGACCCTCCCACTCCGTCACGAGCCGGTGGTCAGAAGACCCAGCCGAGGCCGAGCAGTCCGTTGCCCAGGACGAGGTCGAGGACGACGAGGCCGACGGCCAGGGCGAGGGCGGCGGAGACGTCGCCGCGCTGGGCGGCCTGCGCCTCGATGCGGCCGGTGACGTCGGGCAGCAGCGCCCACGCGAGGCCGTAGAGGCCGAGGCCGATCCCGCCGAACAGCGCGAGGACGACGAAGCCGATGCGGACGGCGTTGACGTGGATGCCGGTGCGCTGGGCGATGCCCCCGGCGACGCCGGCGACCCAGCGGTCGCGGGACCGGACGAGGCCGGTGCGGCGGATCGAGGCGAAGAAGCGGTCGACGGCGGTGGGGCGGGCGGGCTGGCCCGAGTGCTGGTCCGAGTGCTGCTCGCTGTGGTCGCTCACGGGGGGCTCCTGTCCGGTGGTCTGCTGGGTCTTGTCGAAGCTGAGGTTCTCGCTGGAGTTCATGTCTCGAGACTGCTCGCCGGCGACCCCCGGCCACATCGGGGACGCCCCTGACCCGACCCTGAACTCCTGCGTCGGGGGGATCCCCCGGGTGCGGGTGCGTGTCACGATCGGCGGGTGCTGACGGCGACGACGAACCCCTCGGGCGGGTCGGAGGACGGGTCCCCCGTCCCCCGTCCGCCGCTCGTGCGCAGCACGGCCCACCGCCGGATCGCGGGCGTGGCCGCCGGGATCGCCGAGCACGTCGGGGTCCCGGCGTCGAAGGTGCGCACGGTGTTCGCCGCCTCGGCGTTCCTCGGCGGTTTCGGCGTCGTCCTCTACGTCGTGCTCTGGCTGCTGGTGCTCGACGACCGGCAGCGCGACCTGCCCGACGACCAGCGCCCCGACCCCGCGGGGTGGGTCCTCGCCCACCGCAACGCCCTCGTCGGGGTCGCCGTCGTCGTCGGGCTCGGGCTCGTCCCGGCCGTGAACCTCGTCGACGGGTCCGCCCGGTACGTCGTCCCCGTCCTCGTCGCCGGAACGGGGATCGTGCTGGCGTGGAGCCAGTTGGACGCGACCCGGCGGCGCCGGTTCGTGGAGGAGGCCGGCGACGGCCGCGGGGCCGTCGTGCGCGTCCTGGCCGGTGCGTCCCTCGTGGTCCTCGGGGCGGTGCTGTTCCCCGTCGTCGTCGGTGACGTGCGGCAGTTCTGGCGCTCGGCGCTGGCCGGGGTCGTCGTGCTGGGCGGGGTCGGGCTCGTCGCCGCGCCCTGGGTGGTGCGGTTGTGGCAGGACCTGGGCGCCGAACGCGCGGCGCTGGCCCGCGAGCAGCAGCGCGCCGAGTTCGCCGCCCACGTGCACGACTCGGTGCTGCAGACGCTGGCCCTCATCCAGAAGCGGTCGGCCGACGCCGGGGAGGTCGCGCGGCTGGCCCGGCGGCAGGAACGCGAACTGCGGCAGTGGTTGTACGGCGACCACGGCACGTCGGCCGGAACCCTCGGCGCGGCGCTGCGGGCGGCTGCGACCGAGGTCGAGGACGTGTCCGGGGCCGTCGTGGAGGTCGTCCTCGTGGGCGACCTGGACACCGCTGCGCTGGACCGCGGGACGACGGCCCTGGCCCAGGCCGCCCGCGAGGCCCTGCTGAACGCCGGTCGGCACGCGGGTGGGACGGTGTCCCTGTACGCCGAACCGGTCGGGGGTGGTGTCGAGGTGTTCGTGCGCGACCGCGGGGCCGGTTTCGACCTCGACGCGATCCCCGAGGACCGGCTGGGCGTGCGCGAGTCGATCGTCGGCCGCATGCAGCGCGCCGGGGGCTCGGCGACCATCCGCCGTCCCGCCGACGGGGGCACCGAGGTGGCCCTGCGGATCCCGGGCGGCGGCACGTGACGTTCCGAGAGGCGGGAGTTCCAGGGTGATCAAGGTCCTCGTCGTCGACGACCACCGGATGGTCCGGACGGGAGTGCGGGCGGAACTGTCGACCGCGGACGACCTCGAGGTCGTCGGGGAGGCCGCGGACGTCGCCGGGGCGGTCGCCGCCGTCGGGCGGTTGCGTCCCGACGTCGTGCTGCTCGACGTGCACCTGCCCGCCGGGCCGGACGAGAACCCCGCCCCGGGCGCCGGTTCGGGTGGGGCGCAGGTGCTCGCGCAGTGCGCCGAGTTCCTGGTGTCCGACCCGCCGGTGAGGTTCCTGGCCCTGTCCGTCTCCGACTCGGCCGACGACGTCATCGCCGTCATCCGCCGCGGCGCCCGCGGTTACGTCACGAAGACGATCAGCGGGGAGGACCTCGCCGCGGCCGTGCGGCGGGTCGCCGAGGGCGATGCCGTGTTCTCCCCCCGCCTGGCCGGTTTCGTCCTCGACGCGTTCGGCGCCGGTGCGGGTGAGGTCGCCGCGGCCGACGACGAGCTCGACCGCCTGTCGGCGCGCGAGCGGGAGGTCATGCGCCTCATCGCGCGCGGCTACGCCTACAAGGAGGTCGCGAAGGAGTTGTTCATCTCCGTGAAGACCGTCGAGACCCACGTGTCCGCGGTGCTGCGCAAGCTGCAGCTGTCGAACCGCAACGAGCTGACCCGCTGGGCCGCCGCCCGCCGCCTCCTCTGACTCGTCCCCTCGCTCCCGGCGAGGGAACGCCCCCAGCGGAGTGCTGGACGGGTGATGACCAGCGGCTGCCCGGACCCCACCTCGTAGCCGAGGTGCTGGATCAGCGACGCCGCCCTCTGCGCGTCCGGGACCTCGGGACCGCCTCGTAGCTGGCTTCCGGGCTGCCTGAGACGGGAAGGTCCGGGTACCAGGCGGGCTCGTAGCGACCTCCGGGCGGCACGGGGACGTGGCGGTTGCGCCGTTCCCGGTAGTGGTGACCGATGAGCGCGCGGATCAGACGCGGGTGGAAGCGGACCACGGGCTACCTCCTGGCTCGGTCGTGCCGAACTGTGCGGGTGCCAGCCACCCTGCCACCAGGAGGGGGCAAGGGGGCGCCGTGACCGCGATGCTCGTCCCGCCGATCGAGCCACGTCCTCGACGGTGCGAGGGCATCATGCGGAGATGAGCAGCACAGCCGCCGGGGCACCGGTGGGGCGACCCGTCTCGCTCGCCACGGTGCTGGCCGTGGCCCTGCTGCTCGGTGCGGTCGGGACGACGGCGTGGGTCGTGTGGCAACTCACCGCCGGCGGCCGCGCGCCGGTGGCCTTCCGGGAACGTCCCGCCCTGCCGCAGTGCACCCCGATCGCGGTTCCGCAAGGCCAGTCCGTCCCGGTGACCGTGCAGGAGTGCTTGCTGAGCCCTGACGCCCAGCGCACCGGCGCGGAGGTCCGGGTCACCTCGCTGACCACCGAGGGAGATCCGATCGAGGCCTACTACCGGGTACTGCCCGGCGGAACGGTGGAGGTCTTCACCGACGCCACCGCGGACTCTTTCGGCTCCGAGGGGTGGAGCCACACCCGCTGCCCCGACGTCGCGGCGCTGGCGACCTGGGAGCGATGCCGGCCAGCGTGAGCGACGTCCACGACGCGCCATCAGGGCCCTCCCGGATGAGGTTCCCGTCATCCGCGGTGCTGCGACTGAGGCGTCGACGCCGGACAAGGTGCTGCTCGACCTCGGCGGCCTGCAGATCAGCGCGGTGCTGAACCGGCGGTGGGCCCCCTCGGGAACCGGGGGACGACGTGGCGTGATGCGCGTCGATCGTGCGCACCCAGCACGCCCGGGCGTCGCGACGCTCCAGGTGCTTCCTCCCGACCCTCACTTGGCCTTGTAGACCCACTCCCAGTAGTTCGCCGTGCGCTGGTAGCAGGGCAGGGACTGCAGCCGCTGCTCCCGGCTGATGCGCAGGCGGTCGGCCTCGCACTGAGCCTGGGTGGTGGCCACCGTCCCGTACTTGTAGTTGGGGTACACGCGCGGTTCGGCCTGGGCAGCGCCACCGCCTGCCAACAGCAGACCTCCAGCGAGCCCCGTTGCGGTCAGGGTGACGGTGAGCCGTCGAGCGGTCAACATCGTCGTCATCTCCTAGGTCGCGCCATCACGGTCCGCCCGCACGGTAAGCCAGGGGGGTCACCGGTGTCACGGGGATCGCCTCACCCCTCTACCTGGTGGCGCAGGACGTGGTCGACCCCTGCGGGGTTGACCACAGGAAGCATCACGCGGCGAACGTCGCACGCCACCTCCGAGGACTACGCCGTGTGGGGTCAGGTCGTCCTTCCTGGTGGACGTCGTCGACGCTGAGCCGCCGGGTGCCCACGACCGACCGTGCGATCAGCCGAGATTGGTCTCGCGAGTCTGCCGTGGCGGACGCTCCCGGCGTCGCCGTGGTCGCAGTTTCCGCCGAAGGCACGGTGCGTCCGCATGCCGACGTCGTCTTCCACGACCAGCCCACAGGCGTCGCCGTCACCGTGCGGCACCCGACCGATCATTCGCTGCAGCAACGGATTTCGGGTCGCGGTGTTGGTTCGACACTGGTCGAATGCCCTCGACGACGTTTCGGCGGGAGCACCCGCCGGGAACACCCACAGCACCGGGAGAACGACCATGGGCCTTCTGAAGGGTCTCCTCAAGGGAGCCGTCCTCGGCAAGATCATCCAGAAGCTGACCGGTTCGGGGCAGCCGCGCCGCTGAACCCTGGCGCGGGGCGGGTCGCCTCCTCCAGCACCTCCAGGACGTGCCGGTAGGGCCGGCCCGTCGCCCGCGTCAGCCCCAGCTCGCACGTGCGGTTCGCCGAGCAGTGCGCGTCGAAGGACCGGGCGGTGACCTCGGCGGCCTCCCGCGCCGTCGCGCTCGCCGTCAGCTCGGGGTGCAGCAGCCCCCGGTCCCCCGCGTAGCCGCAGCAGCCCGCGTCCTGCGGGACGACGACCTCGTCCGCGACGTGTTCCGCGACGGCGACCATCGCGGGCAGCACCCCGAGGGCCGGCGGCGAGCAGGTCGGGTGCAGCACGAGGGATCCGAGGCGCCGGGTGACCGGCAGCCGGTCGAGCAGGCCGTCGGCGACGAACCGCGTGGCGTCGAGGACGCGCAACGGGGGCAGGGCCGGGCCGGCGGCCGGCGAACGCCACAACTGCAGCAAACCCTCCGTGCACGAGGACGCGTCGCAGACGACGGGCAGTTCCCCGCCGCGGGTGGCCTCGAGCAGGGCGGGTGCGACCCGGGACACGACCTCGTCGTAGCCGGCGCGCAAGCCCTTCGACTTCCACGGTGTCCCGCAGCAGGACGAGCCGGGATCGGCGAGGGTGGCCAGGCCGACACCGGCCCGTCCGCACAGCGCGACGAGGGCCGCGACGGCTCCTGAACCACCGCCCGACGGGCCGAAGAGCGTTCCGGTGCAGGCGGAGAAGAGCACCGCCTCGGTCGCCCCGCCACCGTCGAGGCGCGGCCGGGCCCGCCCGCCGCGGGGCAGCTCGGTGCCGTAGGAGGGGACCCGGTCGGCGCCGGCAACGGCCCGGGCGGTCCGGGCGGCGGCGCGCACCACGGGGGCGGGGACGCGGGCCGCGACGCTCAGAGCGGCGCTGCCGACCCGGGTCGCGACGTCCCAGTGCCGGGCGGCCCCCGCCCACGCACGGTCCAGGGGCGCTGGAACCTCCTCGGCCCGCAGGCGGCGCACCAGGTCACCGGTGTTGATGCCGACCGGGCACGCCTGCGCGCACAGCCCGTCGACGGCGCAGGTCTGCACCCCCGCGTACTCGTAGTCCTCGAGCAGGGAGGCGGCGAGGGCCTCGTCGCCGCGAGCGCGGGCCGCCTCCACCTCCCGGCGCAGCACGATGCGCTGGCGCGGGGTCAGGGTCAGGTCCTTGCTGGGGCAGGCGGGTTCGCAGTAACCGCACTCGACGCAGCGGTCGACCTCGGCCTCGACGGTCAGCGTCGTCTTGAGGTGGCGCAACCAGCCGTCCGGGTCGGCGTCGATGACGACGCCGGGGTTCAGCAACCCCTGCGGGTCGAACAACTCCTTGACCTCGACCATGAGGCGGTAGAGGTCGTCGCCGTACTGGCGGCGGACGAACGGGGCCATGGCGCGGCCCGTGCCGTGCTCGGCCTTGAGGGAACCCCCGGCGCCGAGCACCAGGTCGACGAGGTCGGCCGTGAAGCGCTGGTACCGGGCCAGGCAGACCGGGTCGTCGAAGCGCTCGTTGACGAGGAAGTGCAGGTTGCCGTCCTTGGCGTGCCCGAACACCACGGACCCCTCGTACCCGTGCTCCTCGAGCAGGCGGGTCAACCCGCGGCAGGTGTCGAGCAGTCGCTCGACGGGGACGACGACGTCCTCCAGCAGCGCCGTCGTGCCCGAGGGGCGCGCCCCGGCGACCGCCGGGTAGAGGCCCTTGCGGACGTGCCACAGGGCGGCGCGCCGCACGGGATCCGTCGTCAGGGACGCGGGCGAGACGAGGGGCAGCCCCGCCAGGACGGGGGCCGCGACGGCCTCGGCGGCGGCGAGGGCGTCCGGGGTGGCCGCCTGCAGTTCGACGAGGAGCGCGGCGTGGCCCACGACGTCGACGGCCGCGATCTCGGCCGGCACGTCGGCCAGGCCCTGCGCCACGACGAGCGAGGCCGCGTCCATGAGCTCGGCGGTGGCGACACCCGCCGCCACGAGCGCCGGCAGCGCGGCGGTGGCGTCGGCGAGGTCGTCGAAGACGAGCAGACCCGTTGCGACGCAGGGGTGAACCGGTACCGTCTCGAACGTCGCCTCGGCGACGAAACCCAGCGTCCCCTCGCTGCCCACGAGGAGGTGGGTGAGGATCTCCAGCGGGGTGTCGTGGTCGAGCAGGGCGTTGATGCCGTAGCCCATCGTGTTCTTCATCGAGAACTGCCGCCGCACCTCCGCGACGGCGGCCGGGTCGGCCAGCAGCCGTTTCCGCAGCGCCAGCAGGCCGGTGTGCAGGTCGGGCCGTTCCCGCAACAACCGCTCGCCGGCGTCAGGGGCGGCGGAGTCGACGACCGTGCCGTCGGCCAGCACGACCGTCATGGCGCGCATGGTCCGGTAGGTGTTCGCCGTCGTGCCGCAGGCCATCCCGCTGGAGTTGTTGGCGACCACTCCCCCGACGGTGCACGCGACCTCGCTGGCCGGGTCCGGGCCCAGGGCCCGCCGGTGCCGGGCCAGGCGGGAGTTCACCTCGCGGATCGTCGCCCCGGGTTGGGCCCGCACCGTGAGACCGTCCGGGCCGACGTCGACCCCGCGGAAACCGGCCCGGACGTCGAGCAGGAGCCCGTCGGTGACGGACTGCCCCGACAGGCTCGTCCCCCCGGACCGGAACGTGACGCCCAGGCCTTCGCGGCTCGCGCGGGCGAGCGCCGCGGCGACGCCGGCGACGTCGCGCACGGTCGCCACGACCTGCGGGACGAGGAGGTAGTGGGAGGCGTCGTGCGCGCGGGCGCGCCGGTCGAGGTCGCGCCGGCTGGCGGTGAGCCCCTCGGCCCACCGCTCCGAGCCCGGGGCCGACTCCAGCGGCGTGGTCGGCAGCGCGGTGCTGCGCAGGGGGAGGGGGCTGGTCACGGTCGACCTCCGTTCTCGGGCAGGGACAGGACGGTCACGGCGACGACGTGGTCGCGGTGCTCGCCGGGGAGCAGCACCGGCGCCCCGGCGTGCTCCCCGGACCGGTCGGGGCCGAACAGCGGTGCGGTCGAGGGTTCCACGGCCAGGGCCCAGCGCCCCCGCGTGGGGACCACCCACTGGTACACCCGCGGCAGCGACGCCGCGCTCCAGGCGACCTCGACGGTGAACCCGTGCGGGCTGGTGACCACGGCGCGGGCCGTCCCGGTGGCGTCGGCGGGAACGCCGCGGTGCTCGGCCACGGCCTCCACGAGCTCGTCGCACACCGGCGGCAGCCGCAGCGGTTCGGGCACCTGCGGGCAGGGCTCGCGCGGCAGCACCTCGGCGGCCCCGGTCGTGACGGTCGTGCCGGGGAGCACGAGCGGGGCCCCGAGGTTGACGTGGAACAGGACGGCGACGGGGCTCGGAACGGGACCGGTGTTGACGACCCGGTCGTGCACCACGACCCGCGGCCGGCCGGCGGCGTCGAAGCCGGTGGTGACGGTCCGCTCGGTGCGCAGCGACGGGCCGAAGAGGTCGGCACGCTCGACGTCGCCGGACACCACGACGCGCGCCGCCCCGCGCGCGGGGGTCGTGCGCACGTGCCGGGCGGGGGTGTGGTGGTGGTCGCCGTGCAGGCCGTGCCCGTCGCGCGGGGGGCCCGTGTTGGCCGGACCGCACGTCGTGATGAGGCCCCCGAGGAAGCGGGACGCCCAGTCGTCCCCGCGGGGACGGTCCAGGGCGCGGGCGTCGGAGGCGGCCGCGCGCCAGCTGAGCGGCAGCCCCGCGACGTGCGCGTCGCCGACGTCGAGCCCCCGGGCCGGCAGGACGTCGAGGGACAGGCCGCCCGCGACGCGGGCGTGCAGCACCCGGGCGTGGTCACCGCTGCCGGGGACGCCGAGCCGCTCGTGCACGTCGGCGACGGCGTCGTCGCTGGCCAGGAACCCGCCGGCCCGCAGCTCCTCCAACCCCGCCGGAGGCGTCACGGGCGCGGGGGCCGGGCGACGAGGACGCGGCCGCGACCGGTCAGGCGGACCCGCCCCGCGGCGGCCGGGACGAGGGTGGTCGCGCCGCGGGCCACCGGCGTGCAGCCACCGGACCCGGTGGCGACGACGTCGCCCTCGACGCCCACGAGGACCGCGAAACCGTCCTCGAGCTCGACGTCGGCCGGTCCGGACGGGCCGCCCACCGCCACCTCCTCGAGGCGGAACCACGCCTCGGCCCCCGCCGCCAGACCCGACGCCAGACCGGGAGCGGGCCGGCCCCGGACGACCAGCCGGGCGAGTGCCTCCTCGTCCAGCACCCGCGGGTCGACCGCGGTCAGGGCCGTGTCGAAGCCGAGCCCGAGGTGCCCGTGGACGCGGCCGTCGATCGCGAAGCCGCGCCACTCGAGCAGGATCGAGAGGTCCTCCGGCTGCTGGACCTCCACGAGCACGACGCCCTCGCCCACGGCGTGCAGGGTCCCGGGCGGCACGAGGACGCTGTCCCCCGCGGCGACGGGGACCTCGTGCAGCAGGTCGAGCAGGGCCGCGTCGTCCTGCTCGGCGACGGCGCGCGCCAGCTCGCCCGGCGCCACGGCGCGGCGCAGCCCGACGTGGACGACCCCGGGTTCCAGGACGTGCCACGCCTCGGCCTTGCCGTGCGCCGCACCGAGGTGGCGGGCGGCGAAGGCGTCGTCGGGGTGGACGTGCACCGGCAGCCGCTGCCCGGCGTCGAGCAGCTTGACCAGGAGCTGGGGGTCGGCTCCCCAGCGCGCGGCGTGGGCCGCCCCGAGCCAGCCGACGGGGTCCCGCTCGACGGCCTCGCGCAGCAGCTCACCGGACGGCAGGCGCGTCAGGCCGGTGGTGACCTCCCCGCGGACCGTGGTGACCGAGCCCACCCAGTCCTCCGGGGTGTGGGGTTCCCACGTGGCCTGCCCGCGGAAGGTGGCGAGCCGTTCACCCCCCGCGTAGAACCGGGCGCGGGGCTGGTTGGGCGGCAGCGGCAGCGGGGCCGCCGGTGCCGGGCCCACGCCGAGCAGGGCGGCAAGGTCCGGGTCGAGCGCGGCGACGTGCCCCGCGTCGGGTGTGACCCCCGAGACGACCGCCGCCGCGCACGCCCGGGCGAGACGCGCCGCCGCCTCGGGCCCGGCCCCCAGCGACAGGGCGTGCAGCAGCCCGGCGCTGGAGGCGTCGCCGGCTCCGTTGGTCGTGGTCGTCCGCTCCACGGCGAGCGCCGGCAGGTGCAGCGAGGCGCCGGCCCACCGCGCGGCGAGCGGGGCGAGGGCGCGTCCGCCGGCGGCCAGGCGCTCGGCCCCGGCGACCCGCAGCAGCGCCCCCTGGTCGCCCAGGGTGACGAGCACGACGGCGACCCCCCACGCGAGCAGCTGGTCCGCGAGCTCGTCGGCGAGGGCGAGGACCTCCGTCGCGCCGGCCGGGGCAGGCAGGCCCAGCGTGGAGGTGAGGTCGTCGAGGCTGGGGCTGAGCACGTCCGTCTGCGCGCAGGCGCGCTCCAGGAGGGACCGCCAGTCGAGCCGGCCGACGTCGGTCTGCCGGTCGACGACGCCGAGGTCGACGGAGGTGGTCGCCCCGGCCGCCCGCGCCCGGCCCCGCAGCGCGGCGAGGGGCCGGCCGTCGTCGGCCAGGAGGGCGGGCAGCAGCGCCGGGTAGCCCAGGTGCAGGAGGTCGAGACCGGTCACGTCGAGGCCGGCGCCGTCGAAGGTCGCGTTCGCGCCCGTGTGGTGCCAGAAGACGCGGTCAGCCCCGGGGGGCTGCACCACCACCGAGTAGGAGGTGGCGCCGGCCCGCACCTCGAGCGCGGGCCGCACGAGGGGATCGGTCAGACCGTCCCGCGCCACGCGACCCAGCTCGTCGTCGCCGACGGCCGCGTGCACGGACACGGGGTGCCCCAGGGCCGCCAGAGCGCGCGCGGTGTTCGCCGTGCACCCGCCGAGCGCCACGCCCAACGGCCCGACCTCGACCAGTTCACCGGGGACCAGGCGCGGCGTCCCGGGCAGGTCCGGGGTGAGGTCGACGCACAGGTGGCCAGCGAGGGCGATGGTGAGCACGGTGCTCCTCCCCTGCCCGCAGGCAGCCGTAGACAACGTTGTTCCGGGCTCGTACTGTGGCACACGCCGTCCTGCGGTGACCAGACCCGCGACGGGTACCACCACCCCCGAGGGCCGGAAACGGCCAGCTAGGCAGGAGCGATGACGCTGTTCCGGCTCAACCGCCTCTTCAACCCCACCTCCGGGCGGGCGCTCGACGTCGCCGTCGACCACGGGTTCTTCGGTGAGCGGTCCTTCCTCACCGGCATCGAGGACATGCGCTCCGTCGTCGCCACCCTCGTCGACGCCGGGCCCGACGCGGTCCAGCTGACCCTCGGCCAGGCGCGGCTGCTGCAGTCCGTGCCGGGCAAGGCCAAGCCGGCGCTCGTCCTGCGCACCGACGTCGCCAACGTGTACGGGAACCCGCTGGACACCCACGTGTTCAGCCGGCACGTCCCGCACGCGATCGAGGAGGCCGTCCGACTCGACGCCGTCGCCGTGTGCGTGAACCTCATGCAGCTGCCGGGCCGCCCCGAGATCCGCGAGGCCTGCATCCGCTCGATCGTCGACCTGCGGGCCGAGGCCACCCGCTACGGGATGCCTCTCATGGTCGAACCCCTCGTCATGGCCGACAACGCCGGCGGCGGGTACATGGTCGACGGGGACGTCGACAAGATCATGACGCTGGTCCGCCAGGCCGTCGAACTCGGCGCCGACCTCGTCAAGGCCGACCCCTGCGACGACGTCGAGGAGTACCACCGCGTCGTCGAGGTCGCCGGTGACGTGCCCGTCCTCGTCCGCGGTGGCGGGCGCGTCCCCGACGCGGAACTGCTCGAGCGCACCGCCGCCGTCCTGCGCGCCGGTGCGTCCGGCATCGTCTACGGCCGCAACGTCGTCCAGCACCCCGACCCGGCGGGCATCACCGCCGCGCTCATGGCCGTGCTCCACGACGGGACCTCCCCCGCCGAGGCGCTGGCCCGCCTGCAGGAGCGTGCCGCGTGAACGGGGTCCGTCCGCCGGAGAGCGTCGGGGTCGCCATCGTCGGCGGCGGTCTCATGGGCCGCGAGATCGCCGCGGCCCTGGGCCGCTGGCCGGCGCTCGTCGACCACCCCGTGACCCCCCGCCTGGTCGGCGTCGCCGACATCAACCCGGCGGCGCTGGAGTGGTTCCGCACCATCGACACCGTCGAGATCACCACGACCGACTACCGCGACCTGCTGGCCGACGACCGCGTCGACGTCGTCTACGTGGCCGTCCGCCACGACCTGCACCAGCAGATCTACGTCGACGTCGTCGAGGCCGGGAAGTCGTTGCTGGCCGAGAAGCCGTTCGGCATCGACGGCGACGCCGCGCGCGCGGTCCTGGCCGCCGTCGAGGCACACCCCGAGAGCTTCGTGCGCTGCTCCAGCGAGATGCCGTACTTCCCCGGCGCGCAGGTGGCGTTGCGCTACATCGCCTCCGGGGCCCTCGGCGAGATCGTCAGCGCACGCTGCTCCTTCCTGCACGCCAGCGACCTCGACCGGGCCAAACCCTCCAACTGGAAGCGGCAGGCGCGGTTCTGCGGCCAGGCGGGGGTGCTCAACGACCTCGGCATGCACACCTGGCACGTCCCGCTGCGTCTCGGCTGGAAGCCCGAACGGCTCTACGGCGTGCTGCAGGACGTCGTCACCGAACGGCCCGGGCCCGACGGGACACCCGTGCCCTGCGACACCTGGGACAACGCCGTCGTGCACAGCTGGGTCCCCCAGCCCGGGGGCAAGGAGTTCCCGCTGACCACCGAGACCAAGCGCATCGACCCGGGGCAGAAGAACACCTGGGAACTCGAGGCCATCGGCATGGACGGCAGCGTCCGGTTCAGCACCAAGAACCCCAAGTCGGTGCAGGTCTTCGGGATCGTCGACGTGCCGGGCACCGGTCGCGAGCAGGTCTGGCACCAGGTCGACGCGGGCAGCCAGTCGTGCTGGCCGACGGTGACCGGCCCGAACTTCGAGAGCGGTTTCTCCGACGCCATCCTGCAGATGTGGGCGGTGTTCCTCGCCGAGCGGCACGGTTCCCTCGGCGACCGCTTCGGCGCGGCCCGCCCGGAGGAGGCCGCCCTGACCCACGTCCTCTACGACGCGGCGATCACCTCCCACGCCGAGCGGCGGGTCGTCTCGCTGTGACGGACACCGTCCGGGGCGTCGGTGGACCGGCGACCCCGGGCGGACGGGTATGAATGGGGTCGTGACCAGCCGCCCCACCATGAACGACGTGGCTCGCGAGGCGGGCGTGGCGTTGAAGACGGTCTCCCGGTACGTCAACGGCGAGACGAACATCAACTCCGTCATGGCCGAGCGGATCGCCGAGGCCATCGCGCACCTGGGGTACCGGCGCAACCTCTCCGCCGCGAGCCTGCGCCCGGGGTGGACCAGCCGCACCATCGGGCTCGTGATCAGCGACCTCGCCAACCCCCACTGGGCGACGCTGGCCCGCGGCGTCGAACGCGCGGCGACCGACCGCGGCTACCTGCTGGTGACGGGCAGTTCAGAGGAGGACGGCGCTCGGCACGACGCCCTCGTGGACCGGATGCTCGACCAGCGCCTCGACGGCCTGGTCGTGGTCCCACCCCGCATCCCGGGGCGCGCGTGGGACTCCCTCGTCCCGCCGGTGCCGCCGGTGGTCTTCGTCGACCGCGTCGTCGACGTGCCCGGCGCCCGGTGCATCACCGCCGACGACCGGGGAGGCGCCGGGGAGGCCGTCGCCGCGCTGGCCGCCGGGGGCGCCCGGCGCATCGCGTTCGTCGGGGACTCCCTGGGGATCCCGGCGATGGCCGAGCGGCTGGCGGGTTACCGCGCCGCCCTGCAGGCCGCGGGCCTGGCCGAGGACCCGGCGCTGGTCCACGACGGGGCGCACTCGGCCGAACAGGCCGAGCGGATCGTGGGCACGCTGCTGACCTCCGCGCTCGCGTCGGCCGACGCGGTCTTCGCCGCCAACAACCGGTCCTCCCTCGGTGCGCTGCAGGCGTTCCGGGCCGCCGGCCGGCGGCTGCCCCTCATCGGGTTCGACGACTTCGAGGCCGCGATCCTGCTCGACCCACCCGTCTCGGTCGTCGGGCAGGACGTCGGCGCGATGGGGGCCGCGGCCGTGACGATCCTGCTGGACACCCTCGAGGGCGCCGCCGACGTCCCGTCCCGGGTGGTCGTCCCCACGACCCTGCACCTGCGCGGCTCGGAGCGCTGAGCCCCGAGCCGCCCGGGGAGGATCAGCGGCAGCTGTACCCGCCGTCGACGGCGAGCGCGACGCCCGTGACCATCGAGGCGGCGTCGCTGAGGAGGAAGAGGACGGGACCGGCGATCTCGTCCTCGGTGGCCCACCGGTGCAGGGGCATCGCGTCGAGGAACGGCCCCTGGACGTCGTCGCGTCCCCAGTACCAGGCCGACATGGGCGTCATGACGACCGTCGGGTTCACGCTGTTGACGCGGATCCCGTACTGCCCCAGCTCGAGCGCCGAGACGCGCGTCATGCCGTCGAGCGCCGCCTTGGAGGAGCCGTAGGAGATGTGCCCGGGCAGGGCGACGAGGGCGGCCTGGCTGGAGACGTTGACGATCGCCCCGCCGCGGCCGAGGCGCACCATGGACTGCGAGGCGTACTTGGTCACCAGCAGGGCACCGCGGGTGTTGATGCTGATGACCCGGTCGAAGACGTCGACGTCGGTGTCCATCGGGGTGGCGATCTCCCCGCCGTCGCCGGCGCAGTTGACGACGCCCCACAGGTCCAGGCCCTCCAGGGCTGCGCGAACGCTGTCGTGCGACTGCAGGTCGAAGGCCAGGGGGCGCGCGCCGGTCTGCGCGCAGATCGCCGCCAGCGACTCCTCGCTGCGGCCGGCGGCGATGACGTCGGCCCCCGCCGCCGCGAGCTGGCGCACGATCGCGCCGCCGATGCCGCCGGCGGCCCCGGTCACGAGCACGGTGCGCCCGGCGAAGTCGTGGGTGGTCACGGTCGGGGTGGGGCTGGTCGCGGGGGTGGTCACGGTCGAGCTCCTCGGAGGACGGGTCGGTGCGCGGCGGGTCGGATCGCGGACGGGCCCTCCTGCGGCCCGGACGGACCGCAGGAGGGCGGGGGGTCAGCTGCAGCTGGCCTTGTACAGGGCGGCCTGGCTCTCGGCGCTGGACAGGTTGTCCTTGGTGACGATGGTGAAACCGGTCTGGATCTTCGCCTCGGTGGGCTGCCCGTCGAGCGCGGCCACCGCCTGGTCGACGCCGTCCTTGCCGATGGTTCCCGGCTGCTGGGCGATGAGCGCCTGGACGGTGCCGTCCTCCAGCGCCTTGACCTGGTCCGGTCCGGCGTCGAACCCGACGATCTTGACGGTCCCGTCCTTGCCCGCCTGACGGACGCCGGTGGCGGCACCCTCGGCGGAGAACAGGTTCGTGGCGAAGATGCCGACGATGTCGGGGTCCTTGGCCAGCGCGGCCGTCACGAGCTGGGCGGCCGTGGCGGGGTCGTTCTTGGAGTACTGCACGCCTGCGCTGGGGTACTTCCCGTCCGCGGTGGCCGCCTCGGTGAACCCCTTGGTGCGGGCCTCGGTCGTGCTGATGCCGGGCTGGTTGTCGATGACGAGGACCTTGCCGCCGTTCGGCGCGAGCTGCTTGATGGCGTCGAAGGCCGCCTTGCCGCCACCCTCGTTGTCCGAGGAGATCTGCGAGACCGCCATCGACGGGTCGCTGACGGTGGTGTCGACCAGGACGATCTTGATGCCGGCCGCGGCGGCCTGCTGCAGGGGCTGCTGCATGGCCGTGACGTCCGTGGGGGCGATGAGGATCGCGTCGGGCTTGGCCGCGATCGCCGAGGTGAGGATCGGGGTCTGCAGGGTGGGGTCGAACTTCTGCGGGCCCTGGGTGTCCAGGGTCGCCCCCTTGGCCTTGGCCTCCGCCTCGGCGGCGCACTGCATGGAGATGTAGAAGTTGTCCCCGGCCACGCCCTGGATGAAGGTGAGCTTCTTCCCACCACCCCCGCCCGCCGCCGAGCCGGTGGCCCCGGCGGGCGCATTGCCCTCCGCTGCACCGCAGGCGGTCACGGTCAGGGCCGCAGCGACCAGGGCGATGGACAGAACGACGCTGTTCTTGCGCACTCTCAGTTTCCCTTCGAAGAGCCGCGCCCGAGGCGGGCGAGGACGGACTGGCGGGGTTTGCCGGACTGGGCGTCGGCCCGGCGCTTCTGGTCGAGCCAGACGGCGGCGACCAGGACGATGCCGACGACGACCTGCTGCCAGAACGGCTGGACGCCGACGATGACGAAACCGCTCTGCAGGGTGGTGGGGATGAACAGGCCGATGACGGTGCCGAACACGGTGCCGAACCCGCCGAACAGGCTGGTGCCGCCGATGACGACGCCGGCGATGACGTTGAGGTTGGTGTTCGACTGCCCGCCGATGGTCGTGGACTGGAAGAACGCGAGGTTCAGCAGACCGGCGAAACCGGCGAGCAGACCGGCGAACGCGTAGACCTTGATGAGCTGACGGTCGACCTTGACGCCGGTGCGGCGACCGGCCTCGATGTTGGAACCGACCGCGTAGGTGAAGAGCCCGAACCGGGTCTTGTGCAGCAGGACCATGCCGAGCACGACGACCACCGCGGCGATGACCGAGAGCAGGGGCACCTGGCCGACGACGTTCCCGAAACCGACCGAGTCGACCAGGACCGTCGGCGCGGCGCGCAGGTCGATGCCGCCGGTGATGATCTGGGCGAACCCGAGGGCGGCGCCGAAGGTGCCGAGCGTGACGATCAGCGGTGGCACCTTGGCCTTGGCGATGAGCACGCCGTTGAGCAGGCCCCAGGCCAGCCCGCTGCCGGCCGCGACGAGGAGGCCGAGCGCGGCCACGCCCCACCCCTGCCCGCCGGCCGCCTCCATGGTCTTGCTGGCGACGACGCCGGCGAAGACCAGCACGCTGCCGATCGAGAGGTCGATGCCGCCGGTGATGATGACGAAGGTCATCCCGACGCCCAGCACGGCCAGGATCGAGGTGTTCACCACGATGGACCGGATGTTGTAGGCGGACAGGAACGACTGGGGCGCCAGCGTCCCGAAGACGACGACGATGACGAAGAGGATCAGCACGATCTGCAGGGCCTGCAGGCCCAGCACGCGCTGGAGGCGGCGGGGACGGTCCTCGGTGGTGGCGGGGGCCCGTCCGGTGGTCACGGTCACGGTGAGGTCCTCCCGGGACGAGGGGGTGACGGCCGGGCCGTCCTGGCGCTTGAGCGAGGTCCTCATGCCGCCGGCTCCTGCACGTCGAGGGCACCGGTCATGGCGCCCACCAGCTGCTCCACGCTGGAGTCCTTCGCGGCGTACGTGGCGACGCGGCGACCGTGGCGCATCACCTGCACGCGGTCGCTCACCTCGAGGACGTGCGGCATGGAGTGGCTGATGAAGACGACGCCGATGCCCTCGTCGCGGACGCGGCGGATGAGGTCGAGGACCCCCTTGGTCTGCACGACGCCGAGGGCCGCGGTGGGTTCGTCGAGGAAGATGACCTTGCTGGCCCACGCGGCCGCGCGGGCCACGGCGATGGACTGCTTCTGCCCGCCGGACATGGCGCCGATGGGACCGGTGAAGTTGCGCACCGTGGACCCGAGGCTGGCGAAGCTCTTCGCCCCGGCCTCCCGCATCGCGGCGGTGTCCATGAAGCCGAGCTTGCCCAGCAGGCCCTTCCGCATGACCTCGCGGCCGAGGTAGAGGTTCTGGATCGGGTCCAGGTGCGGCGCGAGGGCCAGGTCCTGGAACACCGTCTCGATGCCGAGCGCGCGGGCCTGGATCGGGTCCCCGAGGACGACGGGGCGCCCGTCGAACCAGATGCCTCCGCCGTCCGGTTGCTCGCTGCCGGAGAGCATCCGCACCAGCGTCGACTTGCCGGCGCCGTTGTCGCCGATGAGCGCGACGACCTCGCCGGCCGCCACGTCGAAGTCGGCGCCCTGCAGCGCCTTGACCTGGCCGTACTGCTTGGTGAGCCCTTCGGCCCTGAACAGCGGTTCTGACACGTCTCACTCCTTCGTGGATCGTTCGGTCGACCAAGACAACGTTGTTTCCGCGGGTGGAGTCGAGCAGGGGCCCGCAGCGCTGTCAAGGTGTCGACGAGGGACCACAGCGGTTGACCCATGTCATGACACCGATGTCATCGCCCTTGGCAGTAGAGAACCAGGGCATGACACCCGTGTCAAGGGGGCCACCCTTCCGGGTGCGGCTCCGGCAGCGGGCGGCGCCGTCAGGGCCGGGGGGACTCCCAGACCACGCGCCCGCCGCCGTCCGGCACCGTCCACGGGAAGAGCTCGACGAGGTCCTGCGGCGACCGGCAGGAGGAGCGTTCCAGCAGGCGCACCGGCAGCGTCACGTGCTGCGCGGGGCTCTCGAGGGGCCCGTCCAGCCGCGCCACGGCCCGTTCGGCGGCCAGCCGCCCCAGGGACGCGGGGTCCTGGTCGACCACCGTCAGAGCCGGCGAGAGCATGGCGGCCATCGGGAAGTCCCCGAAGGCGGTGATCGCCAGCCGCCGCCCCACCAGGGCCGGCACGAGGGCCATGGTCGTCTCCGCGTCGGAGGAGAACAGGGCCGTCGGCGCCGCCTCCAGCGCCTCGAGCCGCTGGACGGCCCGCAGTGCACCGCCCGACGTCAGGCTGCTCAGCTGGACGAGCTCCTCGTCGGCGGGGAGGCCGGCCTCGGCCAGGGCGGCCCGGTACCCGACGAGACGGCTCGCGGTCGTGGAGGCCGAGGTCGAGTTGCCGATGAAGGCGATGCGCCGGTGGCCCCGCCCGACGAGGTGCGCCGTCGCCGCCCGGGCACCGCCCTCGTCGTCCTCGACGAAGCAGTCGGCGTCCAGCCCCCGGGGCGGCCGGTCCACGAAGACGAGGGGCAGCTTGCCCGCCCAGCGCGCTAGGTAGCCCTGGTCGTCGGCCGTCGGCGCCATGACGAGGGCCCCGAGCTGCCGCTTGAGCAGGGACTCCACCCGCCCCTCCTCGTGCGCGCCCTCGCCGCCGAGGCTGGTGACGACGACCGACATGTCGTGCCGGGACGCGACCTGCTCCACCCCGCCGACGATGGAGGCGAAGAACGGGTCCGAGATGCTCGGCACGGCGACGCCGATGACCGGGGAGCGCCCGTCGCGGAAGGTGCGCGCCAGCATGTTCGGCGTGTAGTTCAGCTGCGCGAGGGCGTCGGAGACCCGGTCGCGGGTCTCCGGCAGCACGTGCGGGTCGTCGTTGAAGACGCGCGAGACGGTCTTCACGCTGACCCCCGCACGCAGCGCCACGTCACGCATGGTCGCCACCGGCGCCCACCTCCCTCTCAGCACGACCGACCTCGTCCGGTGCCCGCGACCTCCGGTCGTCGACCCGACCGGGTCCGGGAAAGACCTACCACGCGCACCACCTCCCGATACCGCACGCCCGCCCCGCCGCGGCCGGTGGTGCTCCGGCACCTCGGTGCGGCAGCATGAGCAGCACCATGACACCGATGACATCGTCGGAGGCGCAGCGCGCCCCCCACCCCCAGCCGCCCCTCGCCGTCGTGGTGACGGGACCGGCCGGCGTGGGCAAGAGCACGGCGGCCGCGGCGCTGGCGCGCCACCTGGGAGCGGCGCTGCTCGACCTCGACTCGGCGACAGCCCCGCTGCTGCAGGTCGTCGCCGGGCTGATGGGGTCCACCGACCCCGACGACGTCGACCTGGCGCGCGCCACCCGGACGGCGCGGTACGAGGGGATGACCGGCCTGGCCGAGGACTGCCTGCGCTGCGGCACCCCCGTCGTGCTCGTGGCCCCGTACACCGCCGAGCGGACCCGTCCTGCCGCCTGGGCGGAACTGGAGGCCCGCCTGCGGCAGGCGGGCGGGAACCCGTCCATGGTCTGGCTGCACGCCCCCCTGGACGTGCTGCGCGAGCGCATCCTGGGGCGGGCCGCCCAGCGCGACAGCTCCAAGCTCGCCGACCTCCAGGCGCACCTGGCCAGGGTCGACCTCACTCCCCCGGTCGTGCCGCACCTCGCGGTGGACGCCCGCCTGCCCCTCGACGTCGAGGGGCTCACCGCGGCGCTGCGCGGGGCGTGACGCCGAGGGCGCCCCGCCGGTCCGCAGGCCGGGTGGGCGCCCCGGGCGGGATCAGACGCCGACGCCGACCCGGTCGACGGCCTCCTGCAGTTCGCGCAGCCGGGGCAGGGCGCGCGTGCTGAGCATCTCCTCGCGGACCGCCGAGGACACCGACAGGCAGTCCTTCCACAACGAGCGGCCGGCCATCGCGCCGCTCGCGCCGTGGGCCACCGCGGTGCGGACCTGCTCGATGAACGTCGTGTGGTCGACGCCGGCCGAGAGCACGGCCCACGGCACCCCCGCCGCGGCCTCGGTGACGGCCGCGCAGGCCTCGGCCGACCCCGGGTAGGGCAGCTTCAACACCTTGGCGCCGGCCTGCACCGACAGGCGGGTGGCGTCGACCACGAGCTGCGGGAACCGCTGCGCGTACTCCTCGGCGGTCTCGTCCTCGAGCTGGTAGGTCAGGATCTCGACGATCAGCAGCACGCCCTCGGCCGTGCACGCCTCGACGAGCTCACGGACCTGGCGGACGACCTCGGAGTCCACGCCCTGACGGTCGGGCCGCATGTACCAGAGCATCTTCGCGGCGTCACCGCCCAGGTCGCGGACGGTGCGGGGCGTGACGCCGTCGCTGAACCTGGTGTACCGCAGGCCGTCGACGAGGTCGAAGCCCGAGGCGTCCATGCCGACGACGAGCGCCGTGCCGTCCAGGACGCCGTCGTCGACCAGTCCGGGCAACGCCACCTCGGGGTCGAGCAGGATCGCGGGCCCGTGGCTGGCGAGGTGGCGCACGAGGTCGCCCTTGACCTCGGCGAGCTGCTCGCGGGTCACGGAACCGGGGCCGTCGGGGGCGTCCTCGAGGACCGCCTTCATGCCGTTGCGCTGGTCGGCGGCGACGATCAGCACGTGCCCCTCGGCGGTGCTGATCCGGGCCAGGGCGCGCTTCTCGAGGGTGGTGAGCTCGTTCACGGTGGTGCTCCTCTGGGCGTGGGGTGGTGGGAGTGGTGGGTCAGGCGGGGACGGGCCGGGGCGCGCCCCAGACGTCGAGCAGTGCGGCCAGACCGCGCTGGTCCTGCGCGCCGGTGGCCGCGAGCGCGCCGAGGACGGCGGCTCCCCGGCAGCCGGGCAGCTGCACGGAGGAGAAGGTGAGCCGCGGGATGACCTCGCGCTTGAGGGCGCTCACGCAGGTCATGCCCGTCCAGCCGCCGCTCGTGACGGCGGCGGAGTGGGGTCCGACGACGGACTCGACGAGGGTGAGGAGCGCGGTGATCTGCTCGCCCACGTGGTGCAGGGCGGCGGCCAGCACCTCGGCGGGGCCGGCCTCGCGCTCGACGACCACCTGGACGTCGTCCCCGCCGCGGCCACCGGCGACGACGCGCACGCCGGGCCCGGGTCGGGGGGTGGGGGCGGCCGCCTGGGCGAGGGCTCGGCGCAGCTCGCCCTCGCCGCGACCGCCGCCCGCGGCGCCGGTGAGCGCCAGGACGCGGCGCAGGACGACCCCGGCGCTGACGCCGCCGAGGACGGCCTGGAGTCCGTCGAGCACGTGGGCCCCCACGGAGACGCCCGCGGCGGCGAGGCGGGCGCGGTCGGCGGGAGTGACCCGGACGTCGACGGAGCGCAGCAGCACGTCCGCGGTCCCGGCCCCGTTGAAGAGGTGCCCCGGGTGCACCGCACCGGCGCCGACCGCCGCGACGGGGTGGTCGTGCCCGGCCACGGTGAGCACCGCGCCGCGCAGGCGCGCGTCGACCCCGTCGGCGGTGACGGTGCCCGCGCTCGTCCCCGCCGGCCGGGGCGGGGGCAGGAGGTGGCGGGGCAGGCCGAGGGCGTCGGCGACGTCGTCGGAGGCGACGCCGCGGACGGTGTCGAACAGCCCGGTGCGCGAGGCCAGGGAGGGCTCGGCGACGCGGTCGCCGCCGAGGGCGGCGACGACGAACTCGGGGACGCTGAGCCAGGTCGAGGACGAGGAGACCTCCCACCCGTGGCGCCGTCCCCAGGCCAGCGTCGCGGCGCTGGGCTGGGAGTCGGCGCGCAGACCGGTGGTGGCGGTGAAGGCGTCGCGGACCGCGGCCGGCAGTGCGGCCACCTCGTCCCGGCCCCGGGGGTCGTACCAGGCGACGACGGGAGCGGCCTCCGCCCCGGAGGAGTCGAGCAGGACACCGCTCTCGGCCATCCCGGTGACGCCGATCGAGACGACGCGCCGGTCCTCGTCCAGCCGGGCCAGCAGACCGTGCAGTGCGGTGAGTGCCCCGGCCAGCAGAGCCGCTCCGGAGGTCTCGCTCCGCCCTGCAGGCGACGTGCTCCACGCGGTGGCGGTGTCGTGCACCGCGAGGACCGTGCCCACGTCGTCGTGGGCGACGGCCTTCGTCCGCGTCGACCCGACGTCGAGACCGATGTGCAGTCCGCTCGCCATGACCGTCCCTCCCGTCCACGGGTCCCGCACGCTGGGTGCCGCGGATCGCGCCACAGCCCATGTCATCGATGTCATGGGCGCGGAGCACTGTCTATGACATCGGTGTCATGCGTGTCAAGGGCCCACCCGTCCCCGCGTGAAAAACACCCTTTCCGCCCCTCCGGGGCGAGGTTGCGGGGCGGAAGGTGTGCTTCCAGCCCTGTGACGGGGCGCTCGCGTTGACCCCCGAGGCGGGCGGTCCCTACCCTTTGGACCGGTCCACCGCCCTGATCCCCGCCTCTCCGAGAGGACAGAGATGTCCCAGCCCGTCCGCTTCGCGCTCATCGGCACCGGCCGCATCGGCCAGGTCCACGCCGCCTCGATCCACCGCAGCCCCGACGCGGTCCTCACGGTGGCGGCCGACGCGATCGTCGCGGGGGCGGAACGCACGGTGGCGCAGCACGGGGGCCGGGCCACGGCCGACGCGCTGGAGGCCATCGCGGCCGACGACGTCGACGCCGTCGTCATCGCGTCCCCGACGCCCACGCACGTCGACCTGCTCTCCGCGGCACTGGACGCCGGCAAGGCCGTGCTCTGCGAGAAGCCGATCGACCTCGACATCACCCGCGTCGACGCCGTCCGCGACCGCGCCCGCGCCGCGTCGACGCCGGTCGTCCTGGGCTTCAACCGCCGCTTCGACCCGCACTTCGCCGAGCTGCGCCGCCGGGTGCAGGCCGGCGAGGTCGGGCGCCTGGAGCACCTCGCGATCACCAGCCGCGACCCCGAGGCGCCGCCTTCGGACTACGTGCGGGTCTCCGGCGGCATCTTCCGCGACATGGCGATCCACGACTTCGACATGGCCCGGTCCTTCGTCCCCGACATCGTGTCGGTGACGGCGGTCGGCCTGCGGCAGTTCGACGCGGGGATCTCCGAGGCGGGCGACTTCGACGCCGCGGTCACCACCCTCGTCGGCGCGGGCGGGGAGTCGGTCACCATCACGAACTCCCGCCACAGCGCCTACGGCTACGACCAGCGCATCGAGGCCTTCGGAGCCGACGGCCTGCTCGAGGTCGGCAACGTCACCCCGACCCTGGTCCGGTCCTCCAGCGCGAGCGCGAGTTCGGTCGGCGAGCCGTACCGGCGGTTCTTCCTGGAGCGCTACCGCGACGCGTACGAACTGGAACTGGCCGCGTTCGTCGCGGCCGTCCGCGGGGACCTCGCCCCCGGGGTTCCCGGGTTCGAGGACGGCCGGGCGGCCCTCGTCCTGGCCGACGCCGCCGAGACGTCGGCCCGGGAGGGCCGCACGGTCGCCGTCGACCTCAGCTGACGCCGGGGGTCACGGGGCGGTCGGTGTCCGTCGCCCCGTCGCGGACGGTCTGGGCGGGCACCTCCGCCGGGCCGTCCGCGCCCTCCTCGTCCTCGCCCTGGACCTCCCCCGCCGGGGCGGTGCTCGACAGCGGGACCTCGGGCAGGAAGAACGCGATGACCGTGCCGAGCAGGAACATCGGGACGAGCCAGAGGAAGATCGGCACGAGCGAGTCGGCGTAGGCGCCCACGACCCGGTCGGCGACGTCCCCCGGCAGCGACGCGACGAGCGACGGCGTGAGGCTCGAGGCGCTCTCGGCCGAACCCCCCAGCGCACCGCCGAGCCGGTCGGTGAGGCGGCTGGCGAACACCGTCCCGAGGACGGCCGTCCCGACCGTGACCCCCAGTTCGCGGAACAGGTTGTTCGAGCTCGTCGCCGTCCCGATCTCCCGCGGGCTGACCGCGTTCTGCACGGCGAGGACGATGATCTGCATGAACAGGCCGAGCCCGGCGCCGAGGATCCCGACGTAGAGGCCGACGAGCACGAGCGACGTGGAGACCGTCAGCGTCGAGAGCAGGAACATCGCGACGGCGGCGGTGGCCGTCCCGGCGATCGGCAGGACCTTGTAGCGACCCGTCTTCGTCACCGCCGCACCGGAGGCCAGGCTCGTGACGAGCAGACCGGCGACCATCGGCAGCAGCAGCAGACCCGACTCGGTGGCGTCGACGCCGTAGACCATCTGCAGGTACGTCGGCAGGTAGGCCAGCGCGCCCATCATGCCCGCGCCGACGACCAGGCCGAGCAGCGTCGTGACGACGAACGTGCGGTTGCGGAAGAACCGCAGGGGGATGACGGGTTCGGACGCGCGCCGCTCGACGAGGACGAACGCGACCGCCGCGACCACCGTCCCGGCGATCAACCCGACGACGGTCGGTGAACCCCACGCGTACTGCGTTCCGCCCCAGCTCATCACGAGGACGAGCCCGGTGCTGGCGAGGGCGAGCAGCGCCATGCCGGCGTAGTCGATCGCCGCGCTGTTGTGCCGCTTCGGCAGGCGGATGGTGAGCGCGGCGACGGCGAGGGCGACGAGGCCCAGCGGAAGGTTGATCCAGAACACCCAGCGCCAGTCGACCGAGTCGGTGAGCCAGCCGCCGAGCAGCGGTCCGGCGACGGCGGACACGCCGAACACGGCACCGATGGGGGCCATGAACTTCGCCCGGTCCCGGGCCGGGACGACGTCGGCGATGATCGTCTGGGACATGATCATCAGACCGGAACCGCCGAGGCCCTGCAGGAACCGGAACCCGACGAACTCCAGCATGCTCTGCGAGAAACCCGCCAGCGCGGACCCGAGCAGGAACAGCGCGATGGCGACGAGGAACAGGCGCTTGCGGCCGACGAGGTCGCCGACCTTGCCGTAGACGGGCATGGCGATCGTGATGGCGAGGGTGTAGGCCGTGATGGCCCAGCTCATGTGCTGCAACCCGTCGAGTTCTCCGACGATCGTGGGCAGCGCCGTGCCGACGATGGTCTGGTCGAGCGAGGCGAGCAGCATGACGAGCATCAGGCTGGCGAAGATCCAGCCGATGCGGGGCCTCGCCGCCGCGGTGGTGGTCACAGGGTCCTCCGGTCGGTGGTGGTGAGGGTGCGCAGGGCGGCCCATGCCGCCCGCGTCGAACTGAGGGGGTCGGGTTGCCGGCCGTCGATCCAGCTGGTGCCGCTGACGCGGGCGAGGGCGCCGGCCACGGCGGCGACGGTCCGCGCGGTGAACTCGTCGACGTCACCGCGCGCCGTGACGGCCGCGGCCAGCGCCTGCTCGCTCGCGGCGATCCGGGCCAGCAGGCCGGGCAGGAGGTCGGGGGAACCGTCGACGAGGCGCATGACGCGCAGTGCGCGGTCCCGGTCGGGGGTGTCCTGGGCGGCCTGCGTGGCGAAGAGCTCCTCGAGCGCGTCGAGCAGCGGCGCCGGCGAGGCGGTGAACGCCTCCAGCGCGCCCGGGCGCCAGGCCATCGCGTCGTGGAAGAGGGCCTCGTCCTTGGTCGAGAAGTAGTTGAAGAACGTGCGGCGGGAGATGCCCGCGCGCGCGGCGACGTCGTCGACCGTGACCTGGTCCCAGCCGCGCTCGACGGCGAGGTCCAGGGCCGCGGCGGCGATCTCGGCCGTGGTCTCGGCCCGTCGGCGGTCTCGCAGGGTGAGTGGGTCGTTCACGGTTCAAGTTTGCACTCAGTGCAGAGCGTGCGTCAAGTGCAATGCCCCAACGCCCACCGCAAGGCGTCCGGGAGGAGGACCCCGGCGTGCTGCGGGCTGTGGCCGCCGTCCCCGACGACCAGGCGCACGTCGTGCCCGGACTCGGCCAGCGAGGCGGCGACCCGGAGGTTCTCCGCGAACCAGTTGCGCTCGGGCCGGTTCCAGCCGAGGTCCCGGTGCGCGGCCTGCAGGAACCACCGGACGGGGCGGCGCGCGCCGTCCGCGAGGAGCCGCGGGTAGGGGTTGCCGCCCGGCATCTGCGCGAAGCTCGACAGGAAGCAGACGGCCTGCCCGAAGCGGTCCGGCCGGTGCCAGGCGGCGGTGAACGCCGCGTTCCCGCCGCTGCTGCCGCCCACGACGACGGCGTGGGCCGGGTCGTCGGACAGCCGGTGCTCCCGCCCGACGCGGGCGAGGACCTCGTCCACGAGGAAGCCTGCGTAGCGGTCGTCGGCGGCGTCGTACTCGACGTTGCGGTTCACCGGCTCCGGCCCCTCGCGCACCCCGGGGTCGACGAACAGCCCGATCGTCGGGGGCACCGCGCCGGCGGCGACGAGGTTGTCCAGGACGACCGCCCCGCGCACGTCACCGTCCGGGTCGAGGTACCACCAGCCGTCGTCGAACACGGCGACGGCCGCCGGCCGGTCGGGGTCGAGGCCGGCGGGGACGTGCGTCCACACCGTCCGGCTCGTCCCCGGGTACGCCTCGGCGTCCAGCCGCCACGCGGTGGTGACGCCGCGGGGAACCCCCGGACGGGGCGAGGAGTCGGGTCCGTGGGCGTAGCGGACGTCCGAGAGGTCTTGCGGGAGAGGGCGGTACGGGACGGTCACCGTCCGACCCTGGCACCGGACGGGACGTCCCGTCGACGGGGTTCCGGCGGCCCGTCGGGGCTCATTCGGGGTGGCGGTACAACTCGGTGACCAGGTCCACGAGGTCGTCGACCCAGCGGGCCGGTTCGTCGCGCCACCACGCCAGCCACACCGGGACGGGCTCGGCGTCGAGCACCGGCCGGTACACGACCCCGGGCCTCGGGTGCTGGAACGTCGTCGCCTGCGACGTCAACCCCACGGCCTGACCGGCGGCGATGCACGTCAACCACTCGTCGCTGCTGTGGGTCTCCCGCATCGCCGTCGGGGCCGCCTGCGCCGGCCACAGGTCCTGCGTGGTGGTGCCCGTGCGCGCGTCGACGGCGACGGTCTCCTCGACGAAGTCCCCCAGCCGCACCGACCGGCGGCGGGCCAGCCGGTGGTCGGACGGCAGGGCGGCCCAGCGTGACTCGGTGCCCACGAGCGCGGTCTCGAACCGTCGCCCGTCCAGGCGGCGACGCGTCACGGCCACGTCGGCGGACCGTTCCAGCAGTCCCGCCGTCGTGGTGTTGACCTGGACGAAGACGAGCGACGACCCCGGCTGCTGCGCGGCCCACCGCCGCTGCGCCGATGTCGTGTGCTGTCCCAGCGCCGCCCAGGCGTAGCCGACGTGCACCTCGACGCCCGCCGACGCCCCCGCGGCCTGGCCGCCGCCGCGGGCGATGGCCTCGACCTCGGCGAGGACCCGCCGAGCCCGCACGGTGACCGCCTCGCCCGCCTCGGTCAACCGCGCTCCACGGGGGACGCGCTCCACGAGCCGGACCCCCACCTGCCGTTCCAGCGACGCCACGAGGCGGGAGACCGACGCCTGGGAGGTGCCCAGCGCGATCGTGGCGTCGGTGAAGGTCCCCTCCTGCGCCACGGCCACCAGGGCGCGCAACTGCCGCACCTCCACCGAGGGGTCGGGGTTCGAAGGCCCCCGTTCTGCCATGCGCCGAGCGCATGGCAGGGACGTGGCGTGCATTTCGCGGCAAGCGCGGGGATGACGAGCCTGGAGGTCATGGACACCTCCACCGGCTGCACCAGCCCGGCGGCCACCCAGGTCACCCGGGAGACTGCCGCCCGGCCGTGGACCGGAGTGCTCACCGCCCTCACCGGCGCCGGCAGCAACCAGGTCGGCGCCGCCATCGGCGCCCAGGCGTTCACCGCGATCGGCCCCGCGGGCGTCGTCGCCGTCCGCCAGCTCGTGGCCGCCGCGGTCCTGCTGCCGGTGGCCCGGCCGAAGCTGCGCTCCCTGACCTGGTCGCAGTGGTGGCCCGTCCTGCTGCTGGCCGCCGTCTTCGCCGGCATGAACCTCTCCCTCTACACCGCCGTCGAGCGGATCGGGCTGGCCCTTGCCGTCACGCTGGAGTTCCTCGGCCCCCTCGCCGTCGCGCTCGTCGCCTCGCGCAGCCGCCGCGACGGGCTGACCGCCGCCCTGGCCGCGGTCGGGGTGTACGTCCTGGTCCTCCCAGGGCCGGCCAGCGACCTCACCGGGATCGCGCTGGGCCTGGCGGCCGCGGGCTGCTGGGCCGGGTACATCGTGGTGAACCGACTCGTCGGGACTCGTCTGGACGGCCTTCAGGCCCCCGCCCTGGCGAGCGGGCTGTGCGCTCTGGGCTACCTGCCGGTCCTGCTGCTGACGACCACCGTGGCCTCTTGGACGCTCCCGACGGTCGTGCGGTCGCTGGCCACCGGCCTGCTGTCCTCGGTGGTGCCCTACGCCGCGGACCTCACCGCCCTGCGCACCGTTCCGCCGCGACTGTTCGGGATCCTCGCCAGTGCCCAACCGGTCCTGGCCGCCCTCACCGGGCTGCTGCTGCTGGGCCAGCACCTCCAGGCGCACGAGTGGGTCGGCATGGCCGTCGTCATCACCGCCAACGTCGTGGCGGTCACCGGTGCGGCCGCGCACCGGCGGGGCTGATCCCTAGGGTTCGTCCTGGCCGGCGAACCAGTCGGCGTACTCCGTCGTCCGCGCCAGGTGCCGGGTCAGGTCGGGGGCGCCGTCGTCCCACCACACCGGACCCCGCTCCCCCAGGCCGTGCTTGGCGGCGTCGACCCGCGCCCGCGCCGCATCACGGGAACCGTCGTCGGCGGCGTCACGCTTCGCGCGGCGGGCGGCCATGAGTTCGTCGACGAGTTCCTGGCGCCGCTCCTCCGGCAGGTCGGGGTTCGTCCGCCGCCACAGCCGACCGCGGACGACGAGGTAGCGCCCGTCCGGGGTCACGAGGGGTTCGGCCACGGGAATGATCCTCTCCCCCACAGAGAATGAACGACTGCTCAGGGCACCGAGGTCGGGGCGACCTCGACGGCCAAGAAACGGAAGTCCGCGGCAGGGGAATCGAAGTGGGAGTAGTCGCGCCAGTTCATCTCGTACCGACCCGCGAGTTCGAGGTCGTTCGCGGGGAAGTCACCGTCGCCCCATGCCAACGCGCCCTGCATCGTCACCCCTTCGTGGATGCGGTACGCCCGGTCCCGCGTCGTCGTCGCGGCCGCCGTCGGAGGTCGCCACAAGGACGCCACGTTGGTCAACATGACGGCGATCCCGTTCTGCGACGGCGAGCTCGACGCTTCGAGCCGGGCAATGTCCCTGACGAAGTTGAGGCGGGCCAGGTCAGACGCGGCGTGCTCTCTGAGCATGAAGGCCTCGCCTGCCACGTCGACCTCGAGGCGGCCCGTGAAGTACTTCAGCTCGATCGCCGTGGACGACGAGTCGGGGTCTGTCACGACCACGTCGACGTAGCTGGAGCGTCCGCCGCTGCGTACGGGGACCTCGAGCCGGACACGCCACGTGGGCCGCATCCGCGCGAAGCGAGCGGCAAGACTGTGCTGGAAGTCCGCCTCCGAGTGGAAGACGGGTCTTTCCTGCGCCAGACCCGTGAGGATGTCGTCCAGCTCCAGATCTCCAGCGATGAGGCCCATGTCCTGCAGCCTGCCGCGGGGAGCCGACGCGTCCAACCGCACTCGTGTCGCCGACGGCCGGCCCCCTCGCGGGAACCGGCCGTCGCGGGCGAGCTCAGTGGACGGGCGTGCGCGGCCCGGGGACGACGGGCGGGCGCCGCACGAGCAGCGACAACCCCAGCGCCACGAGCGAGATGATCCCGCCCCACAGGAACGCGGCCTGGACACCGTCGGCGACGGCGTGCAGGGCGTCGGTGCCGGCAGCGAGGCTGTCGGCCGAGCGCGTGGACAGGACCGTGACGAACAGCGCCGTCCCGGCCGCGCCCGCCAGCTGCTGGACGGTTCCGACCGTGGCGGACCCGTGGGCGTACAGCTCCGCGCGCAGGGAACCCAGCGCCGAGGTGAACAGCGGGGTGAACATGAACGCCAGCCCCACGCTGAGGATCGTGTGGACGACGACGACCATGCCCGCGGGAGTTCCCGGGTGCAGCGTCGTCAGCAACCACAGGGCCCCGCTGACGAGGACCGCGCCCGGCGTCACGAGGGGTCGGGGGCCGAAGCGGTCGAACAACCGGCCGACGATCGGCGACAGGATCCCCATGACGGCCCCGCCGGGGAGGAGCAGCAGACCCGTTTCGAGAGAACCGAGCTGCAGCACCGTCTGCAGGAAGATCGGCAGCACGATCAGGGTCCCGAACAGGCCCATGAAACTCGTGACGAGCACGATCGTCGACACGGTGAACGAGCGGTTCGCGAAGACGCGCAGGTCCATGAGGGGCGTCGACGTCCGGGTCAGGCGGAGCTGACGCACGACGAACGTCGCCAGCGAGGCGACCCCGACGAGGACGGGGATCCACGGCGCGACCGGCGCGTGGCCGCTCGCGGACTCACCGATGCTCGACAGCCCGTAGATCAGCCCGCCGAAACCGACGGCCGACAACGCGAGCGAGAGGACGTCCAGGCGCGCGGGACGCGGGGTCGTCACGTTGCGGACCTTCCACGCGCCGGCGCCGAGGGCGAGGAGCGCGATGGGCAGGACGATGATGAACATCCACCGCCAGGACAGCGAGTTCAGGATGATCCCGGAGATCGTCGGGCCGATGGCCGGGGCGACGGAGATGACGACGGAGATCATGCCCATCGTCCGGCCGCGGCTCGCGGCGGGGACGAGGGTCAGGGCCGTCGTCATGAGGAGCGGCATCATCACGGCGGTGCCGCTGGCCTGGACGATGCGCCCGACGAGCAGCACGCCGAACCCGGGAGCGACGGCGGCGATGGCGGTCCCGAGGCTGAACAACCCCATCGCCGCGACGAAGACCTGGCGCAGCTGGAACCGCTGCATGATGAAACCCGTCGCCGGGATGACGACGGCCATGGTGAGCATGAACCCCGTCGTCAGCCACTGACCGGTGGCGGCCGTGATGCCGAGGTCGGCCATGAGCCGCGGCAGCGCCACACCCATGATCGTCTCGTTGAGGATGACGACGAAGGCGGAGACGAGCAGGAGCCCGATGACGGTCGCGTCGCCGGGGGCGAGGCGGTCGCGCTCGCCGGGGGATCCGGGCGCGGCGGTGGGCGGTGCGGACGCGACCGGCTGCAGGGTCGCGTCCTCGTTCGTGGACATGGGTGAGGACTCCTCGTGGTGGTGACAGTCACAACCCTACTGGCAGTCGCTGCCAACTCGTCAGTCGATATCCTCATTCCGTGACCACGACGACCCCCGCCCCCGACCTGCGCGAGCGACGCCGCCTCGCCACCCAGGCGGAGATCGAGCAGGTGGCCCTGGACCTGTTCGCGCGCAACGGCTCCGAGCGGACGACGGTCGACGACATCGCCGCCGCGGCTGGGGTCTCGCCGCGGACGTTCTTCCGCTACTTCGGCACCAAGGAGGACGCCGCCCTCGGCGCGAACCGCGCCTTCGACGCCGCCCTGGCCGCGCGCCTGGAGGACCGGGTCGGCTCCTCCACGTCCCTGGGCGACCTCGAGGACTGCATCGCCGACGTCCTGACGGCGTTCACGGCCGAGGCGGGCTCCATCGAGCGGATGCTGCGGGTGCGGTGCCTCGTCATCGAGGACGCGGGCCTGCGCAGCGCTCTCCTGCGCCTCGACGCCGAGCAGACCGCCGCCTTCTTCGCCCGCATCGCCGCGGCGACCGGGGCGCCGACGGTCGACCTGCGCACCCGCGTCGTCGCGGAGACGCTCGGCGCCGGGCTGCGCGCCGCCCTGGACGACTGGGCCGCCCGCCGCGACCAGGGCGAGGACGCCGACCTCGTCGCCACGTACCGGCGCACCTGCGCGACCCTGCGCGACGTCACCGCCGCCTGACCCGCCCCCACCACCGCCTGACCGACCCACCCACTCCCGCGTGGAAAACACTCTTTCCGCCCTCGGAACGCGTGTTCCGAGGGCGGAAAGAGTGTTTTCCACGCGGGAGCAGGACGGTCCGTGGCGGCGCGTGGCGGGCGGGCGTCAGAGGGTGAAGGCGGCGGTGAGCTGCTGGAGGCGGGCGGCCGCGCGGGAGACGTCGGCCGCGGTGGTCGCCGTCTGGTGGGCGCCGGACGTCGTCTGAGTGGCCGCCGACGCCACCCCGGAGATGGTCACGGCGATCTCCTGGGAGCCCGTCGACACCTCGCTGACGTTGCGGACCATCTCCCCCGTCGTCGCGGACTGCTCCTCCACGGCGGCCGCGATGGTCGACTGCAGGGCGTCGATCTGCGTGATGACGTTCCCGATGCGCGCGATGGCCGCCGAGGCCTCCTCCACGTCCGCCTGGGTGGCACCGACGCGGGCGGTGATCGACTCGGTGGCACGAGCGGTCTGACCGGCCAGCTCCTTCACCTCGCCGGCGACCACGGCGAACCCCTTGCCGGCGTCGCCGGCCCGCGCGGCCTCGATGGTCGCGTTGAGGGCCAGCAGGTTCGTCTGAGCTGCGATCGAGGTGATCAGCTTCACCACCTCGCCGATCTCCCGGCTCGAGGCCGACAGGCGCTGCAGGGTCTGACCGGCCCCCTCGGCGGCGCTGACCGCGGAGGCGGCGGTCGCGGACGCGTCCGCGGTGGAGGTGGCGATCTCGCCGATGGCGGCGGTCATCTGCTCGCCGGCGGCGGCGACCGTGCCGATGTTCGCGCTGATCTCCTCCGCCGCAGCGGACACGACCTGCGCCTGCGCCGCGGACTCCTCGGCGCCGGCCGAGAGCTGGGTGGCGACGGCGGACAGCTCCTCGCTGGAACCCGCGAGCACCTGGGCGGTCGCGGTGATCTCGGTCATCGTCGTCGCCAGCGTGTCCATGGTCTCGTCGACGGCCTGGGACAACCGGCCGATCTCGTCGGCGGCGGCGTACCCGACGCGCTGGTCCAGCCGACCCTGCGCCAGCCCGCGGACGACCTCGGCGGTCCGCCCCAGCGGGCGGGTGATCGAGCGCGCCACGAGGACGGCGACGACGGCGGCGGCGACGAGGGCCACCGCCCCGAGGCCGAGGAGCAGCCACAGCGCCTCGCGGTAGCGAGCGGCCCCGAGCGCCGAGGTGTGCGTCGCGTTGTCGACCTCGGCCTTCTGGATCCGGTCGAGGGTCGTGTTCATCCGGGTGGCCAGCGGCAGCAGGTCGCGGTTGCGCACCGTCTGGAACCCCGGCAGGTCGCCGTTCTCGGCCGCCGTGACGGCGGGCCCGCGCAGCTGGCGGAACGAGGCGAGGTCCGCCTGGAAGGAGTCGCGGTCGGCCTGGGTGGAGACGGGGAACGTGTCGAGGTACCCCTTCCAGCTCGCGTCGAGCTCCGCGTCGTCCGCCGCCATCGCGCTCCGGGCGCTCGCGCGGCCCGCCGCGTCGGTGGCCAGGCCCATCGAGGTGACGTCGAGCCGCGTCTGGGCGACGCCGTACTTCACCAGGCCGCTGTACTTGACCCCCGGCACCACGACGTCGGACATCGACGACACCGTCGCCTGGGACGTGTGCAGGGTCTGCAGCCCCAGGCCGACCGCCGCCACCAGCAGCAGGCAGACGGTGCCGAAGCCCAGTCCGAGCTTCGTGGTGATGGAGAGGTCCCGCAGTCGTTTGGCCATGCACAAGGTTTCGGCCGGTGAACGAGACGGTTGAGGCCTCAACAGTGTGTCGGACGACAATCGCCCGTACGGGCGAATCGGTACCGGTTCCGGCGGGCTTCACCACGCCCCCCGGAGGATGCTCACCACCCCCTCAGAGCGAGGCGCCCCCGCAGACGACGACGGCCTGGCCCGTCACCGACCTCCCGGCCGGCCCGAGCAGGAACCCGACGAGTGCGGCGACGTCCGCCGGGTCGACGAGGGCACCGAGCGGCGGGACCTTGACCGGGGTGCTCGCGCGACCGGGGTCGTGCGTCATGGCGGTCGCGGTGGGCCCGGGGGCCACGACGTTCACCGTGATGCGGCGCGGGGCGAGTTCCTGGGCCCAGCTGCGGGACAGCCCGGTCAGCGCGGCCTTGGTCGCGGCGTACTGCGACTTGCCCGCCACCCCGACCATGGTGCGGCTGCCGAGCAGCACGACGCGGCCGCCGTCGACGACCCGGTCGGCGAGCGTGTCGACGAGCAGCGCGGCCGCGGCGACGTGGACGTCGAACATGGCCCGCAGGTCCTCGGCGCGCAGCGAGCCCAGCGGGTTCGTCCGCTGGAAACCCGCGCAGTGCACGACGGCGTCGACCGACTCCAGGTCCTCGACTCCCTCCACCACCTGCGCCGCGTCGGCGAGGTCGGCCGCGACCCAGTCCACGGCGGGCAGGTCAGGGGCGGTGCGGGACAACCCCCGGACCCGGTAGCCCTGGTCCAGCAGGTGCGCGGTCACGGCGCGGCCGATGCCCGAGCTGCAGCCGGTGACGACGGCGAGCGGGCTCACCCGTCCACCAGCAGGGCCAGCGGCAGCCGGGCGTAGCGGATCGCGCGGCGGTGCCAGGTGTAGGCGACGTGGACCGTGTCAGCGACGACGAGGACGCTGGGGTACGACAACTCGTGGTTCGCCCCGGCGCGGGAGTCGTTCGTCAGGCAGTTCCCGTCCCCGCCCTCGAGGTCGAGCGAGCGGTCCCAGGTGAGGCCGCCGTCGGTGGAACGGGCCAGGGTCATGGGCGCGCGCGGCGTTCCCCAGACCGCCCGGGGTCCGTCGGCCGAGGTGGGGGTCGAGGAGACCTGGTCGACGATCCCCTCGTCCCCGATCTCGTCGTAGAGGGATTCGCGACGGGGGGTGTCCTCGGTGGCGCGGATGCGGTTGAAGGCGATGACGAGACCGCCGCCGGGGTCCGTCGACACCTGGACCGAGGAGTTGTTGTTGGGCAGCGGCGTGGGTTCCGGCGCCGACCAGCTGTCGCCCCCGTCGGTCGACGTGGACCGGTGGACCGCGTCGGCCCAGCGGCTGCGGTAGAACGCCACGAGCGAGGAGTCCGGGCGCACCTGCACGTTCATGTGCACCATCCCGGTGCTGCCGGGGACGACGACCTCGCGCCAGGTCCGGCCCTCGTCGTCGGAGGTGAGCACGACGCTGTCGTCCTCGTCACCTCGCCACCGAGCTCCCGGCGCGACGGGGCAGCGGAACAAGGGCAGCAGCCAGCGTCCGGCCGGGGTCACGACGGGCGGCTGCCGCACGAACACCCCACCCGCGGCCGACGCCGGCACGAACGTCTCCGTCGGCCCGAACGTCCGGCCACCGTCCGTGGACACCCGGCGGCGCACCTCGGCGGTGTCCTGGTTCCCCGCGGTCTGCGCCGTGTGCAGCAACCACACCTCACCGGCGGGCGTGGTCCACAGGATCGGGTTCTGCTCCGAGCGCTCGGGATCGGACGACAGGCGGACGGGGTCCGACCACGCCGTCGCGTCCGGCGCGAGGACCGACATCCACACGTCGATGTCCGCGACACCCTCCTGGGTCCCGCCGAACCACACGCAGGCGAGGTCACCGCCGGGCAGGACTGCGAGGTTCGCGGCGTGGCACTGGACGGTCGGGGCGGGCAGGAAACCCGACACCACGCCGCCGTCCGCCACGAGGGTGGTCACCGACGGGTCGTCGACCTCCGGCAGCAGGAACTCGCTCACGCCTGCCCCCTCGCGGTCGAGAGGTGCTCGCGCGCGGCGTTCTCCAGGTGCACCACGTCCGAGGCGACGGTGACGAACGTCCAACCGGCCTCGATGCGTCGCCGGGCGACGTCGCCGTGCGGAGTGTGGATGCCCGCCGCGACGCCCGCCGCCTCGCACGCGGCGAGGACCCGGGTCAGGGCCGCGTCGAACTCCTCCTGCACGGCGGGGTCGCCGGGGAACGCGCCCCCGAGACCGATGGACAGGTCGGAGGGCCCGACGTACAGACCGTCGAGCCCGGGGGTCGCGGCGATCTCCTCGACGTTCGCGAGACCGTCGGCGGTCTCGATCATCGCCAGCACCGCCGTCTGCTCGTCCGCCTGCGCGGGGACGGGTCCGACGCGCAGCCCGGACCGCATCGGACCGTAGGACCGGACGCCGTGCGGCGGGTACTTCGCGGACCGGACGGCCGCGGCCGCCTCCGCCGCGGTGTTCACGAGGGGCACGACGATGCCGCGGGCACCGGCGTCGAGGGCGTGGCCGATGGCGGTCGGGTCGTTGGCCGCGACGCGGACGACGCCGGCGGATCCGCCGCAGTCGACGGCGAGCATCCCGTGCAGGACCCCGCTGTGCCCGAGCAGCCCGTGCTGGGCGTCGATCGCGACGTAGTCGTAGCCGAGCCGCGCGACGCGTTCGGTGGCGAACGGCGCGTCGAGGGTGATCCAGTACCCGACGACGAGCTCGCGCGCGCGCACGCGCCGGGCGAAGTCGGCGGGGTCCGGTCGGTCTGCTGCCTGCACGGTCGGGTCTCCTCAGGTGGTGACGGGGTTCAGCGGTTGTAGGCCGGGGCGGGGCCGCGCAGGGCGGCGCCGACCTCGTCGCAGGCCTCGAGCACGTCGGCCGGCAGCGGCCCCGCCGCCAGGGCCTCGAGGTTCTGCTGCAGCTGCTCGGCGCGGGAACCCCCGAGCAGCAGGGAGTCCACGACGTCGCGGTGGGCGGTCCAGCGCAGGGCCAGTTCGGCCATCGGCAGACCTGCGCCGTCGGCCACGGCGCGCAGCCGCTCGACGGCCCCGAACAACTGCTCGTCCCAGTACCGCTGCGAGTACATCTCCGCGAGCCGCGAGGAGCCGAACCGACCCTCTGACGGACGGTCGGAGAACCGGTGCCGCCCGGTCAGCAGCCCCCCACCGAGGGGGTTGTAGACCATGGTCGCGAGGTGGTGGACGGTGGCGAACTCGACGTACTCCTCCTCGATGCGGCGGGCCAGCAGGTTGTAGAGCTGCTGGGCCACGACCGGCCGCGGAGCGCCCACACGGTCCGCAGCGGTCTCGACGTCCGCGATCTGCCAGGCCGCGTAGTTCGAGACGCCGAGGCTGCGCACCTTGCCCTCGGCGACGAGTTCCGCGACCGCCGCCAGCGTGTCCTCGACGGGCGTGGACCGGTCGGGCTGGTGCAGGTACAGCAGGTCGAGCCGGTCGGTCCGCAACCGCCGCAGGCTCGCCTCGACGCAGCGCCGGACCGCGACGGGTGAGAGCAGGGCGTCGTCGCCGGCGTCCGGGTGCGGCATGCCGACCTTCGACGCCAGTTCCACCTCGTCGCGCCGGCCGACGAGGAGGGTCCCGAGGAGTTCCTCGGTCGCGCCGCCGGCGTAGGCGTTGGCGGTGTCGACCGCGGTCACCCCGTGGGTGAGGGCGACGTCGAGCATCTCCTTCGCCGTGCCCTCGTCGACGGTGTCGGCGAACGTCATGGTGCCCAGCACGGGGCGCGCCCCGATGCCTGTGGGGGTGCCTGTCGTGGAGCCGGTCATGCGGCGGTCCCTCCGGTGGTGGTGAGCACGCCGCGGACGACGTGCCGGGGTTTGCGGCCGACCATCGCGGCCGGGTCGAGCGCCGCGCGTCGCAGTCGGCGCGTGTAGTCCTCGGCCGGGCTGGTGAGCACCCGCGCGGTCGGGCCCGACTCGACGACACGACCGCCGCGCATGACGACGACCTCGTCGCTGATGCCCTGCACGACGCCGAGGTTGTGCGAGATGAACAGGCAGCTGATGCCCGTGTCGCGCTGGACCTCGCGCAGCAGGTCGAGCACCTGCGCCTGCACGGAGACGTCGAGCGCGCTCGTCGCCTCGTCGCACAGCAGGAGTTCGGGTTCGGAGGCCAGGGCGCGGGCGATGCCGATGCGCTGCCGCTGCCCGCCGGAGAACTCCGCCGGACGACGTTCCAGGCCGTTGGCGGGCAGACCGACCCGGTCGAACAGCTCGCGGACACGGGCCTCCCGCAGGCCCTTCGCCGTCCCGCGCTGCCGCAGCGCCTCCGCGACGATCTCGGACGCCGTCAGGTGCGGGTCGAGGGAACCGTAGGGGTCCTGGAACACCATCTGCCAGCGGTGCCGCAGCGGCCGCAGCCGGCGGTCGGGCAGGTGGGTGATGTCGGTGCCGTCGAGCACCACCCGGCCGGCCGTGGGTACCAGCAGCCGCATGACGGCCTTGGCGACCGTCGACTTCCCGCAGCCCGACTCCCCCACGACGGCGACGGTCCGCCCGCGCGGCACCCGGAACGAGACGCCGTCCACGGCACGGAAGGAGCCGTACTCCACGACGAGGTCCTCGACCTCGAGAACCGGGGTCTCGTTCACGACCGTCCTCCGTCCGGACCCGTCGCGGGGTCCTCGTCCCAGGGTCCCAGCGTGGGCACCGCCGCGAGCAGGGCCCGGGTGTACTCCTCGCGCGGGTCGGCGATGACGGACTCGACCTCGCCGGACTCCACGAACACACCGCCGCGCATGACGTGGATCCGGTCGGACACGAGCCGGGCCACGCCGAGGTCGTGGGTGATGACGAGCAGCGCGACACCGCGCTGCTCCTGCAGTTCCAGCAGCAGGTCCAGGACGCCGGCCTGCACGGTGACGTCGAGGGCCGAGGTGGGTTCGTCGGCCACGATGAGCTGCGGTTCGCTGGCCAGCGCCATCGCGATGAGGACGCGCTGCAGCATCCCCCCGGACAACTGGTGCGGGAACTTGCGCAGCTGTGCGGGCGGGTCGGGGATGTGGACCTGCTGGAGCAGCCGTTCGGCGCGGGCCTGGACCGCCGCCGCACCGCTGGCCGCCCCGGCGTGCCGGACGGCCTCGCGCAACTGGCTGCCGATGCTGTGCACGGGGCTGAGCGCCGTCATCGGGTCCTGCGGCACGAGCGCCACGGTGCGTCCGCGGGCGGCGGCCAGCGCGCGGGGTTCGCGCAGCACGTCGACACCGTCGAGCACGACGGACCCCGACAGCACCGCGAGGTCGTCGGGCAGCAACCCGAGGATCCCCATGGCGGTCGTCGACTTCCCCGAGCCGGACTCGCCGATGAGCGTGACGGTCTCGCCGCGGTCGACGGAGAACGAGACCCCGTCGACGGCGCGGACGATCCCCCGCGCGGTGATGAGTTCCACCTGCAGGTCCTGGACCTGCAGCAGCGGCGGGGCACCGGCACCCCGGGGTTCGCCCGCAGCGTCACGCACCTGCGGTCCCGTGCGGTCGAGCGTCTTCACGCGGTCCTCCCTCGGCCCAGCAGTCCACGGACGCGACTGCGCCAGGACGTTCCCGCCCCGTCCCGCAGCGCGTCCCCCAGCAGGTTCACCCCGACGACGAGCAGCACGATCGCCACACCCGGGGCGGTGACGAGCCACCAGGCGGTGCCGATGTAGTCCTGGCCGTCGGAGACGATGCGGCCCCAGGTGGCGAACGGGCGTTCCGGCCCGGCGCCGAGGAAGCTCAGCGCGCTCTCCAGCAGCACGGCCTGCGCGAGCAGCAGCAGGACGACGAGCAGGGTCTGCGGCACGACGTTCGGGACGACGTGCCGGACGAGGATCGAGACCCGTCGCAGCCCCAGCGTGCGGGCCGCCGCGACGTACGGCTTCTCCCGCTCCACGAGGACGAGGGAACGGGTCAGCCTCGCCACCTCCGGCCACTGCGCGACGGCGATCACCAGGGTGATGACGGGGATCGACTGCCCGAACAGCGCCACGACGAGGAGAAGCATCATCAGCAGCGGCAGGGACATCTGCGCCTCCAGCAAGCGGGAGACGACGACGTCGACCCAGCGGCCGTAGAACCCCGCCGCGGCACCGAGCACGAGGCCGATGGCCCCCGAGACGACGACCGCGAGCACGCCGACGGCGAGCGAGACCTGACCGCCGTGCAGGACGCGGGAGAGCAGGTCGCGGCCGAGCTGGTCGGTGCCGAGCAGGTGGCCGGCGCTCAGCGGTGGGAGCAACCGGTCCCCGAGGTCCTGCGCGTTCGGGTCCGGCAGCGGCAGGAGGTTCGCGAGCAGGATCGGCACGACGACGATGAGGGCGCACACGAGTCCCGCGACCGTCTTGGTGCGGTTCGCGCGGGCCTGCCGCGTCGTCGCCGCCCGGGCGAGGTGCGCAGCGGTGACCGCGCTGGGCCGCGAGGGGCGGCTGGGGGTTTCCGTGCTCATGCTGCACTCGCCTTCCCGAGACGCACGCGTGGGTCGAGCAGGGGGTAGAGCAGGTCGACGAGGAGCTGGACACCGACCGCGAGGACCGAGGTGACGAGGACGGTGGCCTGGATCAGCGGGTAGTCGCGGGTCTCCAGGGCCCGGACGACGAGGGAACCGACACCGGGCCAGGCGAACACGACCTCGACCACGACGACGCCGTTGAGCATGGCGGCGAACCGGGTGCCGAGCGCGGTGAACACCGGGATCGCCGAGTTCCCCATCGCGTACCGCCAGGTGAGGACGTGGCTGGAGAAACCCCGCGAACGCGCCACCACGAAGTACGGCGCCGCGAGGTTCTGCACCATCTCGCGCCGCACGAGGCGCGACAGCAGCGCGACCTGGAGGATCGCGATGGTCACGGCGGGCAGCAGCAGGCCGCTCCACGTCGTGAACCCCGACGCCGGCAGGACCGGCAGGGCCACGGCGAAGACGCTGAGCAGGAGCACACCGATCCAGAAGTCCGGCATGGACTGCCCCGCGATCGTCGCGACGTTCGCGGCGAGCTCGGACCGGCTGTCGCGACGGCGGGCCATCCAGACGCCCAGCGGGATGGAGACGACCGCGGCGATGACGATGGCCGTGCACGCCAGCGTGAGCGTGTAGGGCATGCGGTCGGCGACGACCGTCAGGGCGGGCGCCTGGAAGCTGTAGGACTGCCCGAGGTTGCCGTGCAGCAGCTGCGACAGGAACGTCAGGTACTGCGACCCCAGCGGGTCGTCGAGGCCGAACCGGTCCCGCACCTGCTGCAACTGCTCCGTCGTGGCCAGGGGCCCGGCGAAGGCGCGGGCAGGGTCGCCGGGCGCGAGACGGATGAGCACGAACACGGTGGACACCGTGAGGAACACGGTGAGGAGGCCCTGGCCGGCCCGCTTCAAGACGTACGTGACCACGGCCTCAGCCCTTCAGCTCGACGGCGGACAGGCGGTAGTTGTTCGCGGGCGACAGGTCGATCCCGTGGACGCGGTCGCGACGGGCGAGGATCGCCTTGGGGTTGAACTGCCAGGCGCAGGGCCAGGTGTCCCACACGGCCTGCTGGGCCTGCTCCGTGAGGTCCTGCCGCCGGGTGGGGTCCGTCTCGGACGACGCGGCGACGATGAGGTCGGTGACGGCCGGCACGACGTAGCCCTGGTAGGTGTCGCGGGTCTCCTCCTTCTCGGCCGTCCCCGCGTACATCCCCTGCAGCATGACGATCGCCTGGCCGGTCGGTCCGGGGAAACCGTTGCCCAGCAGGTCCCAGTCCCCCGCCCGGCCCTGCCGCCACGACATGATGTCGCCGCCGGGCTGGAACTCCCGCAGCCGCGCACGGACGCCGATGTCGCCGAACATGTCCACGAGCGCCTCCATGACGAACGTGTCGCCGGGGAACTCGCCGGACTCCCAGATGATGGTGATCTCGAGGTCCTCCGCGCCCATCGAGGCGAGGATCTTCTTCGCCGCGCCCGGGTCGTAGACGTACTCCCCGGTCTTGACGTACCCGGCCTGGTTGGAGGTGACGACCCCCTCGGCCTGCACGGCGGTCCCCGCGAGGACCTCGTCCACGAGGGACTTGCCGTCGATCGCCATGCTGAGCGCCTGGCGTCCGCGCGGGTCGGCGAGCGGGTGGCCCGGGGGTTTGCGGAAGTTGTAGAAGATCTGGTTGAACCGCAGGCTCGGCACCTCGGTGAGGTGGATCCCTGCCAGCCCCTTCAGCTGCTGGGCCGAGTCGGGGGTGATGGAGTCGATGACGTCGACCTCACCGCTGCGGATCGCGATCACGCGGCTGGACTCCTCGGGGGAGAACCGCACGTCGACCGTCTCGACCCTCGCGGGGGTTCCCCAGTACTTCTCGTTCCGGCGGAGCCGGTAGGTGCCGGTACCGCGGTCGTGGGAGGTCATGACGAAGGGCCCGGAGCCGAGGCCGTCCTGCAGTTCCTCGGGGCGGTTCGCCGCCGCGGGGGTGATGAGGATGTTGCTCATGAGCGCGTCGAGGGTCGGCAGCGGCCGCTCGGTGTCGAGGGTGAACGTCCGGTCGTCGAGCGCGGTGACCGTGGGGATCTCGGGGAAGAAGCTCGCGACGAAGCTGGCGTCGGTGTCGGCGTAGCACTGCAGGGCCGTGGCCACGTCCTGGACCGTGACGGGCGACCCGTCGGAGTAGCAGGCCTCCGGGCGCAGCCGGACGGTCCACCGCGTCGGCTCGGTGAGCTCGAAGCTCTCCGCGAGCACCAGCGCGGGTTCCACGTCCGTGCCGATCTCGGTGAGGGCCTGACGGACGGCCCTCTGCACGGTGACGGCGGCGTCGAACTGGTTCAGCTTGTTGTCCAGGCTGACGAGCGAGCGGTTCAGCGCCAGCGTGAGGGTGTCCGGGCCCGGGGCACCGGTGGGACCCGCACAGGCGGTGAGCCCACCCAGGCCGCCGCCGACGAGTCCGAGGCCCGCCCCGCCGGCGAGCAGCGTGCGGCGGCTGAGCGGGGAGCGACCGGGTGGTCGGGGTGTCGCGGTGGTCATCGGTGACCCCTCATCTCGGCGGGACGGACGGGCTCGTCCTGATCTGCTGGTGCTCTGCTGGTGGTCGAGTGCTGGTCGGTCTGCGGGCGCCGGTGCCGGGGGTGCCGGACGGCGTCGTCCGACGAGCACTGTGCCACCCGTGCTCGAAACGCGCAACGCTCTAGCGCGAAACGCGCAGGCTGTGGAAGCATGGCCGCCACCAGAGCCACGAGGAGGTGACCCGTGACCGCACCCGCTACCCCCCGCACCGCCCCCACCAGCACAGGCTTGCGACGCGTCGTGGCCGACGACCTCTCCGGCGCCGCCGAGGTCGCCGGCGTCCTGCTCGCCCGTGGCCGGGACTGCGAGGTCATCCTCGACGGCTCCCCCCGCGACTCCCTCGCCACGTCCCTCCGCAGCCCGGCGGACGAGGGCGTCACCACCGTCGTCGACACCGACCACCGGGCGGTCGACCCCGCGTCGGCCCGCGACGCCGTGCGGGCCGCCACCGCGGACCCGGCCGGGGCCGCACTCGTCGTCGTCAAGGTCGACTCGCTGTGGCGCGGCAACGTGGGGCCCACCGTCGACGCGCTGCGCGACAACGGTTTCCAGGTCGTCGTGGCCGGCGCGCTGCCGTCGCTGGGCCGGACCGTGCGCGGGGGGCTGCCCGTCGTCGGTGACGTCCCCCTCGCCGACACCGCGCTGTGGGCCCTCGAACCGCACCCCGCGCCGCGAGCTGTGGCGGACCTGCTGGACGGGCCGGTCACCGCCGTCCCCCTCGACGTCCTGCGCGCCGGGTGGACGCTCGGCGGGCAGGACCTGTCGGTGCTCGACGGGGAGACCGACGCCGACCTGCGCGCCGCTGCGACCGCCGCCGTCGACGCCGTGACCGGCGGCCGTCGCGTGGCCCTCGTGGGCAGCGCCGCCCTCGTCGCCGCCGTCGCCGACACCACGTCCGCGCCGCCCCGCGGCACCGCCGCCCCCCTCGTGGCGCCCGGGCACCGGCCGGTGGTCCTCGCGGTCGGCAGCGGCTCGGCCGCGGCGACTGCGCAGACCGCGCACCTGCGAGCAGCCGCCCTCGTGGACGATCACACCCACCTGCTGACGATCGATCCGGTGGACCGACCAGGCGAGGCCGTCGCCGACCTCGCGCGCCGCGTCGGCCGGACGCACCCCGCCGCCGACCTCGTCCTCACCGGCGGTCAGACGGCCCGCGCCGTCCTCGACCACCTCGGCGTGCGCCGGCTGCGGCCGGTCGCCCAGCCCGACCACGGCGTCGTCGTCAGCCTCGCCGACGACGGCCGCCTCGTCGCCACCAAACCCGGCAGCTTCGGGCAGGACCCGACGCTCACCGACCTCGTCCGGCTGCTGCGTGCTCTGCGCAGCGGCGCCCCCACCGCACCCCAGGAGATCCTGTGACCCCCTCGACCGCCGTCATGGACGCCCGGCCCGCGATCGCCGTCACGATGGGCGACGGCGCCGGGGTCGGCCCCGAGGTCACCGTCGGGGCCCTCCTCGACCCCGCCGCCTACCGGGACGGGCGGCCCGTCGTCGTCGGGGACGCCGAGCGGCTTCGGCAGGCCGCGCGAGCCCTGGGCGTCGAGGCGGACGTGGTGGTCGTCGAGGACGTGACCGCCGCCGAGTTCACGCCCGGTCGCATCAACGTCGTCGACCCGGGCCTGCTGCCCGCGGACCTGCCGTGGGGCGAGCTGTCTGCCGAGGCCGGTCACGCCGCCCACGAGTACGTGCGCATCGCCTGCGGACTCGCGATGGCCGGGGACGTCCAGGCCATCTGCACCGCGCCCCTCAACAAGGCGGCCCTCCACGCGGCCGGTCACCTGTACCCGGGACACACCGAACTCCTCGCGCACTTCTGCGGTGTGGAGGAGGTGTCGATGATGCTGACGACCCCGCGCATCAAGGTCATCCACGTCACGACCCACATCGGGCTCCTCGACGCGATCGCGCGCATCGAACCCGGTCTCGTCGAGCGCACCATCCGTCGCGGTGCCGAGGCCCTGCGGCGGGCGGGGAACCCGAACCCCCGCATCGGGGTCTGCGCCATCAACCCGCACGCCGGGGAGAACGGCCTGTTCGGGTACGGCGAGGAGGCCGAGAAGATCACTCCGGGTGTCGAGGCCGCGCGGGCGGCGGGCGTCGACGCGGTCGGCCCGCTGCCCGCCGACACGGCGTTCTTCCTCGGCGGTCGCGGTGACTACGATCTGATCGTCGCGATGTACCACGACCAGGGCCACGGCCCCGTGAAGGTGCTCGGGATCGAGGCGGGGGTCAACATCACCGTGGGGTTGCCCGTGATCCGCACGTCGGTCGACCACGGCACGGCGTTCGACATCGCGGGAACCGGACGGGTGGAGGTCGGCAGCATGGTCGAGGCGTTGCGGCAGGCCACGGAACTCGCGGGTGCGCCCGCACCGACGGGGGCGTGAACCGGGCGTGAGCGAACCCGCCACCGCGTCGGGGACCGAGGCGCGACGCCGGGAGATCCTGCACCTGGCCAGCACGTCCGGGCTGGCCAGCGTCGAGGAACTCTCGGCACGGCTCGGCGTGACGGCCTCCACGATCCGCCGCGACCTCGCACGGTTGCGGGACCAGGGCCTCATCACCCGGACCTACGGCGGCGCCGCCCCGTCCGTCGCGCACCCGGAGCAGTCGCTGCGGCAGCGCACCGGTGAGGCGTTCGAGGCCAAGCGCGGCATCGCCCGCTGGGCGGCCCGTCAGGTGCGTCCGGGTGAGACCGTGATGCTCGACGCGGGGACGACCGTCGGCGCGCTCGCCCACGAACTGCGACGGTGCGCACCGCTCACCGTCGTCACCACGGGCCTGACCGTCCTGGACGAACTCGCCGACGCCGACGACGTCGAGGTCGTCTCCCTCGGGGGTTCCCTGCGCCACCTCAGCCAGGGTTTCGTCGGCCCCCTCACCGAGGCCGCGCTGGAACGCGTCACCGCCGACGCCGTCTTCCTCGGCGCCGACGGGGTGAGCGCCGAGGACGGGATCTGCGAGGCCGACCAGCAGCAGACCCGTCTGAAGGAACTCATGGCGCGACGCGCGGACCGCGTGCACGTCCTCGCCCACGCCGCCAAGCTCAGCCGCCGCCCGTTCCACGCCTGGGCGCCGATGCCCGCGGGGTGGACGCTCGTCACCGACGAGGGCGCCGACCCGTCCGCCCTCGCCCCGTTCCACGCGGCGGGCGTGCGGGTCGTGGTGACCGACGGAGAGGGTGCCGAGGTTCCCTGAGCCCGGGTCGGGGCCGGCGCCAGCACGGCCGGGCACCCACCAGGACACCCTCGAATGTCACCACGTGGGGTGAGACGTGGGTGTCCTCCGCGCGTCGCCCTGGCGACGTCGAGCGGACACCCACGGGTGTTCCCACGCCCGATCCCACGTAAGACCGGCTACGGGACCGGCCCGACGGTCGTGATCGCGACCGGGACGCCGGTCCCAGGCCCGGTCCGACCACCACGCGGGCTCCGGGCCCTCCCGCGCGGTCCGGACCCGTCGGGGAGGACGTCGGGACCGCGGGTGTCAATAGGTCTCCGCCGTCACCGGCCACAGCACCCCGACGAGCCACTGCGCCAGCAGCGCGAGCACGACGACGACGAGCACCAGCAGCGGCCCGAGCACGCGCACGTCCCTCATGCCCGCCCCGACCTCACCCCTGCTGCCGGGGGTCCCGCAACACGTCCCGCCACGAGTGCTGCGGCTCGAACCCGAGCAGGTCGCGGGCCTTGTCGATGCAGTAGAACGTCTCGTCGCGACCCATCTCGCGCCGCACCTCGACGCCCGCGTAGAACTCCTCGACGACCTCCTGCGTCGTGGCGGCGACCGACATGTCGGCGTTCGCCACGTTGAAAACCTGGAACCCCAGGCCGTCCGTCTGCAGGGCCTTCAGCGTCGCCTGCCCGAGGTCGCGGGTGTCGATGTAGGCGAAGACGTTGCGACGGCGCAGGGACGGGTCCTGCAGGAACGCCGGGAACTTCTCGGCGTACTCGTGGGGCTCGACGACGTTGTTGATGCGGAACCCGTAGACGTCCGCGCCCGTGCGCGCCTGGAAGGAGCGGGAGACGACCTCACCGGCGACCTTCGACATCGCGTAGGAGTCCTCCGGCACGACGGGGTGCTCCTCGTCGACGGGGACGTAGAGGGGTTTGCGCTCGCCCTGGGCGAAGCAGATGCCGTACGTCGTCTCCGAGGAGGCGAACACCACCTTGCGGATCCCGAGCCGCGTCGCGGCCTCCAGCACGTTGTAGTGCGCACGGATGTTGGTCTCGAACGTCGTCGCGTCCGGGGCCCGCAGGATCGTGGGGATCGCGGCGAAGTGGACCACGGCGTCGTAGGCCGAACCCCCGGGAGCGCGACCGGGGCCGTCGAGGTCCGCCGTCGTCGGCATCCCCGCCAGCGCCGAGTACACCTGGCCGGTGTCGGTCAGGTCGACGTGCAGGTCGGTCACGTCGGGGTGGCCGAGCGGGCTGAGGTCCGCGTTCGTCACGTGGTGCCCCTGGGAGGCCAGGTAGGGCGCGACGTGGTGTCCGGCCTTGCCGCTGCCGCCCGTGAAGAAGATGCGCATGCGCCCACCCAACCACCCCGTCGGGAACTCGCCAGGCCAGAGCACGGGGTCTACGGTCGCGGACGTGGACGCAGCCCCCCTCCGCCTCGGCGTCGTCGGCACGGGATTCCGAGCCGGACTGTTCCTGGACCTCGTGGCCCGGGTGCCGCACCTCGTCGAGGTGACGGGCGTCCTGGGCCGCAGCCGCGCCTCCACCGAGGCCGCGGTGGCCGGTCGGGGCCTGCCCGTCGCCGACGACCTCACCGGTCTGCTGGGAACCGCGCCGGAACTCGTCCTCGTCGCGGTGCCCGTCGCTGCGGCACCCGCAGTCGTCACCGACCTCGTGACCCGCGGCGCGCGGGTCCTCACCGAGACGCCCCCGGCCCCGGACCTCGACGGACTGCGGGCGCTGTGGGACGCAGTGGGTGCGAGCGGGCGCGTCCAGGTCGCCGAGCAGTACCTGCTGTTCCCCCACACCGCCGCCCGCCTGCGCGTCGTGCGGGACGGCCGGATCGGGGACGTGACGTCGGTCCAGGTCTCCTCCACGCAGACGTACCACGCCACGTCGCTGGTCCGGGGATTCCTGGGCGTCGGTGCCGCGCCGGCCCGTGTCGTCGCGAGCGCCACCACCGCGCCCCTGGCCGACCCCATCGCCCGCCCGGGCTGGACGGGCGACGCCACCCCCCGACCGCAGACCACGACGGTGGCGACCCTCGACGTCGGGGACGGTCGCAGCGCGCTCTACGACTTCACCCAGACGCAGACGCGGAACCCGTTGCGCACCCGGCGACTGGTGGTGCGCGGCAGCCAGGGCGAACTCGTCGACGACCGGGTGGTGCGGCTGGCGGACGCGACGACCGTCCTCACGTCGTCGCTGGAACGCCGGCAGACCGGTCACCAGCAGGACGTCCAGGGTCTCGACCTGGACCAGATCTCCCTCGAGGGCCGGGTGGTGTTCCGCAACCCGTTCGTCGGGTCGCGGCTCTCGGACGAGGAGGTCGCGCTGGCCGAGCTGTTCCGGCGGTCGACCGCATGGGTCCGCGACGCGGGTCCCGAGCCCTACCCGCTGGCCGCCGCCGCGCAGGACCACCTGCTCGGCCTGGCCATCACCGAGTCCGCGCGCACGGGGCAGCCGGTCACGACGACCCGCGAGGCGTGGGCGGGCGCGCTGGCGTGAGGGCGGTCGTCCTGGGGGTCAACGGGATGACGGGGCGCGCGATCGCCACCGCGCTCGTCGCCGCGGGCCACGAGGTCGTGGGCACCGGTCGTTCCGCGGAGCGGTTCCCGGCCGTGCTGCGCGACCTCGGGGTCGAGTTCCTGCGGTCGGACCGCGACGACCCGGCGCAGGTCCTCGCCGCACTGGGGCCGGGCGCGGACGTGGTCGTCGACGTGGTCGCCTACACCGCCGCGCACGCCCGCCGCGTCCTGGCCGCCTCGTCGGGCATCGGGTCGGTGGTCGTCGTCTCGAGCAAGGCCGTCTACGTCGACGACCGGGGACGGCACTCGAACAGCGACGACCCACCGGACTTCGGTCGGCCCGTCGCGGAGGACGACCCCGTGCTGCCCCCGGACCCCTCGGGGAACCACGCCTCCCGCGAGGGGTACGGGCCGAACAAGAGGGCGGTCGAGGAGGTGTACCGGTCGGCCGACGTTCCGGTCTCGGTGCTGCGCCCCTCGCGCATCCACGGCCCCGGAGCCACCGCACCGCGGGAGGCGTGGGTCCTGGACCGCATCCACGCGGGGCAGCGGGTGTTACGGCTCCCCCACGCCGCGGACGCCGGGAACCACCCGACCGCCGCGGCCAACCTCGCGCGTCTCGCGGTGCTGTGCGCGGAACACCCGGCCCACCGGGTGCTGAACAGCGCCGACCCGGGAACCCCCACGGCGGGCGAGGTCGTGCAGGCGGTCGCCGCGGCCGCCGGCGTGGACGTGGACGTCGTCGACGACCCCGCCGGCCAACCCTCGCCGTGGAGTTCCTGGCCGCCGTTCTTCCTCGACACGAGCGCCGCCGAGGCGCTGGGGTACCGGCCCGTCGGGACGCACGCCGAGACGGTCGTCGCGAGCGTGCGGGACCTGCTCGCCCGCCGGAGGGCGTCGTCCTGACCGGCCTCAGGCCGTCGGCACCCAGAACCTCAGCTTCTCGCCGCGCCGTCCCTCGAACAGCCCACCGTTGGCCTCGATGACCCGGCGGGAACCCACGTTGTCGACGTCGCACGTCACGAGCACGCACTCCAGCCCCAGCGCGTTCGCGACCGGCAGCACGGCCGCCAGCATCGCCGTCGCGTGCCCGCGCCGCCGCGCGGCGGGGGCGACCCAGTACCCGACGTGCCCGCCGAGGTCGCGCAGCCGCGGGGTCAGGCGGTGCCGCACCTGCACCCGCCCCAGGAACTCCGCCCCGTCCACCCACCACAGGTTCGTGGAGGGGACGAAACCCTCGGGTCGTGGAGTGCCCTCGCGGGCGTCGGCGACGAAGCGGTCGGTCCAGGCGTCGAACTCCGCGTCGTCCATCCCCGCGACCCCGGCGTAGGTCGGGTGGTCGTCCCACTCCCCCGACCGCGCGGCCCGGCGGACCGAGCCGGCCAGGGACGAGCGCGGGGCGACGAGGGACGGCACGTCAGGACAGGCCCTGCAGCGCAGGCGCTCCCGGCGGGTAGTACGCACGCATCCAGCTCGGGAACTCCTGCAGGATCCGGTCGTACAACTCCTCGTCGCTCACCGCGTCGAGGTCGTCGAGGGCGAAGAAGCCCGTGTTGTCGTACTGCCGGTCAGCCAGGGTGTCGAGCTTCTCGAGGATCCCGTAGTTGCTGCGACCGATGCCGATGAACTGCCAGAACACGGGTTCGCGCTCGACGGCGCGCAACGCCTTCTCGGTGCCCTTGTTGTCGGTGACCCCGCCGTCGTGGAAGAACAGCACGAGGGTGGGGATGTCGAGGGGTTCGCGGGCGACGTAGCGCGCGACGTCCTCGATGACGGCCTTCTCGTTGTTCCAGCCCTCGGCCTCGGTGTAGCGCTTGGCGGTGTAGGTCTGCAGCCACTGCGGCAGGTCGCCGATGGTGATGTCCTCCAGGCGCTTGGCCCGGCCGCCCATCGCCCAGGCCTGCATCTCCGCGCCGTCGTCGACCTGCGCGGCGACGGGCGCCACGCGTTCCACGGCGCGGGAGAACACGCCCTTGCGGTAGAGGGAACTCGTGCTGCCGGAGACGTCGAGCACGACGACGACCCGACACCGCAACCCCGTCATCTTGTGCTTGGTCAGGACGAGCGCGACCTGCTGCTTGCGCAGGTTCAGCGCCTTGCGCATGTCGACGGGCAGCTTCTCCTCACCCTTGGTGAGGGACACCGCAGGGGCAGCAGGTACGGCGGCGGGTTCCACAGAGGGTTCGTCGACGTCCACCCCGAAGTCCGTGGCCAGGCCGGCGAGGCCGTTGTCGTACCCCTGACCCACGGCGCGGACCTTCCACGCGCCGCCGCGCTGGTAGACCTCGGCGAGGACGACGACGGTCTCCGCGCCCAGCCGGGACGGGGAGAACTCGACGGTCGACGACCCGTCCTCCAGGACCAGCCGGACGGTGGTGCCGGCGAACGTCGAGCCCTCGGTCTCGGGGCTGGCCACGACGACGACCCGGTCGGCGCCCGGGCGCAGTGCGCCGAGGTCGAGCGCGAGCTGCCGCCCGTCGAGCCGCACCCCGGGCGCGGACGGCTGGTTGAAGAACACCATGTCGGCATCGCCGCCGACCTTGCCGTCGGGGTTCACGACGAGGGCGGTCACGTCGACCGGTCCCTCCACGCGCACCCGCAGGGACGAACCGGTGAGCGGGGCGTTGCCGCCCTCGGTGAGCGTGGTCACCGTCCTGTTCTACCGGACCGGGGAGCAGTCCCGGGCAGACAGGGGAGGTGAGGGGTGACAGGGTGCGGGCATGTCCACCTGGTTCATCACCGGCTGCTCGACCGGCCTGGGGCGCTCGCTCGCCGAAGCCGTCCTCGCCCGCGGCCACCGCGCCGTCGTCACCGCCCGCGACGCCTCGAGGGTCGAGGACATCGCGGCGGGTCACCCCGACTCCGCGCTCGCCCTGTCCCTCGACGTCACCTCCCCCGAGCAGGTGGCCGCGGCCGTCCGCGCGGCCGAGGAGCGGTTCGGCGGCATCGACGTCGTCGTCAACAACGCCGGGTACGGCTACCGCGCCGCCGTCGAGGAGGGGGTGGACGCCGACGTCGAGCGGCTGTTCGCCACCCACGTCTTCGGGGCGGCCTCCGTCCTCAAGGCCGTCCTGCCCGGGATGCGGGAACGCCGCAGCGGGACGGTCCTCAACATCTCCTCGATCGGGGCCCACGTCTGTCCGCCCGGGTCCGGGTACTACGCGGCGGCCAAGGCGGCCCTGGAGGCGATGTCCCGCTCGTTGCGCACCGAGCTCGCGCCGCTGGGCATCCGCGTGACGATCGTCGCCCCGGGCGGGTTCCGCACGGACTTCGCGGGCCGGTCGCTGACGCAGTCCCCCGAGCCCATCGCCGACTACGCCGAGACCGCCGGTCCCCGGCGCATCGAGAACGACACCGCGCACGGCACCCAGCCGGGCGATCCCGCGAAGGCCGCCGAGGCGATGATCGCGCTGGCCGAGGCGGAGAACCCGCCGTCCGCGGTGTTCCTCGGGTCCGACGCGCTGTCGGCGATCGAGGGCGTGCTCGAGCAGCGCCGCTCGGAGGTCAACGTCTGGCGCGAGCTGAGCACCAGCACCGACTTCTGACGCGGTCCCCGTCCAGGTCCCGTCCGGATGTCGTGGACGACGCCCTGTGGTTGCCTGACGCCATGACACGCATCGGGACCTCTGACCTCGACGTCCGCCCGCTCAACCTGGGCGGCAACGTCTTCGGCTGGACCGCCGACGAAGCCACCTCGCACGCCGTCCTCGACGCCTTCGTCGAGGGCGGCGGGGACTTCATCGACACCGCCGACGTGTACTCCGCCTGGTCCGACGGTGGCGCCGGGATCTCCGAGACGATCATCGGGAACTGGCTCGCGAAGACCGGCAAGCGCGACCAGGTCGTCATCGCCACCAAGGTCGCCAGCAAGGAGGACCGCAAGGGCCTGGGCGCCGAGAACATCCGCGCGGCCGTCGACGAGTCGCTGCAGCGCCTGCAGACCGACCGCATCGACCTGTACTGGGCCCACCAGGACGACAGGGACACCCCGCTGGCCGAGACCCTCGGCGCGTTCGACGAGCTCGTCACCGCCGGGAAGGTCCGTGCGATCGGCGCCTCGAACTACACCGGCGCCCGCCTCACCGAGGCCCTGGAGACCTCGCGGCGCGAGGGCTTCGCGAGCTACGTCGCCGCGCAGAACCACTACAACCTCGTCGAGCGCGAGGAGTACGAGCGCGACGCGCTGCCCGTCGTGGAGGCGAACGGGCTGGCCTCGCTGCCCTACTTCTCGCTGGCCTCGGGGTTCCTCACGGGCAAGTACCGCCCGGGCCGGCTCGCGGACTCCCAGCGACAGGCGAACGCCGCGGCCTACCTGGACTCCCCGCGCGGCCCGCGCGTCCTGGAGGCGCTCGACACCGCGGCCGCCGCGCACGGCGTCGACGTCGCCACCGTGGCCCTCGCGTGGCTGCGCTCGCAGCCGACCGTCGTCGCCCCGATCGCGAGCGCCCGCACGGTGGAGCAGCTGCCCGCGCTGCTGGCCTCGATGGACCTCGAGCTGACGTCCGAGGAGCTCTCCGCTCTGGACCACGCCTCCCGCTGAGCGGGAGGTCGGCGGCTCACAGGAACGACACGTTCCCTGCACGCGCTGCGGTACGCACGGCTCGCGTGCGTACCGCAGAGTGGAGGGATGAGCACGACTGCCGAGCACCAGCCCTGGAGCCCACCCCGCACCGCGTCCGCCCGCCGGACCTGGTCCGCGGTGGCGCTCGGGGCTGCGTGGTGGCAGCTCGCGGCCCTCGGCGTGCTGTACGTCGTCTGCGTGCGGACGGCCACGGGGCAGCGGCACGAGAACCGGCTGCACACCCTCGCCCTGGAGAACCGCGGCTCGGAGACGGGGTGGCTGCGCACGGCGTTCGACCTCGTCGACCGGTTGCAACCCCACCACCTCGTGCTCGGGGTCGCCGTCGTCGGGCTCGTGGGGGTCGTGCGGGGCCGCCTGGGCGCGGCGGTGCGCGGCGTCGTCGTGGCGGCCGGGACGCTCGGGGTGACGGAACTGCTCAAGCTGGTCCTGCTGGAGCGGCCGGACCTGCTCGAGCACAGTTCGTCGGCCAACAGCCTGCCGAGCGGGCACACGTCCGCGGTGCTCGGCCTGGCCCTGGGTCTCCTGGTCGCCGGGCCGCGCTGGCTGCGCGCTCCGCTGGCGCTGGCCGGCGCGGCGGCCGCGGGCGCGATGGGCGCCTTCGTCATCGCCGACGGGTGGCACCGGGTGAGCGACGTCCTCGCCTCGGCGCTGGTCGGCTCGATCGTCCTGTGCCTCGTGCAGGTCCTCCCGCACCGCGGTGAGCGGCGCCGCGGCGCGCTCGTGCGGCTCTCCCTCGTCGTGCCGGCCGCCGCGGCCGCCGCGCTCGTCGTCGTCTACGCCGGCGACGCCTCGCTGACGACGTCCTACCTCCTGGCCGGCACGGTCGTCGCCCTCACCGTGCTGGCGGCCTCGCTCGCCCTCCCGCGAGAGGTGGCGCGCAGGGGCTGAGGGCAGGATGGGGGTCATGTCCGAGCACACCCACGGCTTCCCCGAGGACCCGACCCCGCCCGACGCCCCGCGCGAGACCAGCGACGGCCCGGACCCCCGCGTCGTCGTGGTGACGCCGCAGGGCATGGGCATCGCCGAGCCTCCCGAGGACGGCGAGCCCGGACCGGCCGACATGGTCTCCCAGCCCGCGAAGGTCATGCGGATCGGCAGCATGATCAAGCAGCTGCTGGAGGAGGTGCGGTCGGCGCCGCTGGACGAGGCGGGGCGCAACCGGCTCGCCGAGATCCACGAGCGCTCCCTCAGCGAGCTCGAGGACGGCCTGTCCGCCGACCTCGTCGAGGAGCTGCGCCGGATCGCGCTGCCGTTCGCGGAGGGGCAGGCCCCGTCCGAGAGCGAGCTGCGGATCGCCCAGGCCCAGCTCGTCGGCTGGCTCGAAGGCCTGTTCCACGGCATTCAGACCGCTCTCGTCGCCCAGCAGATGGCGGCGCAGGCGCAGCTGCAGGAGATGCGGCGCGCGCTGCCCGGCGGCAGCGTCCCCGGGGGCCCGCAGGGCCGGCCCGGGGGCGACGGGATGCCGCGCGTGCAGCCCGGCGGGACGGGGCAGTACCTCTGAAGCTCGCGTTCTGGCGGCGCACGCCCGACCCCCTCGGCGAGGGGGTCTGGGCGCGCGCCGCGCACTCCGCCGACCGCGCCGTCCGCCGCGTCGAGATGGTCGTGGACGGCACCCCGCCCGGGCCCGCCCGCGTGGCGCTGGAGGAGTTCCTGCCCCGCGTGGACCTCGTGGCCCGCGCCGTCCGCGCGCAGTGCCTGCGGGCGCAGCAGGAGGCCCCGTCGGCGGGGGACCTGCTCGTGCCCGGGGGACCCGACGGGGAGCACCCGGAGATCCACCGGCGCCTGACCCGCACGGCCACCGCGTGCGCGCAGGTCGCGGAGGCCGCCGCGATGGTGCGGGTCGCGGGCGCCGACGGTGGTCCGGCGGACCCGGGGCTGCTCGCCGCCGTCGAGCGCGCCGTCGTCAAGGCCGAGACGCTGGCCGACCTGCGCTGATCCCCGCCCCGCGGACGCCGGGCGTGCCCGCCGCTCAGGACCGGACGGGTGCGGTCCAGAGACCCACGAGGGCGTCGACCAGCCCGTCACCGCACTCGGTCCAGGTGGCCCGGGCCGGTTCCCGGCCCTCGGCGAGGTCGGCCTCCCGGTCGGCGACGACGTGGACGCTGAGGATCCGGGCCATGTCGCTGCGTTCGCGCAGGACCGCTTCGGGCAGGTCCGGCAGGCACGACCGGAACCCGTCCACCGTGCGCCGCAGCGGTTCCGAGCGCAGGGCGTGCTCGACGTAGCGCGCGTGCCGGCGCGGGTCGGCGGCGAGCTGGGCCGACAGCCGCCCGAACCAGGTCGGCGACCCGAGCGACTCCAGCACGACGATCGAGGGCCGCACGAGGCAGTCGACCCAGTCGCGGACGTCCCCCGACCCGGCGATCCGCTCGACGAGGTCCGTCCGGACCTGCTCGACGGCCTCCCGCCGCCGTTCGACGACGGCCTCGACGAGGTCGGCGGTGGTGCCGAAGTGGTAGCCGACGGCCGCGTTGTTGCCCTGGCCCGCAGCCGCACTGATCCGGCGGTGCGAGACCCGCTCGATCCCCTCCTCGGCGAACAGCCGCTCGGCCGCGTCGAGGATCGCCACCCTCGTCGCCTCGCTCCGCGCTGCGTTGCGCACCTGCGCCGTGACCATCACCCCTCCTTGGTTGCCCCTTGCAACGACCATTGTCCCCGTGGTCCACTGAGTCAAGCAGTTGTCTTAACTCTCCCGCCCCGAAGGACCTCGATGTCCACTCCCCTGCCCGTGAGCGCACCCGAGCGCCCCGAACGTCCCGTCGGCGTCGTCGTCGCGGTCCTCGCCCTCGGCGGGATCTCCGTCGCCCTCATGCAGACGCTCGTGATCCCGATCGTCTCCCAGCTCCCGACCCTGCTGGGGACCACGACGTCGAACGCGGCCTGGGCCGTCACCGCCACGCTGCTCGCCGGGGCCGTCGCCACCCCCATCGCCGGACGGCTCGGCGACATGGTCGGCAAGCGTCCGCTGCTGCTGGCCAGCCTCGCCGCCATGGTCGTCGGTTCGGTCGTCTGCGCGCTGTCGGACAGCCTCGCCCCGATGGTCGTCGGCCGGGCGCTGCAGGGGTGCGCCGCGGGCGTCATCCCCCTCGGGATCAGCCTGATGCGGGACGTCCTGCCCGCCGAGAAGCTCGGCCCGGCCACCGCGCTCATGAGCGCCTCGCTGGGCGTCGGCGGCGCCCTGGGCCTGCCGGCGGCCGCGCTCATCGCCGACCACCTCGACTGGCACTGGCTGTTCTGGGTGTCCGCCGGTCTCGGCGCCGTCGTGCTGCTGCTCGTCCTCGCGCTCATCCCCTCGGTCCGCACCGCCCGCGGCGGACGCTTCGACGCCCTCGGTGCCGTGGGCTTGTCGGCCACCCTCGTCGCGCTGCTGCTGGGCGTCTCGAAGGGGAAGGACTGGGGCTGGACCAGCGTCGAGACGCTCGGCTGCCTCGTCGGCGGCGTCGTCCTCGCGGTGCTCTGGGGCAGCTGGGAACTGCGCCACCGCGCCCCGCTGGTCGACCTGCGCACGACGGCCCGGCCGCAGGTGCTGCTGACGAACCTCGCCTCGGTGGCCCTCGGGTTCGCGATGTTCGCGATGTCCCTCGTCATCCCCCAGCTCATCCAGCTCCCCCGGCAGACCGGGTACGGCCTCGGTGAGTCCATGCTCGTCGCCGGGCTCGCGATGGTCCCCGGGGGCCTGGTCATGATGGTGACCGCGCCCGTCTCGGCGAAGGTGACCCGCCGGTACGGCCCCAAGGTCAGCCTCGTCGTCGCCGCGCTCGTCGTCGCCGTCGGCTACGGCACCGGCGTCTTCCTCACCCACGAGGTCTGGCAGTTGTCGATCGTCACCGGGATCATCGGCGCCGGTGTGGGTTTCGCCTACGGCTCGATGCCGGCGCTCATCATGTCCGCCGTCCCGGTGCGCGAGACCGCGTCCGCCAACAGCTTCAACACCCTCGTCCGCTCCGTCGGGTCCTCGGTGGCCAGCGCCGTCTCCGGCGCCGTCCTCGCCTCCTCGGCCACCGTGGTCGGCGGCGTCGCCATCCCCGCCGAGAACGGTTTCCGGACCATCCTCCTCGTCGCCGCGGGAGCCGCCGCGGTCGCCGCCGTGATCGCCGCACTCATCCCGCGAGCCGCCGCCGAGAGCCCCGCGGCCGCGGCCGGAGCACCCGCACCCGCAGCCGCACCCGCCGTCGGGCGGTCCGTCGTCGGCACCGTGCTGACCGACGGGACCCGACCGCTGGCCGGCGCCGTGGTCACGATCACCGACCCGGCGGGACGGCAGGTGGCCCGCGGCACGTCCGCCGACGACGGGACCTTCGCTCTGGCCGTGCCCACCGGCGGCACCTACCTGCTCATCGCAGCCGCCGGGCACCTGACCCCGCAGGCCGTCCTGGTGGCCATCGGCTCCGGACCGGTCCGCGCCGACGTCGTCCTCGCCGGGCGGTCCACCGTGGCCGGGCGCGTGCTGCGCCAGGGTTCACCGGTCGCGGCGGCCGTGGTGACGCTCACGGACGCCACGGGCCGGGTGGTCGCCTCCGCCGGAACGGACGCCGCCGGGAACTACGCCCTCGAGGGGCTCACGGGCGGGTCCTACGTCGTGACGACCCGCGCCGACGGCAGGCGCCCCGCGGCCCGCGCGGTGCAGGTCGGCGACGACGAGGCCCAGGCGCTCGACCTCGTCCTCGAGGTCGGCGGCCGCGTCGACGGCACCGTCACCGCCGGCACGGGCGTGCACACCGGGGCCGTCGTCACCCTCACCGACGCCGACGGCGAGGTCGTCGCGACCACGACGACCGGACCCGACGGCCGGTACGCCTTCGACGACGTGGCCGGCGGCGACTACACGCTCACCGCCTCGAGCTGGGCGCCGGCGACCGGCAGCGTGCAGGTCGACGACGGGCTCACCGCCCGCGCCGACCTGCACCTCGGCGGGGTTCCGCAGCCGCGTCAGGAGTCCGCGCCGACGGTGACCACCGAGACGTGAACCAGTGCCGCGTCGCCGCCCACCGCTGAGTCCCGGGACGAGCGGTGGGCGGAACCGTCAGCGGACTCCGGGGTCCTCGACGTCGAGGGTGAAACCCCTGTCGCGCAACCGGTCCGCGAGGACGGTCCCGATGCCGGTGGCCGGGGTCAGGACGCCCGCACGGGCGGGCAGGCGGTCGCCGTCGACGGCGAGGGCCAGGGCGCTCTGCCCGAGCATGACGGCCGTCGCGGCGTAGCCCGGGTCGCCCTGGGCGGCGACGGTGACGGTCGCGCGGCGGCCGGACTCCGTGCGCGCGTCCACCCGCAGCCGGAAGTGACCGGTGCGGCGGGTGCGTTCGCTCGGGCCCGTCCCCGGGGCCGGCAGCAGGCGGTCGAGGAGCGGCCGGACGGGTCCGACGGCCAGCAGCCCGGTGAGCCCGGCCAGGACCCCCGTGACGGCGCCGGCCGTGAGGGCCGCGGTGCGCCCGGAGAACGCCATGACCTCCGCGTACCGCAGCCTCGGTCCGTAGGCGTGGCCGAGCAGCGCGTTGCTGCGCCGCACCACGCGGGTGTTGTAGGAGGCCATGACGAAGGGCGCGACCCAGTCCCCCGTCGCCGCGCGCCGGTGGGGGCGGAAGGCGTCGCGCTGCGGACCCAGGTCGGGTTCGGCCGCCCGGTCGGGGCTCAAGGCGTACGGGTCGCGCACGAGCCGGCGCGCGGCCTCGTCGCGGCGCGCGGTGTCCAGCTGCAGGCGCAGGGAGTCGACCGTCCCGCCGCTGAAACCCCCACGCGCGGAGAGGACGTCCAGCGTGGCGCTCGCGAGCGGACCGGCGTCGTGCGCCTGCGCCCACTCGTGCGCGAGCAGCACGGCCAGGTCGGAGGGCACGGAGTCGAAACCGCAGGAGTGCACGATGCGGGCCCCGCTCGCGCGGGCGGCCTCGTCGGCCGCGTCGATGCTGCGCCGCACGAACAGGACCTCGCCCGTCAGGTCGGCGTAGTGGGTGCCGGCCCGGGCGCACGCCTGCACGAGGGGCAGTCCGTGCCGCAGGTACGGGCCGACCGTGGAGACGACGACGTGCGTGGACTCGGCCAGCCGTCGCAGCGACGCCTCGTCGGAGGCGTCGGCCACCACCAGGGGCCAGTCCGCGGCGCGGGGTCCGAGGTCCCGCGCCACGGCGGCCAGGCGCTCGGGCGAACGGCCGGCCAGGGCGATCCGCGTCCCGGCGGGTGCGTGCGCGGCGAGGTGCTCCGCGGTCAGCCGCCCGACGAAGCCGGAGGCCCCGAACAGCACGACGTCCAGGTCTCGGTCCGCGTCTCCAGCCACGCCGTCACGCTAGCCCGCAGGCGACGGTCCCACGCGCTGCGGGGAGGCCTCCGGCGACGTCACCCTTCACAGGGCGAGGAGGAACTCGACCGCCGTCGCCAGCACGTCCGCGGGGAGTTCGTGGCCGCCGTCGAAGGGCAGTCCGGTGCACACCCCGGGGGCGAAGGCGTCGAGCACGTCGCGGACGCCGTCGGCCGGGAACAGCGGGTCCGCCCCTCCCGCCGTCACCAGCACCCGCTGGTCACGCAGTTCTGCCGCGAGGGCCGGGAGGTCGCCGGCGGGCACCAGGCCCGGGACGAACCAGGCCGGGTTGTGCGGGATCCGGTCACGCACGAGCGAGGCCACCGTCGCCGCGCCGCAACTCACGACTCCCCTGCTCAACCGCGGGTCGAAGGCGAGGGAGAACAGGGCGACCTGCCCTCCGAGGGAGTGCCCGACGATCCCGAGCCGGGAACCCGCGCCGACCTCCTCGCGCAGCCAGGTCGTCGCGACGGCGACGTCGCGCGTGTGCTGGGCCTGCAGGGAACTCCCGCGTGCGACCCGGTGGAACGCGTCGAGCTTCTCGTCGGCGGCCGGGTCCGTCGTCCAGCCGCGCTGCCGCTCCTCGAAACCCTCGAGGTCGGGGCACACGACGACGGCGCCCGCCTGGGCCGTCCTGAGCCCGTAGGCCAGGTGCGGGGCACCGGCGATCCCGGCGATCTCGCTCTTGCCGCGGCCGAACTCACCGCCGTGCTGGTGCACCGCGACGACCGCCACGTTCCTCGGCTGCTCCGGGGTGAGGAGCCAGCAGGGGACCTCGCCGTCCGGGGTGACGAGGACGACGTGCTCGACCGCGACGTCGGGCGCACCCGGAGGTGACGGCGCCGGCCGGCGGCGCACGTCGAGGGGCTCGTGGGTCGCAGCGGGGGCGAGGCCGAGCAGCCGTCGCACCAGCGCGCGGTCGTGGGTGTCCACCATGCCGCGAGCCTTGCGTGACCCGGTCCCGCCCGGCAAGCCGCCCCCGGGGGAACGGTCCCGGGCGCCGTCAGGCCGGCCGGAACTCGGCCTTCGGCGCGAGCGACGCGACCGGCGGACCGGGCGTCACGACCGTGTCGGGGGTGAGCACGTCGTCGCCGCCGGCGGGACCGGGGACCCCGGCCGGCGCGGAGGGGACGAACAGGGGGGCGACGAACCGTGCCGAGGGGTCAGCGGGCGTGGGCCCGTCGGCGACCGCGGACACCGCGGACACCGCCCGCGCCGCGGCGGGCCCCGCCGGGGAGTGCGCCCCCGACGCCCCGGCAGCGCTGCCGACGAGCAGGCTCCCGGCCAGGCCGACCACGGCGGTCACGACAGCTCGACGGTGCCTCACGGGTTCCTCCTCGCGCCGGACGGGTGACCTCCCATCGGCGCGGACGGCCCGCCCCTTGAGCCGGCGGGGCCAGCGGGGCCAGGACCAACCCGAGGCCCAGCGCGACGAGGTGGCCGACGCCCGTGAACCCCGGGTCGACGGCCAGGGCGAGGAGGGCGACGGCGACCGCACCGACGACCCCGGCCGTCCGCCACCGGCGCGGACCGGAGGCCACGAGGAGACCCGCCACGCACGCCAGCCCGTAGCTGACCCCGACGTCGACGGCACTGCGGACGGAGGGGTCGACCCACCCGAGCCGCAGCCCGGCGAGGAGGAGTCCCGCGACGACGCCGGTCGCGCCGACGTGCCCCACCGCGAACGCGCCGAACGTCGCGGCCCGGCCGAGGCGCCGTTGCGCCAGCGCCAGGACGGGGACGAGCAGACCCAGGACGAGCAGCCCCGGACCCGACGGCACCACCACGGCGCTGAGGAGCAGGACGCGCAGGGGGTGCACGGCCAGGTTGTCCAGGTTGGTGCTGGCGGCGAGGACGGCCCGGGCGCGGTCTGCGGCGGGCAGGAACCACAACCCCGCGAAGACCACCAGCACCAGCCCGGCGTGCACGAGCGCCACGTCGCACGCCCGTCCTCCGGTGCGGACGCGCGAGTGCGGGGCGACGGCGGTCGTGACTGCGCTCACCCGTCGAGACTGGGCGGCCCGCCTGTGCCCCGGCCCTGTCCCGGCTGTCGACGCGACCTGACGTCCGCGATCCCCCGTCGCGGTCTCAGGAGGGTTTCTTGAAGTACACGGCCGACTCCTCGAAACCCAGAGCACGGTAGAACTCCCCGGCCCGCCGGGTCGCGAGCGCCACGTACACCGCGCCGGCGCCGCGGGCCCACTCCCCGGCGGCCTCGAGCAGCAGGCGTCCGCACCCCGACCCGCGGAACTGCGGGGCGACCACGACCTCCTCGACCCAGCCGACGTTCCCGTTCGCGTGGAACGCGGGGTGCACGAGGACGTGCACGTACCCGACCACCGGGGTTCTCCCCGCCGGTTCGACGGCGGGTTCGACGGCGGTTGCGACCAGCACCGTCGCGGCGTCGTCGGCCAGGACGTGCGCCAGCGACCGGGCGAAGGCGACGCGTTCGGGGACGAAGGAGGTGGCGAGTTCCACGGCCAGGGGCAAGAGCGCCTCCTCGTCCTCCGGCTGCGCGGGACGGACCAGGAACTCGGGGACGTCGGGGCTCACGGACCCGTTCTCCCACGACGGGACCCGGTGGCGCGACCCTGCGGGAAAACTCGTCGCCCGCGTCGGCTCTGCGCCGCTACGTTCGGCGGGTCCCGTTCCCCGACCGAGGGTGAGCCGTTGTCCATCCGGTGACGTTCCCGAGCGCTGTCCCCTCGCGCGTGGCCCGGTGTTCCGTGGTGCTGCGTGCTGCTGGTGCTGCCCACGAACCCACCGAACGGTGCCCTCCATGCCCACGACCACCTGGGCGGTCACGCCCACGCGCCTGCCCCTCGTCGCCCGCCGCTGCCACCGCTGTCCCGCACAGCGTTCCCGGGCGAGCGGCCGGTTCCGTCTCAACGCCAACGGGAGGCTCCTCGACGCCTGGCTCCTGGTGCTCTGCACCGGCTGCGGCGACACCGCGAACCTGACGGTGTTCGAACGGACCCACGTCCGGTCCGTCGACCCCCGGCTGCTCGACCGCCTGCACGGCAACGACCCAGACCTCGTCTCCGAACTCCTCCGCCACCCCGGGACGGCGCACCGGAACCGGTTCTCGCTCGACTGGGACGGCGCCTGGTCCCTGGACACCGGGGGCACCGTGGAGCCTTGCGACAGCCTGGAGATCGCCGTGGAGAACCCCGCGCGGATCCCCGTGCGACCGGTGCGCTTGCTCGCCGAGGGTCTGGGCCTGCCGCGCGCCGCGGTCGAACGGCTCGTCGCGGACGGCCGGATCGTCGCCTCCGTCGACCTCCGGTCGAAGCGGTCGACGGGTTTCGCCGTCCTCCTGAAACCCTGACCCGGCTCCGGAACCACTGCTCGACCGGTCCCGCGGGGCCGGTCGAGCGGCCGGGGGAACGCGCTCGCTACCGTCGTCCCCGTGCGCGACGTCGCCCTCGCCCGTGCCGTCCAGGTCGCCTCCGCCGTCGCGTTCGGCGGTGGGCTCGTCCTGGCGATGGCCCCCCTGCCCCTCAGCCCCTACGGCTGCACGTCGGCCGTGCACGCCGACCTCGGGGACACCGGCGACCTCGCGCCGGCCTGCGGGCAGCAGCGCACGGACCGGCAGGACCTCGTCGCGGGACTGCTCGTCGGCTCGCTCGCGGCGGCGGGCGGCGCCGAGACCTACGTCCGCCGCGTCCGGCGCGCCGAGGACGACCGCCACCGTCGGTGACGTCGGCAGGGGACGTGCGGAGGGTCGCTCGGAGGGCTTGTGTCGGAGGTCGGTGTCACGGTGTGCTCATCCCGGAGGACCACCGGGTGATGACAGCGGACACGACCAGGGGGAACGTCTCGTGCACATCGACAACGCTCGTGAACTGAAGGCCCGGCTGCTCTCGGGCGTCGTGCAGGCCTCCTCGCTCGAGACGCCGACCGGCGTGGCGAGCGTCGGGATCAGCGTCGCCTCCCGCGGAGGGGACGGGCCCCGCTACGGGCTCGCCGTCCGCTACTCCGGCGACCGCGGCGCGGTCCTCGCCGACAGCGCCCGCACCCTCGCGGCGGGTGCGGCCGGGGACGAGGTCGACATCCGCGAGATCGGGCTCGTGAAGGCGCTGAGCGCCCCCACCGAACCCGGGACGTGGGCGCCGGAGGCGCTGCAGCGCAAGGTGCGACCGCTGCACCCGGGGCTCTCGATCGCCCAGCAGGACGTGACCGCCGGAACCCTCGGCGGGTTCGTCACCGTCGAGGGTTCGGACGGGTTGTACGTCCTGTCCAACAACCACGTCCTGGCGAACTCCGACCAGGCCGCCCTCGACGACCCGGTCCTGCAGCCCGGTCCCCACGACGGCGGACGGGCCGGGGACCGCGTGGGCCGGCTGGCGCGCGCGGTGCCGCTGGAGGCGGGGGGCGGCAACACCGTGGACGCGGCCCTCGCGCTGCTGGAGGACGACCTGACCGGGGTGGACCTGAGCTACCCCGTGGGCCGCCTGACGGGGTGGGCCGAGCCGGACGACGAGGTCGCCGTCGAGAAGGTCGGCCGCACGACCGGCTGGACGACGGGACGCATCAGCGCGATCGAGCTCGACGACGTCGCCGTCCAGTACCCCGTCGGGGTCGTGAGCTTCGACGGCCAGATCGAGGTCACGGGGGACGCGGGGGCGTTCTCCGCCGGCGGGGACTCGGGCTCGGTCGTCTACCGGCCCGACACCCGGCAGGCCGTCGGCCTCCTCTTCGCGGGCAGCGAGCGGGGCGGCGAGAACGGCGCCGGCCTGACGTTCTGCAACCCGATCGGCCTTGTGCTCACGGCGCTCGGTGCGACACTGGTCGTCTGAGCACGCGCGGCCCCTGGTCCTCCGGCGGTCGCGGCGGACGGACCAGGGAGCCGGGAGTGAGCGACCGAGACGCTGCACGGGCCGCGAAGTCGCAGGTGCAGAGCCTGATCGGCGGTGACCCGCGCGTCAACGGCGTGGGCCTGACCCACGTCGGCCCGGACTGGGCCGTGAAGGTCAACGTCGTCGACGACCAGGACTACCCCGACCTGCCCGAGCGGGTCGAGGGCGTGCGGGTCGTCGTGCGGGGCGTCGGCGGCATCAGCGCCCACGCCAGCTGAGCAGCCGCTCCAGCACCTGGGCGACGCCGTCGTCGCCGCAGTCGGGCGCGACGTCGTCCGCAGCCGCCCGCGCGTCCGGGTGCCCGTCGGCCATCGCGTAGGACCGCCCCGCCCAGCGCAGCATCTCGAGGTCGTTGGGCATGTCGCCGAACGCCACCACCTGCTCGGCCCGGACACCGCGGTCGCCGGCGACCTCGGCCAGCGTCGTCGCCTTGCTGACCCCGGCCGCCATGATCTCGATGAGGGAGTCGGCGGCGTTGGAGTGCGTGACGTTGACCAGGCCGTCCAGCTCCCGGTGCGAGACCGCGACCATCTCGTCGCTCAGCACGCCGGGGCACTTGGCGAGGATCTTCACCACGGGCGGGGCGTCGACGAGGAGCTCGTCGAAGGCGGCGACGCGCTGCTCCAGTCCCCCGTCGAACCGGGTGGCGTACTCGGGCTCGCGGCGGAACCCCACGACGGCCTCGAGGGCGAAGCCGATGCCGGGCAGCACGGGCCGCAGCCGGGCCACGACCTCGCGCAGCACGTCCGGGGCGATGGGGTGCTCCAGGACGACCCGGCCGGCGTCCAGGTCGTAGACGACGGCGCCGTTGGCGCACACGACCTGGCCGCGCAGCCCGGCCTCCTCGGCCAGCGGCGTGACCCAGCGCGGGGGCCGACCGGTCACGGGGACGACGGGGATCCCGGCCGCGTCGCAGGCCGCGAAGGCGGCCAGGGTGCGGGCACTCACGGGGCGGTCACGCGGGATGACGGTGCCGTCGAGGTCGGTCGCCACGAGCGCCCACCCCTGCGCGAAGGCGCGCTCGGCACCCTGGTCGACCAGCTCGTCGGTGGTCTCCCGTCCGCGGTCGACGTCGGCCGGCGCGGGCACCTCGGGAGTCACGAGCCCATCCTCGCACCTGGTCGGACCCCGGAGCCGGGCGCGCTCGTCCCCGACGCGTCGCTGCCGCGACCGCCCGGCCTCCGGGACCGACCTCTGCGACCTCGCCGTCCGGCGGCCCGTCTCCCCCGAGGGGGCCGCCGGCCGGCGCCGGTCCGCCGGCGCGCCATCGTGGGGGCGGGCACCGACCCCACGATCGTCCCCCGGCGTTCCCGCTCGCGACCACCCTCCGGAGGTGCGGTGCGGCGCGACCGCACCCCCTCCCTCCGGAGGGGTCGTCCCCGCACGGCCGGCTGCGATCCTGGGCCGGTGTCCGGCGACGCGCCCTCCCGCGGCACCCCCCTGCTGTCGGCCGAGCGCCGCGCCGCCGCCGCGGAGTTCCTGCGCAGCCCCGGCGGACGGGTGCTCACCCAGGCGCTGCTCGTCCTCGCCTCCGTCGTGGACGCCGTGTCCAAGGGCGTGACGTGGTCCAGCCGCACGTCGGTGCTCGTCTCCGTGCTCGCCGTCGTCGGCGTGCTGCTGCGCCGCCGCTGCCCGCTGCTGGCGCTGCTGGCCTCCCTGCCCGGCGTCTGGTGGTCGACGCTGCAGGTCGCCCCCGGTGTCCTGCTGGCGAACTTCACCTACCGCCGCAGGCGGTCCGCCCTCCTGGTGGTCGTGACGATCACCGTGGCCCTGACCGTCGCCAACACCGTCATCTACTGGTACCCGGGGCCGGGCTTCCTCGTCCTGAACCTGCAGTCGGCCGTCTACTTCGCCGGGTACGTCGGCAGCGCCAGCCTGGTGGGGCACCTGCTGCGGGTGCGCCGCGAGCAGGCCGACCGGCTGCGCGAGCTGCAGGCGAGCCGGCACCGCGAACGGCTGCTGACCGAGCGGGCCGCCCGCGCCGACGAACGCGCCCAGCTCGCCCGCGAGATGCACGACGTCGTGTCCCACCAGATCTCCCTCATCGCCCTGCAGGCGGGCGTCCTCCGCGTGACGCTGCGCGGCGCGGACCCGGTCCCCGCCGCCGTGCGCACGACCGAGACCATCCGCAGCCTGGCGGTCCAGGCCAACGACGAGCTGCGGCAGGTCCTCGGCGCGCTGACCAGCGACGCCGTCGCCGCCTCGCTCGACGCCGTGCGGACCGTCGACGACATCGCCCACCTGTGGCAGCGGTCCGGCGTGCGCGGGCGGCTGCAGCTGCCGGACGCCGTGGACACCGCGAGCGTGCCCGCCCCCGTGCAGCGCGCGGTGTACCGCATCACGCAGGAGGCCCTGACGAACGTGCGCCGGCACGCCGACGGTGCGGACGTCGTCGTCCGCGTGCGGCTGGGTCGCGACCGCGACCACGGGGACGGGTTCCGCTCCGGCGTCCACGTCGACGTCGAGAACTCACCGCCCGCGGGCACCGGCGCGGAACCCGTCGTCGCGCGCAGTGCGGCGTGCGGTCTGGGCGGGGGCGGCGCCGGGCTCGTGGGGATCAGCGAGCGCGCCTGCGCGCTGGGCGGGTCGCTGCAGGCCGGTCCCACGGCCGACGGCGGGTTCGCCGTACGGGCGTTCCTCCCCTGCGGCGTCGTCCGGGCCACCCCGGCCTGACGTGCGCCGGACCGGCTCAGGCCGCCCGGCGCGCCCCGCCGCCCTCGGACTTCGCCCGGTACATCGCGACGTCGGCGGCGTGCAGCAGCGCCTCCCCGCGACCGCGGCCGGTGGCCCCCGCGACGACGGCGGCCGGGCCCACGGTCGACTCCGGGCCCGCGACCCCCACGCTGGCCGAGACGCGCAGGTGGTGGCCGTCGACGTCCCGCGGACCGAGCTGCCCGACGAGGGCCTGGGCGATGTCGTCGGCGCGCGCGGTGCGGGGCCCCGTGAGGAGGACGACGAACTCGTCCCCGCCGAGGCGGGCGACCAGACCGTCGCTGCCGACGACGTCCTCGAGGCGGGCGGCGGTGTCCCGCAGCAGGAGGTCACCCGTGCGGTGCCCGTGACGGTCGTTGACGGCCTTGAACCCGTCGAGGTCGACGAGCAGGACGGCCAGCGGCACCCCGTCGTCGACGCGCTCGACCTCGGCGAAGAAGGCGCGCCGGTTCGCCAGCCCCGTCAGCTCGTCGAGCAGCGAGAGCCGGTGGCTGCCGAGGAGCGAGACGAGCGTCCGCGTCAGCAGGACGAGCTTGGCGGCGACGGTCGTCAGGGCCGCGACCTCGCAGAGCAGCACCAGCGTCGACGTCCCGGGGTGGGCGGTGCGCCAGGCCGCCGCCGCCATCGTCATGGCGAAGACGCTGACCGGGGCGGCCACCGTCGCCCAGCCGAGGTCGGCGACCACGCGCGGGTGGTCCGTCGGCGCGCGCACCGCGCGCACGAGCAGGGGCAGGGCCAGGACCCGCAGGCCGGACGCCGCGGGGGCGAGGAGGGCGGACGCCTGGCCGCCGGCGAGCAGGTGCCCTAGGTCGGCGGTCTCGGCGGCCAGGAGCACGGCGAACACCAGCAGGACGCGCGCAGGGCGCCGCCGGTGCCCGGGGGCCACCAGGCCGCAGTTGGCGGCGGCGAAGGCCGTGAGCACCAGGACCAGTGCGGGCCGTGCGGTCCACGCGAGGGCGGTCAGCGTGCCGGTCCCGCGCGCCGTGAGGGCGGGCACGAGCGTCGCGCTGAGGACGGCGGTGAGCCCGAACAGGCTCGCGACGCCGTCGAACCAGGCGTTGACGTGCGGCACCACGGCACTGCGCTGGTAGTGCAGGAGGCGCAGGTTGCCCGCGAAGAGGGCGGCGTACGCGCCGACGGCGGTGAGGACGGCGAGGCCGGGCACCACGGCGACGGGGACGTGTCCCGGAAGGAGCAGGCTCCACGTCCCCGGCGCGCCCAGCAGCAGCAGCGCGGCGCCGACGGCGAACCAGCGCCAGACCCGGTCGGCGTCGGCCCGGTGCCACAGGAGCGCCGGCGCGAACCCCAGGGCCGGGACGGCCAGCAGGACCGCGGCCGCGGCCTGGGGCCGCTGGGAGGGGAGGACCGCGGCGGCGAGTCCGGCCAGCACCCCGACCGGGACCAGACCCCGGGGCGGCACGCCGGGGGCCGGGCGGGTCACCGCCCCGGGCCGCGTGGTGCGCGGAAGGCTGCGACCCGGGACCGGGCGGCGACCTGGGCGCGCAGGTAGACCGCGGCCACGTCCTGGTCCGCGGGGTCCCCGTCGCCGTCGAGGACGAGGGCCTCGTGGTCGCGGACGGTCGTGAGGGCCGCGCCGAGCGGACCGCCGGCGGTGACCAGGGCGTCGCGGACGGAGGCGTCGAGCGCGCACCCGCGGGTGAGTTCGACGGGGTCGAAGGCCAGCGCCTCGGCGGCCGCGGACAGCAACCCGACGGTGAACGCGGGTTCGGCCGCGGTGGGCCGCAGGGCCCGGCAGGCCTCGGCCCGCGTGAAGATCCAGGTGAGGGTGTCGTCGGGGACGCGGGCGGAGCCGGATCCGGCGAGCAGCACGAGCAGGACCCAGCTCATGAGTTCCCGGCGGCCGAGCATGACGACGGCCTGCCGCAGCGAGGTGATGCCGCCGCGCGGCGCGTGGGCCGCCGAACTCACGGTCTTCAGCACGCGCAGGCTCAGGGCGGGGTCCTGCGCGAGGAGGTCGACGACCTGCCCCACGTCGGCGTCGGTGTCGGCGAGCAGGGCCACGAGTTGCGCGCAGGTCAGGTGGGAGGGGTTGAGCGTCTGGCGCTGCAGGACCTCGGGGCGGTGCAGCAGGTACCCCTGGAACAGGTCGACGCCGAGGTCGCGGCAGACGTCGAACTGCGCCTGGGTCTCCACGCGCTCGACGACGAGGACGGCCCCCGGGTTCACCTTGCGGACGAGGTCGACGACCTCGGGCAGCCGCTCCCCCGTCGCGTGCAGGTCGACCTTGACGTAGTCGGCGTGCACGACGGCCGGGACCCGGGAGACCTCCCCGTCGAAGTCGTCGACGGCGATGGGGAAACCCTTGCGCCGCAGGTCGCCGAGGCCGACCATGAGCCGCCGGTCGACGTCGACGTGCTGCGGGAGTTCGAGCACGACGTGCCCGGGCGGGAACGGCAGCTGCACCTGACCGGAGAAGAACGAGCGGGTCGCGTTGAGGAACAGGGGACGGCCGCCGGACAGGTCCTCGACGCCGAACTCCCCGAACACCGCCGCGACGACCTGCGCGGTGGCGCGGTCGTGCTCGGCCTCGCCCGTCAGGCGGGCACGGTTCGAGGCACCGCTGCGGTGCAGGAGTTCGTAGCCGAACACCTCCCGCTCGGCCGTGTGGACCGCCTGCAGGCCGAGGGAACTCGTCGCCCCCGCACGGGGGGTCACGAGTCCGCCGTCCACCGGAACCGTCACGTCGACGTCACCCCAGGATCTCGCGGGTCACCGCGAACTGCTCGGTCAGGACACCGCCGATGACGGACTGCGTCTGGTTGATCTCCCCGACCGCGGCGCTGATCTGCGCCAGGGAGGAGGTGACGGCACCGACGCGCGCCTGGATGGTCGCCACCCGGGCCCCGACGCTGCTCGTCGCGCGCTCGGTCTCCCCCGACAACTCCTTGACCTCCTCGGCCACGATCGCGAAACCGCGCCCGGCCTCGCCGGCACGGGCCGCCTCGATGGTCGCGTTCAGCGCCAGCAGCTTCGTCTGCGCGGCGATCGACTGGATCGCCCGCACCACGTCGTTGATCTGCGCCGAGGCCTCCTCCAGCGCGGCGACCTCCGCGTTCGCCTCCGCGGCCAACGCCTCCCCCTGCGCGGCGACCCCCGTCGCCGCGACCACGTTCCGCTCGACCTCCTCGATCGAGGACAACAGGTCACCACCGGCCTGCTGCAACCGACCCGCCGCGGCGAACCGCTCCATCGCCTGACCGATGAGGAACGCCGTGTTCCGCAGCGCCGCGCGCCGGCTCTCCGACATCACCAGAGTGCGGGTGGCGAAGAAGTCCATCGTCCCCACCACGCGGCCGCCGACCACGACGGGCAGGCAGACGCCCGACTTCACCCCTGCCCGCTGCGCCACGGGCGCGCGGACGCAGTCGGTCATCTCCCCCAGGTCCTCCACGAACACCAGGTCCTGCGCCGCCCACGTCCGGCCCGACAACCCGACGCCCTTGGCGAAGGAGGCCGCCAGCGTCACCTGCCGGAACTCCTGACCGGCGTCGCCGGACTCCAGCTCGAAGCGCAGGACGTGCCCCGAGGCCGGCCCGGTCTCGTCCAGCCGCCAGAACGAGCCGTACTGCCAGTCGAAGTCGGCGCGGATCGTGTCCAGCGCCACCCGCAGCGCCGCCTCCTCGCTGGTGGCCGCGGTCAGCTCACGGATCAGCGTCGAGACGGCCTCGACGTCCTGCGCCGCCTTCTCCTGCCGCGCGGCCTCGGCCAGCCGGGCCAGCGTCGTGGACACCAGGGTGGCGACCGTGCGCAGCACCGCGGTGCGGCCCGCGGACAGCGTGACGCGCTCGGTGGTGAAGAAGTCCATCGTCCCGGCCACCTCCCCGGCCTCCAGCACCGGGAAGCAGATCCCCGACCGGATCCCGGCGCGCTGGGCCACCGGCGCGCGGACGCAGTCGGTCAGCTCACCGAGGTCGGCCACGTGCACGAGGTCGCGCTGGCGCCACGCCCGTCCCGACAGGCCCACGCCCTCGGCGAAGGACGCCGCCAGCGTCACGCGGCGGAAGTCCTCCCCCGCCGGGCCGTCCACCCGACCGCTGTCCTGCGCGAAGACGAGGACGGGTGCGGCACCGGCTCCCGTGCCGGGTCGGCGTTCCAGGCGCCAGTACGACCCGTAGGCCCAGCCGAAGCGGGACCGGATCGTCTCCAGCGCGGTCTCGACCGCAGCCTGCGGGGTGGTGGCCTGCTGCAGGGCACGCACGAGGTCGGTCACCGCCTCGAGGTCGGCACCCGCCGCCTGCACGTGACCCGCCGCGGCCTCGGCCGCCCGCCGTGATGCGGTCGATCGGAACATCGGACTCCCCGTCTCCATCCCGCGGCACGAGGGGCCAGGGACGCCTGTCGTGCCGCGCCGGCTGCTTCCAGCCCTGCAGTCATCGGCCGACAGCGGTGAGGCCTTGAGCGCTGTCCGCCGGGGGGTCGCCGGGGGTCGCCGGGCGGGAGGGTCAGGCGGTGGGTCCCACCGCGAGCAGACCCTCGAGCACCTGGGCGAGGCCGTCCTCGTCGACGGTGCCGGTGACCTCGTCGGCGGCCGCCTGCACCTCGGCGGGCGCGTTGCCCATGGCGACGCCGCGCCCGGCCCAGCGCAGCATCTCGACGTCGTTGCGGCCGTCCCCGACGGCCAGGGTGCGGCCGGGATCGACGTCCAGGCGCAGCCGGACCTCCTCCAGCGCACTGGCCTTGGTCACCCCGTCGGGGGCGAGGTCGAGCCAGGCGGTCCAGCCCACGGAGTAGGCGACGCCGTGCAGGCCGACCTCGTCGACGAGGCGGGAGAACTCGGCGGACGTGTGCTCGGGGCTGCGGATGATGACGCGCATGACGGGTTCAGCGAACAGCTCGTCGAAGGGGACGATCTGCATGTCGCCCGTGAGCTCCCCCTCGGGGAAGGGCGCCGTCAGCTTGTAGCCGCGGCCCAGGACCTCCGTCGCGAACAGCCCGGCGGGCAGGTGCTCGCGCAGCAGCTCGGCCACGCCGGAGGGGTCGAAGGTGTGCAGCGAGACGACGCGGTAGCCCTCGTCCACGGCCGGGTCGAGCTGGACGGTGACGGCGCCGTTGGAGCACACCACGAAGCCCTCGCGCAGGCCGAGGCGCTGCAGCACCGGCAGCGTGCCGTGCAGCGAGCGTCCCGTCGCGACGACGACGTGGGCCCCGCCGGCGGCGACCCGGCCCACCGCCTCGCGCACGCGGTCGGACAACGACTCGTCCAGGTCGACGACGGTTCCGTCGACGTCGAGCGCCACGAGCACGCCCTGAAGGCCCCCACTCACGCTCGGCAGCCTACGGGGTGGGCACCGGCGGGCGCCGCCCGAGCACCGCGGCTTGCCGCCCGCGGGGCGGGCTGGTCGGATGCCGGGGACGGAGGCCGGGAGGGGTGACGTGGACGACAGGACGGGGCCGTTGGGGGCCTGGGACGCGCCGGACCTCGACGCGGCGGAGTTCGCGGCCGCCCTGCAGGAGCACCGCGACGACGTGGACGCGCGCTTCGCGGCCCTCGGGTTCGGTCCCGACGTCGCCGCCGCGACGCTCGCCGACGTGCCCCGCAAGCTCGCGGCCTACGGGACGACGGGGCCCGTCGCGATCGACGTGCGCTGGTTGCGGGGTCTGGCCCGCGCGGACGTCGTCGCGCTGGGCCGGCTGCAGTTCGAGCGCACCGCGCGGGAGGGACGGCACGCCGTCCACGTCCCCGAGGGCGGACCGCTCACCGACGCCGACCTCGACGCCTCGTTCGCCGCCGCCCGCGAACTCCTCGGGGCCGGCGCGTTCAGCTGCCACTCGTGGTTGCTGGACCCGCTGCTGGAGGCCCTCGGGCACGGCAGCGGGGTCGTGCGGTTCGCCCGGCGGTTCTCCGTCGCGACGGTGGAACGCGACGACGACGCCGACCGGGCCGTGGCGAAGTTCGTGTTCCGCGACACCCCCGACGCCGTGCGCTCGGGGGCCGCCGAACCCCGCACGCGGCTGGCCCGGCTCGTCGCGGACCGGCTGCGTGCGGGCGGGCACTGGGCCCAGCCGCTGGGGTTCAGCCGACCGGCGTGAGCACGTCCAGCCCGAGGAACGGCTGCAGCGCAGCGGGAACGCGCACCGAACCGTCGGCCTGCTGGTGGTTCTCCAGGATGGCCACGAGCCAGCGCGTCGTCGCCAGCGTCCCGTTGAGCGTCGCCACCGGACGGGTCCCCGAACCCTCCGCGAGGCGCTCGCGCACCCCGAGGCGACGGGACTGGAACGTCGTGCAGTTCGACGTCGAGGAGAGTTCGCGGTACGTCCCCTGCGTCGGGACCCACGCCTCGCAGTCGTACTTGCGCGCCGCGGAACTGCCGAGGTCGCCGGCCGCGGTGTCGATGACCCGGTAGGGCACCTCGATCGCGGCGAGCATGTCCTTCTCCAGACCCAGCAGCCGCTGGTGCTCGGCCGCGGCGTCCTCGGGGCGGCAGAACGAGAACATCTCGACCTTGTGGAACTGGTGGACGCGGATGATGCCGCGGGTGTCCTTGCCGTACGACCCGGCCTCGCGGCGGTAGCAGGCCGACCAGCCCGCGTACCGCTTCGGACCCGAGGACAGGTCGAGGATCTCGTCGGCGTGGTACCCGGCGAGGGCGACCTCGCTCGTCCCCGTGAGGTAGAGGTCGTCCTCCTCGAGGTGGTACACCTCGGCCGCGTGCGCGCCGAGGAACCCGGTGCCCGCCATGACCTCCGGCTTCACCAGCGTCGGCGTGATCATCGGGGTGAACCCGTTCTCGACGGCCTTGGCGACGGCCAGGTTCAGCAGCGCCAGTTCCAGCCGGGCCCCGACGCCGGTGAGGAAGTAGAACCGCGACCCCGAGACCTTGGCGCCGCGCTCGGTGTCGATGGCCCCGAGCAGCTCGCCGAGTTCGAGGTGGTCGCGCCAGGCGTCCAGGCCCTCGGGCAGCTCGGGGCGGGTGCCGACCTCCTCGAGCACGACGTAGTCGTCCTCGCCCCCGGGCGGGACGCCGTCCTCGACGACGTTGGGGATGAGGCGCAGGGCGGCGTCGAACTCCTCGCCCACGGCGGCCTGCTCGGCGTCCGCGGCCTTGACCCGCTCGGCGAGTTCCTTGACCCCCGCGAGGAGCTTCTGCTTCTCCTCGCCCTTGGCGGCCGCGACGTCCTTGCCGCGGGACTTCTGCTCGGACCGCAGCTGCTCGAACTGCGCGATGGCCGTGCGGCGGCGGGCGTCGAGGTCCAGGGCGCGGTCGACGGCGCCCTCGTCCTCGCCGCGGGCCCGCTGGCTGGCGCGGACGGCGTCCGGTTCGTCCCTGAGGAGTCGCAGGTCGATCACGCCACGACACTAACGGGTCCACCACCGCCGGACCGACCGAGTTCACGCCCCGCTGCCCTCCCCCGGGGGCGCCCGCTAGCGTGGCCGGATGACGGTGGCGGACCTGATCGACACCGGCGCGGTCGCCGTCGTCCTCGCGCTGGCCCTTGCGGTGGTGTTCGCCCTGCTCGCCCGCGAGCGCCGGCGGACCCGGCGGTTGCAGGCCGCGCAGGTGCCCCCGACGACGCCGCACGTGCCGGCCACGCAGCAGCGGCGCGCGGCCATCGTCGTGAACCCGACGAAGTTCTCCACCCTCGACGAGCACTCGCTGCGGCGGCGGCAGGCGTACGTGGCGGCGGTGTTCCGCTCCCACGGCTGGGACGACCCGCTGTGGTTCGAGACGACCCCCACCGAACCCGGCCGGCAGCAGGCGCAGGAGGCGCTCGCGCAGGGCGTCGACCTCGTGCTGGCCGCGGGCGGGGACGGCACGGTGCGCTCGGTGGCCGAGGGACTGGCCGGCACCTCCACACCCATGGGCCTGCTGCCGGCGGGGACGGGGAACCTGCTGGCGCGCAACCTCGACGTCCCGCACACCGACCTCGCGGCCGCGCTCGACCTCGTGTTCTCCGCGCAGGACCAGCGGATCGACGTGGGCTGGCTGGAGGTCGACCGCACGGGCCGGGACGCCGACCCCGAACGGCACCTGTTCCTCGTCATGGCGGGGCTGGGGTTCGACGCGGCGATGATGGCCGGCGTCGAGGACCGCCTCAAGCAGCGGCTGGGGTACGGCGCGTACGTCGTCTCCGGCGCCCGGGCGCTGTGGGGCCCGCAGGCGAAGGTGCAGATCTCGGTGGACGGTTCGACGCCGACGCCGTCGCGCACGCGGGCGGTCATCGTCGGCAACTGCGGCAAGCTGACCAAGCAGCTGGTCCTCATGCCCGACGCGGAGATCGACGACGGCGTCCTGGACGCGGTCGTGCTCTCCCCGCGCGGGGGCATCGGCTGGGGCGAGGTGGCGTGGGCCATCGCGACCCGGGACCGCCGCGGTCAGCGGCGGGTGCAGCACCTGCGGGGCGAGCGGTTCGAGGTGAGCTGCGCCGACCCGCAGGAGGTCGAGCTGGACGGCGACCCCATCGGGACCGCCCACCGCATCACGCTGACCGTGGACCCGGGAGTGCTGCTGGTGCGCTGCCCGCCGCTGCGCTGAGCGAGCGGGCCGTGAGCGCGTGGGCGGCGAAGCACGCCGCCGCCGTCGCCGCGTCGCGCAGGACGGCGGACAGGTCCGGTTGCGGCCGTCGCCAGCACTGCGACAGGACGTAGCGGGTCCCGTCGGCCGCGACGACGGGGACGGTCAGGACGGCCGCCGCCCCCCACCGCTGCGCCAGGTCGCCGTCGACGACGGAGCTGGTCCGGGCGTCGGGCACCCAGACGGGCCGCCGGGTGGCGATGGCCCGGGCCACGGCGCTGCGGCCGTCCTCGGCGTACACGGCGCCCTGGACGGCGCGGGGCGCGTCGCCGAGGTGGTCGACGACCTGCCACCGCTCGTCGCCGGCGGGCCGGCCGACGAGCACGGTGAAGTCGGGGCGGGTGAGGTCGTGCACGGCGCGGGCCAGGACGTCGGCGACACCGGCTTCCCCGTCGGCGCGGTCCACCTCGGCCGTGGCCTGCAGGATCGCCTGGACGCGGTCGAGCTGACCGGCGGCGTCGACGCCCTCGAGGTGGTCGGCGAGGACCCCGGCGAGCAGGCGCAGCTGCTCGCGGCGGGCGTCGTCGACGGTGAGCGGCCCGCGGTCGTAGACGCACAGGACGCCGAGGACGCGGCCGAGGGCGTCCAGGACGGGCACGCCGACGTAGTGCCGGACGCCCGAGGCGGCGATCTCGCCGCCGGCGGTGCGGTGGTCGTCGGTGACGTCGACCTCGAGGACGTCGCGCTGCAGCACGGCCCAGGCGCACGGCGTCCCGTCGCGCCGGACGCGCGTGAAGTCGTGGCCGTGGGGGGCCAGGAGGTGCACGTGCTCCCCGGTGACGACGTTGAAGCTGGCGAACTCCGCGCCGAGGAGACCGGCCGCGAGGGCGGTGGTGCGGCGCAGCAGCCCCTGGGAGGCGGCCGTCGTGCCGAGGACCCGGTGGGCGAGCTCGACGCGTTCGCTCTCGTCGGCCGGCCGGGGGGCGGGCACCGGTCCGCTGACACGCGCTCCGGGGAAGTCGACGGGCCCGCCGCCGGCGGTGGTGAACACGTCCTCCGCCGGGACCGGGCGCGCGAAGTGGTAGCCCTGCAGGACGTCGGCGCCCAGGGCGCGGACGCGTTCGGCGGTGCGGGCGTCCTCGACGCCCTCGGCGACGACCTCCATGGACAGCCGGTGCGCGAGGTCGACCAGGGCCCGCACGATGGCGGCGTCGACGGGCGCCTGCGCCGCGGCCGCGACGAAGGTGCGGTCGATCTTCAGCTCGTCGACCTCGAGCTGGCGCAGCATCGTCAGCGACGTGTAGCCGGTGCCGAAGTCGTCGAGGGAGACGCGGGCGCCCGCCGCGCGCAGCGCGGCCAGGACCGCCGCGGCCCCGCACGGGTCGGCCAGCAGCGCCGTCTCGGTGACCTCGAGGGTGAGCACGCCGGGCTCGAGGCGGTGCTCGGCGAGGACCGCACGGACGGTGTCGAGCAGGTCGGGGTGCTGGACGAGGGCGGCGGACAGGTTCACCGAGACACCGATGTCGTGGCCCGCGGCGCGCCAGGCGGCGCACTGGGCGGCGGCCCGCTGCAGGACCCACGTCGTCAGCGCGACCATCGTCGGGGTGCCCTCGGCGCGGGGGACGAACGCGCCGGGACCGAGCAGACCGTGCTCGGGGTGCTGCCAGCGCACGAGCGCCTCGACGCCGACGACGCGGTGGGTGCCGGCCGCGACGATCTGCTGGTAGTGCACCCGCAGCTGACCGTCCGCGATGGCGGCGGGCAGCTCGGCCTGCAGCGCGAGCGCGGCGGCGTCGGCTGCGGGCGGCGTCGCGGGAGACGTCGGACTGGTCACGTCCTGTGCATCGGCGCATCACGTCCAGTTCTAGATGCGCCGTGCGGGTGGCGGCGGGGTCGGGATCGTCGTCACGACGGGCCGGTAGGTCCGGCCCTCCGCTCCAACGATCCGGGCGCGGCCGCGAGCGGGTGGGCCCGCTGTCCAGCGCTGCGCGCTGGCTCCAGCATCCGGCTCACCCCGTGAGCCGGCTGCCTCGACGAGCCCACCCCCGGAGGGGCGTCAGGAGGCGGCGCCGGCGCGGAGCCGGTCGAGCCAGCTGCGCGCCTCCTCGAACTCGCTCTCGCTGGGCCCGGAGCCCGTGATCGTCCGGCCGCCGTCGGCGCGGGGGTAGCTGCCGACGAACCGGACGCGCTCGGAGACGCGGTGCAGACCCATGAGGGCCTCCCCGACGCGGGCGTCGGTGACGTGGCCGTCGCAGTCGATGGAGAAGCAGTACCGGCCGAGGGCGTCGCCCGAGGGGCGGGACTCGATGCGGGTCAGGTTGATCCCGCGCGTGACGAACTGCTCGAGGGCCTCGACGAGGGCGCCGGGCCGCTCCTCGCGCAGGAAGACGACGAGCGACGTCTTGTCGTTGCCCGTGGGCGCGGGCGTCGTGCCGGCGCCGGGGCGGGACAGCAGGACGAACCGCGTCTGGGCCCCCTCGCGGTCCTCGATGCCCTCGGCGAGGACGTCGAGCCCGTGCCGGGCGGCGGCGAAGGGGGCGCAGACGGCGCCCTCGAAGCCGGCCGGTTCCCCGCCGGCGAGCTCGTCGGCGAGGGACTGGGCGGACGCGGCCGTGGACGTCGCGGGCACGTAGCCCACGCCGGGCAGGTGGGCCTGCAGCCAGCGCCGCACCTGCGCGTAGGCGTGCGAGTGCGTGCTGACGCGCGTGATGTCGCCGAGGCCGACGCCCGGGCGGGCCGCGAGGACGAACGTCACGGGGATGACGACCTCGGCGACGACGACGAGCGGGTCACCGACCGCGAGCCCGTCCAGCGTCGCGGGGACACCGCCCTCGACGGAGTTCTCGATGGGCACGCACCCCACGTCGGCCGCACCGCTGCGGACGGCTTCGATGGTGGCGTCGACGCTGGAGAACGCCTGGGCGGGCGCGTCGCCGACGACGGTCCGCATGGCGGCCTCGGAGAAGGTCCCGACGGGGCCGAAGAACGCGTAGCGCAGCACGGTCCCGCACAGTAGCCGTCCCCCTCCCCCGACGGGGACGGCCGGGACCGGGGCGGCGCTCAGCCGGCCCGGCGCAGCTTGCGCTTGTCGGTGCGCCCGCTCCAGATCGCGTCGCGCTGGTCCTCGGTCAGCCCGCCCCAGACGCCGTAGTTCTCCCGGTGCGTCAGGACGTGCTGCCGGCACTGGCGCAGCACGGGGCACTCGGCGCAGATGGCCAGCGCCGCGGCGTCGCGGTGCTGGCGTGCTGCTCCCCGTTCCAGCTCGGGGTGGAAGAAGAGCTCGGAGTCGGCGTCCCGGCAGGCGCCCGAGAGCTGCCACTCCCAGGCGTCGACGGTGGGGCGGAGTCCCTTGCTGGTCTCACTCACGGCATTGCCCCCCTCAAGTGGTGTCACGCGGTGTTCGCGCGTGGACCTGTGATGCCCTGTGGGGGAAAAATCTAAACGCTATGCGACCGATCCGTCACTACCCGTGATTGAGGGGGGGGTGTGTCGGACGAGCAACCGCCACAGGACGACCACCGCGGCACACGCCCACCACAGGTCCCCGTTCTGCACGAAGCGCGCGACGGCGGTCGGGACGCTGCGCTCGGCGAGCAGGTTCGCGCCCCACCACGGCCACGCGATCCACAGCAGCAGGAGCCCGGCGACGGCGGCGACCACCCGGGCCCGCACCCGGGCGTCGCCGACGAGCGCACCGAGCACGACGACGCCCCACAGGTAGTGGTGCAGCCACGACACGGGCGAGACGAGCAGCGCGACGAGCCCGCACGCCGCCACCTCACCGACGAGGTTCCCGCGCCGGAACAGAGCCCGCGCCAGGGCGAAGCCGGCGACGGCGGCGGCGAGGGCCAGGACGCCCCACAGCGCCGTCGTCGCCCCGTCCGAGAGGTACAGGCGCAGGACGAAGCCGCGCAGCGACTGGTTGGACGACCCCGCGTTGGGACCGAGGCGGTCGGAGTTCAGCAGCGCCGACGTCCAGAACTCCAGGGACCCCTCGGGGGCGATGGCGAAGGTCGCGACCGTCACCCCGACCGCGGCCAGCACGGCGTTGCGCAGCTCGCGCCACTGCTTCGTGATCGCGAAGTGGACGAGGAACACGCCCGGCGTCAGCTTGATCGCGACCGCGATCCCGACGAGCGCGCCCCTGGGCCAGCGCAGCGTGAAGCGCCCGATCCGCAGGCCGTCGGAGCCCTTGACGAGGTCGAGGAGGCACAGCGTCACGAGGACCGCGTTCACCTGCCCGAACCGGATGTTCTCCCCCACCGGCGAGATCCACACGCACGCCGCGACGACGAGGCCGTGGGCCAGGCCCGTCCAGCGGCCCGCGCGGTCCAGCAGCGGCCGGAAGGCGAGCCCGACGACGACGTACAGCAGGAGGAGCTGGAACCCCGTCCACACCCACCCCGCCACCGTCCACGGCATGAGCGCCAGCGGGATCGACAGCACGGCCGAGAAGGTGGGGTACGTGAACGGCAGGAGCTGGGGCACCTCCGTCTCGAAGAGGTAGACGGGCCGGCCGAGGAGCAGCGAGCGCCCGGCCTCGCGGTAGACCTCGAGGTCGACCTGCCACTGGTCGTCGGGGTAGGCGACGAGGTAGCGGTGCACGATCGGCGCGACCGCCGCCAGCACGACGAGCACGCCGAGCGCCCGCCACAGGCCCGCACCCCCCCGGGAGCGCACTCCCGTCGGTCCGGCCGGCTCAGCGGTCCCCTGCGTCAGCACCCCCCGATCCTCCCCCAGCGGGGCACGGGTCCCGACCATCCCCACCCCTAGCCTGGGACCGTGCCCCACCCGACCACCCCCCGAGCCCGCGTGGAAAACACTCTTTCCGCCCCCCGCACCCCCCTCGCAGGGGCGGAAAGTGTGTTTTCCGCCCGGGGGTTGGCAGCGGCGGTCGCTGTCCTCGGGGTGCTGGCGGTCGTCCTGGGGGTCGGCGCGGCGCCGGCGCAGGCGGCCACCAGCGCGGGGGAAGGGCGTGCCCCGCTCGTCGTCGTCGGGTTCTCGGGCGTGCGGTGGACCGACGTGTCCGAGCAGGCGACCCCGGCGCTCGCGTCGATGACCTCGGGTGCGATCGGGACGGTCGCCGTGCGCAGCGTCTTCACGGCCGCGTGCCCGGCCGACGGCTGGCTGGGCCTGTCCGCGGGTCGGCGGGCCACGGACTTCGACGGGACGTCGGCCCAGCACGCGAGCGCCGCGTGCGCCGCGGTCCCCGCTCCGGCCGTCGCCACCGACGTGGTCGGCGGACCGACGACGGTCCCCGGGTTCGACGAGTTCCGCCGGATCGCCGACGGCGACACCTTCGGCGCCGTCCCCGGCACGCTCGGGGCCGCGCTGTCCTCCGTGGACTCCCTGGCCGTCGGACCCGGTGCGGCGATCGCGCTCGCCGACACCTCCGGCCGTGTCCCCGACTACGTCGCGGCGAGCACCCCCGCCGAGATCGGCGGGTACGTGCAGGACGCCCTCGAGAACGGCACCCGCGTCGTGGTCGTGGACGCGGGGGTCGTGCGCGACCCCGATGACCTGCCCTCGCGGGAGCAGGCGCCGGCGGAGTCGCGCGCCGCGCAGGTCGCCGAGGTCGACGCGCGCGTGGCCGCCGTCCAGCGGGCCGTCGCGGACTCCACCGGCGCGGACGCGACGACGCTCCTCGCCGTCTCCCTCGCCGACGCCGGCGCCACAGCGCACCTGCAGTTCGCCGCGGCGACCGGCCCGCAGCCGGGCTCGGGCGACTACGAGGGGTTCCTGGGTTCGCGCTCGACCCGGCAGACGGCCATCGTCCAGACGACCGACCTGACGCCGACCGTCCTGGCGCTGGCCTTGGGCTCGGACCACGGGACGCCCGGCCTGGTCGGCGCCCCCGTGACGAGCACCGACGCCGACGCGTCCGCCGCCGACCGCGAGCGCAAGGTCCGCGACCTCGACGCCGCGGCCCAGGCCGTCCAGCCGCTCGTCGGGCCGTTCTTCACGGTGTGGGGCGCCTCGCAGATCCTGCTGTACGGCGTCGCGACGCTCGCGCTGCGCAAGGCCTGGGGCGGCACCGCGGGACGCCGGCGGATCCTGGCCTGGCTGCGCGCGGTGGCCGTCGCCTTCGCCGCCGTGTGCGCCTCGACGTTCCTGGCCAACACGATCCCGTGGTGGCGGGCGGGGGACTCCACCGCGAGCCACCTGCTGGCCGTGACGGGGGCCGTCGCGGTGTACGTCGTCGTCATCACGGCCCTGGCGCTGCTCGGACCGTGGCGGCGGCACGCGCTGGGGCCGCTGGGGTTCGTCGGGTTCGTGGTGGCGGCCGTGCTGGCCGTCGACTGCGCCACGGGCTCGCGGCTCATGACGTCGAGCCTCAACGGCCTGCAACCGGTCGTCGCCGGCCGCTTCTACGGCATGGGCAACCCGCAGTTCGCCCTCTTCGCGGCCGGCTCGCTGCTGTTCACGGTCGCGGTGGCGGACTGGCTCGTGCGCTCCGGCCGTCGGCGGGCGGCGGTCGTGCTCGTGGCGGTGATGGGCCTGCTCGCCACGTACGTCGACGGCGTCCTCGGGGCCGACTTCGGCGGGCCGCCGGCGATCCTGCCCGCCTTCGGGCTCCTCGCCCTCGTCGTGGCCGGGGTGAAGGTCACGCCGAAGCGCGTCGTCGTCCTCCTCGGCGCGACGCTCCTGGTGCTCGCCGCCATCTCGGTGGCCGACTGGCTGCGGCCCGTCGACGACCAGACCCACCTGGGCCGGTTCGTCCAGACGGTCGTCGACGGCGGGGCGTGGCAGGTCGTCGAGCGCAAGGGCGAGCAGAACCTGCGGATCCTGTTCAGCAACTGGATCCTCAGCCTGGTCCTCGCCCTGGCGACCGTGTTCATCGCCGTCGTGCTGGCCCGGCCGCGGGTCCTGGGCGTCTCGGTGCTGGAACGCACCTACGAGCGCCACCCCGTCCTGAAGCCCGGGCTAGCGTGCCTGCTCGTGCTGCTGGTCATCGGGTTCGCCGTGAACGACTCCGGGGCCGCGGTCCCGGCCGTCGGCGCGATGCTCGCGGTCCCGCTGCTCATCGCGTGCATCACGCGGGTCGTCGAGGACGGGCCCACCCGGCCCTGACCGCGCCGCCTCCCGCGGGGATCGCTGACGCAGCCGGCTCGCAGGTTGAGCCGGCTGCTGGAGCCAGCGCGCAGCGCTGGACGACGATCCCTCCCCCCGGCGCGCCCCAGAGGTATCTACCATTGACAGGTTTCCTGACGCATCGCACGCTGTGCCCACCGCCGACGAAGCCGTCGGACGGCCCCGGACACGGAGGTGCGACATGGCGGAGGCAGTGCCCGCGGCCCTGGGTGGCCTGTTCATCGACGGGCGGCGCGTGGAGACGGCCGAACGGCTCGACGTCGTCGACCCGGCGACCGGCCGCGTCGTCGGGAACGTCGCGCGCGGCGGGGTGGAGCACGTCGACGCGGCGGTGGCCGCGGCGCGCGCCGCCGGTGAGGGCCCGTGGGGGCGCACCACGGGCCGGGACCGCTCCAAGGTCCTGCTGCGCATCTCCGAGCTCATCCGCGAGAACGCCGACGAACTCGTCCGCCTCGAGAGCCTCGACGTCGGCAAACCCGTGGGGCTCTGCCGCCCGGTGGACGTCGAGACCGCCGCCGAGCAGTACGCGTACTGCGCCGCGCTGGCGCAGACGATGGACGGTTCCGTCCGCTCGACCCCGTTCCCCGCGCACGCCTACACGGTCCGCGAACCCGTCGGCGTCGTCGCGGCCATCACGCCCTTCAACTTCCCGCTCGTCCTGTCTAGCACGAAGATCGCCCCCGCCCTGGCGGCCGGGAACACGGTCGTCCACAAACCCGCCGCCGACACCTCGCTCAGCGCTCTGTTCATGGCCCAGCTGTTCCTCGACGCGGGAGTTCCCGCGGGCGTCGTCAACGTCGTGACCGGTTCCGGCGGCGTGGTCGGCGAGGCGCTGCTGCGGCACCCGGGCGTCGACAAGGTCGCGTTCACCGGGTCCACGGAGGTCGGCCGGCACGCCGCCGCCGTCAGCGGGCAGAACCTCACCCAGGTCACGATGGAACTGGGCGGGAACGCGGCGAACATCGTCTTCGCCGACGCGGACGTCGAGTCGGCGATCGGCGCCGCGGTCAAGGCGTTCGTCTTCAACACCGGGCAGTTCTGCATGGGCGGACCGCGCCTGCTCGTCGAACGCCCCCTGTACGAGACGGTCCTCGGGATCCTCGCGCAGGCCGTCCCCGGGGTTCCGCTGGGCGACCCGCGCGATCCCGCGACCGTGGTCGGTCCGCTCGCCTCGGCCCGTCAGCGCGAGGTCGTCGAGGGGTACGTCGAGCAGGCCAGGGCCTCCGGCGCCCGCGTCGTGTGCGGGGGCGCGCGCCCCGAGCTCCCCGGCGACCTCGCAGACGGGTTCTTCTACTGCCCCACCGTCCTGGCCGACGTGAAGAGCACCGACCCCGTCGTCGCGGAGGAGGTGTTCGGCCCGGTCCTGACGGTGCAGCCGTTCGACTCCGAGGACGAGGCCGTCGAGATGGCGAACGGAACCCCCTACGGCCTGGCCGCGGGCCTGCAGACGCGCGACGTCGCCCGCGCCCACCGCGTCGCCTCGCGGTTGCGTGCCGGCATCGTCTGGGTGAACGACTGGGCGCTGCTGGACCCGGCCGTGCCGTTCGGTGGCGTCGGCGCCTCGGGGTTCGGCCGCGAGTACGGACCGGAGGCGCTGCACTCCTACACCCGCACCAAGTCCGTCGTCGTCTCGCTGGCCTGAGGGAGGAACCCGCCGTGCCCACCACCACCGAAGCCCTCGTCGTCGAGTCCGGAGGAGCGTCCGCCCGCGCCGTCGAGGTGGAACTCGACGATCCGCGCCCGGACGAGGTGCTCGTCCGCACCGTCGCCGTCGGGTTGTGCCACACCGACCTCACCGTCGCCTCCGGCGCCCTGCCGTTCCCCCTGCCAGGGGTCCTCGGCCACGAGGGCGCCGGGATCGTCGAGGCCGTCGGGTCCGCCGTCCGCGGGGTGTCCGTCGGCGACGAGGTCCTCACCTCGTTCACGTCCTGCGGCGACTGCAGGAACTGCCGCCAGGGCCACCCCGCCTACTGCGTCCAGTGGTTGCCACTGAACCTGCTCGGCGGCCGCCGCGCCGACGGCAGCCCCACGATCACCCGCGCCGGCGAACCCCTCGGCGGGCACTTCTTCGGGCAGTCCTCGTTCGCACGGCACGCCCTCGTCGACGAGCGCAGCCTCGTCCGCGTCCCCGCCGGTTCCCCGCTGCCGACGCTGGCCCCGCTCGGGTGCGGTTTCCAGACGGGGGCCGGTGCGGTGTGGAACGCGCTGCGCCCCAGGCCCGGTGACGCGGTGGTCGTGCTCGGGGCGGGAGCCGTCGGGCTGGCCGCCGTCGCGGCCGCCGCGCTCACCCCCGCGACGCGGATCGTCGCCGTCGACCGCGTGGCCCACCGGTTGGAGACGGCGCGCAGGTTCGGAGCGACGCACGTCGTGGACACCTCCGCCCTCGACGGCGACCTCACGGCGGTCCTGCTCGACGTCACCGGCGGCGGGGCCGACGGCGTCGTCGACACCACAGGCGTTCCCGCGCTGCTGCGAGCCGGGGTGGACGCGCTCGCCCCGCGGGGAACCGCCCTGGCGGTGGGGGCGCCGCCGTTCGGCGTGGAGGTCGGCGTGGACGTGAACGGTCTGCTGCCGGGCCGCCGGGTGGAGGGCATCACCCTCGGCGACGGCGACGGCGCGACGTTGATCCCGGCGCTCGTCGACCTCGTGGCGGACGGCCGGATGCCGTTGGGGGAACTGGTGCGGACGTACTCCTTCGACCGGTTCGACGAGGCCGTCGCGGACATGCACAGCGGCGCGACGGTGAAACCCGTGCTCGTCCCCTGACGCGGGGCCCCGGGTTCAGGGGTGCCGGGCGAGCAGGTCGGCCAACCGCACCAACCAGGCGCGGACGACCTCCTGCTCACCCGGCGGCAGTTCCCGCGCCGCCGCGTCGATGTCGGCCACGACCGGGGTCCACACCGCGCGTTCGCGCTCGCGCGTCGCCGTTTCGAGGTGGACGACGACCCGCCGGCGGTCGGTGGGGTGCGCGACCCGGTGGACGTCACCGGCCTCCTCCAGCCGGTCGACGAGGGCAGTGGCCGAGGCCGTGCTGATGCCGAGGTGCCCGGCGAGCTCGGCGGGCCCGAGCGGCCCGTACATGTCGAGCAGCCCGAGCGCGGTCGTGTCCGTCGCGCTGCGCCCCGACCCGCGGGCGATGCGGTTGCCCAGTTCCCGCGACGCGTGCATGACCTCGCGCACGGCGACGACGACGGGCGAGAGCCCGGGGACCATCTCCTCCGGCACGTGCGACTCCCTCGGGTTGCTAGAGAGCCTAGCGACCAGTTCACTGAACGACATCGACCCCCGGAGGATCGCATGTCGTCCCAGTCCCACCACGGAACCGTCCTGGTCTCCGGCGCCGGCGTCGCCGGTCCGCTGCTCGCGCACTGGCTCGACCGCGCGGGCTTCGCCGTCGTCCTCGTCGAACGCGCCGCCGCCCGCCGCGAGGAGGGGCAGAACGTCGACGTCCGCGGCGCCGGGCGGGAGGTGCTGCGCCGCACGGGCATCGAGCAGGCGGCGCTCGCGGCGCACACGACGGAGGAGGGCACCGCGTTCGTCGACGAGCGCGGCCGTCCGCGCGCGGTCCTGCCCGCGGCGCAGGGCGAGAGCGACGGCGCCACCGCCGAGCTGGAGATCCTGCGCGGCAAGCTGTCCGGGCTGCTGCTCGACCTGCCCGCCGAACGCACCGAGCGCGTGTTCGGCGACCACGTCACGGGTCTGGACGACCACGGGGACGGCGTCACCGTCACCCTTGCCTCGGGCGACGTCCGCGAGGTCGACCTCGTCGTCGTCGCCGAGGGCGTGGGCTCGCGCACCCGAGACCTGGTGTTCGGCGGCGACCCGGTCCGGCCGCTCGGCATGTACTGCGTCTACGTCACGATCCCGCGCACGGCCACGGACGACCGGACCTGGCGCTGGTACAACGCGCTCGAGGGCCGCAGCGTCCACCTGCGCCCCGACGACACCGGCACGACGCGGGCGCTGCTGAACTTCCTGTCCCCCACCCGCGGCCTCGCCGACCTCGACCCCGCCGCCCAGGTCACGGTGCTGCGCAGGGTGTTCCGCGACGCGGGCTGGGAGACCGACCGCGTCCTGGCGGCCCTGGACGGCACCCCCTTCCACTTCGAGGACCTCGCCCAGGTGCACCTGGACCGCTGGAGCAGCGGACGCGTCGTGCTGCTGGGGGACGCCGCGCACTGCGCCTCGCCCGTCAGCGGCATGGGCACGACGCTCGGCCTCACCGGCGCCTACGTCCTGGCCGGCGAACTCGCCACGGCCCACGCCCGCGGCCGCTCGCACACCGACGCCTTCGCCGCCTACGAACGCCGCCTGCGGCCCCTCGTCACCCGCGCGCAGGACCTGCCCCCGGGGACGCCCGCGGTCGCCAACCCGCGGACGGCCTGGCACCGGCAGGCGCTGTGGACCGGCGTGCGCGTGCTGACGAGCCGGCCCGCCCGCGCCCTCGGCGGGCTGACGGGCCGGTTCACGAACCCGCCCGCCGACGCGTTCACCGTGCCGGACTACCCGGACCTGCCCGCCCGGGCGGGGTGACGCCGGCCGTGCCTCCCCGGGTGGCGGGTCGGCCCGGCCGCCCTACGGTGGTGCCGTGAGCCCGCGGCCGGAGTCCCCGGCCGGGACGGACCGGTCGGGCGACTGGACCGCACCGGCCGCGTGGGACGACGCCGAGGTCGGACGCGCCGTCCGCGCGGGCGACGAGCGGGGGCTGCGCGAGGCCTACGAACGCTTCTCCCCCCTCGTCAACGGGCTGGCCCGCCGCCGGCTCGGCGAGCAGGACGCCCAGGACGTCGTGCAGGCCGTCTTCGTCGCCGCCTGGCGCTCGCGGGAGAACTACGACCCCGACCGGTCCTCGTTCGCGGCCTGGCTCGTCGGCATCACCCGGCACCGCATCGCCGACGCGCTCGCGCAGCGCTACCGCTCCGAGGTCGTCACCGAACCCGACCAGCTGCACGGCGGGGACGCCGCCGTCCTCCACGAGCCGCTGCCGCAGGACGCCGTGGCCGACCGGGTGGTCCTGCTCGCCGAGATCGACGAGCTCGGCGAGCCCCAGCGCACGCTCGTCCGGATGGCCTTCTTCGACGACCTCACGCACGCCCAGGTCGCCGCCCGCACGGGACTGCCCCTGGGCACGGTCAAGAGCCACCTGCGCCGGTCGCTGCACCGGCTGCGCGACCGTCTGGAGGTCGACCGTGCGGCCGACTGAGGGCACCGGGGTCCCGCACCTCGACGAGGACGAGGCGGCGCTGGCCGGCCTCGGCGAACCCCTGGGCGCCGCCGCGCACCAGCACCTCGCCGACTGCGAGGAGTGCCGGGCGGAGGTGGCCGGCTGGGCGCGCCTGGGCGCGGCCCGGGCGGCCGAGGACGTCCAGGCACTGGCACCCCCGGCCGGCACGTGGGACCGGATCGCCCACGAGGTCGGCTTCGACGCGGCGACGTCCGCCGACACGCGACCCACCGTCCTGCAAGCGGTTCCACCCCTCGCCCCGTCGCCATCCCCGGCACGCCTCGACGGGCACCGCCGAGCGCGCCCGGCGGGACGGGGGCCCCGTCGCCGGCTCGCCCCGCCCGTCGCCGCGGCCGCCCTCGCCGGCCTCCTCGTCGGCGGGGTGGCGGGCGTCGCGGGCTCGCGGCTGGCCACCGGGTCCGAGCCTGTCGCCGCGCGCCCGAGCGTCGTGTCCTCGGCCACGCTGCGGCCTCCGGGCGCGACGGACGAGGGCGTCGACGGTCCCGGGGGGACGGCGCAGGTCGCCGACGAGGACGGCTCCGTGCGCCTGCACCTCACCGTGCACGGCGTCAGCTCCCCCGCGCAGGGCTACCTCGAGGCGTGGCTGCTCGACGCCGACGGCGGCATGGTGTCGCTGGGCACGATGGCCGGCGACGACATGACCGTCACGGTCCCGGCCGGGGTGGACCTGTCGCGGTTCGACGTCGTGGACGTCTCGCGCGAACCGCTCGACGGGGATCCCGGGCACTCCTCCGACAGCGTCCTGCGCGGCCGGCTCTCCCAGGGGGCGTGAGGCGCGCTCGGTGGAGGGTCGTGACAGGCGTACAGTTGTTGCGAACCGTTCCCATCGTCAGGAAGCCGTCGCATGCCGTCGCGCCGTTCGACCCTCGCCCTCGCCTCCGCCCTGACCGCCGTCGTCGCCCTGTCCGCCTGCGGCGGCGGCAGCGACAGCGCCTCGCCGGCCGCCGCCTCCGCCAGCGGAGGCACCGGTCTGAGCATCGTCGCCTCGACCAACGTGTGGGGCTCGGTCGCGAGCTCCATCGCCGGGGACGACGCGACCGTCACGTCGATCATCAGCGACCCCAGCGCGGACCCGCACAGCTACGAGGCGAACACCCGCACGCAGCTGGAGCTGTCCAAGGCGACCCTCGTCGTGGAGAACGGCGGCGGCTACGACGACTTCGTCGACACCATGCTGAAGGCGGCCTCCGCCAAGGCGACCGTCCTGAACGCCGTGGACATCTCCGGCAAGCAGGCCGCCGCGGGCGAGGAGCTCAACGAGCACGTCTGGTACGACGTCGAGACCGTCCGCAAGGTCGCCCAGGAGATCGAGGCCTCCCTCGCGAAGGCCGCCCCGGACGACGCCGCCACCTTCGAGGCGAACCTCAAGAGCTTCGAGAGCGGCCTGGACACCCTCGAGCAGAAGATCGAGACGGACAAGGCCTCCACGCAGGGCAAGGCCGTCGCGATCACCGAACCCGTCCCGGGGTACCTGCTCGAGGCGCTCGGTGCCGAGAACAGGACGCCGGAGAAGTTCTCCGAGGCCATCGAGGAGGAGACCGACGTCCCGGTCGACGTGCTGCAGGAGACCCTGGCACTCTTCAGCGGACACCAGGTCCAGGCGCTGGTCTACAACGAGCAGACGACCGGCCCGCAGACCGAGAAGGTCCTCGACGCCGCCAAGAGCAACGGCATCGCGGTGGTGCCGGTGACCGAGACGCTCCCCGAGGGCAAGGACTACACGACGTGGATGACCGGGAACGCCGACGCGATCACCGCGGCGCTGAGCGGGAAGTGAGGTCGGGGACCCCCGCCCTCCGCCTGAGCGGCGCGTCGCTGGCCTACGGCGACCGCCGGCTCTGGTCCGGCCTCGACCTCGACGTGGCCCCCGGCGAGTTCATCGCCGTCCTCGGCGCGAACGGCGCCGGCAAGTCCAGTCTGCTCAAGGTCGTCCTCGGCCAGCAGCCCCTCGAACGCGGCACGGTCGAGGTCGCGGGCCGCCCCGTCCAGCGGGGGAACCGGCGCATCGGGTACGTACCGCAGCAGAAGGGCCTGGACCCCGCCACTCCGCTGCGCGCCCGGGACTTCGTCCGCCTCGGTCTCGACGGCCACCGCTGGGGTCCGCTGCTGCCGTCCCGCCGCACCCGCGCGAGCGTCGACCGTGTGCTGGAGGCCGTCGGCGCCACCGCCTACGCCGACTCCCCCGTGGGCCGGTTGTCCGGCGGGGAGCAGCAACGGCTGCGGGTCGCGCAGAGCATCGTCGGCGACCCCGACCTGCTGCTGGCCGACGAACCCCTGCTGTCCCTGGACCTGAACCACGCCGCCGCCGTCAGCGCGTTGTTCCACGAGTCGCGGCTGCGCACGGGCGCGGCCGTCGTCTTCGTCACGCACGACGTGAACCCCGTCCTGCCCTACGCCGACCGGGTGCTCTACCTGGCCGGCGGCCGGTTCCGCGTCGGCCCGCCCGACGCCGTCATGAACTCGGCGACGTTGTCGGAGCTGTACGGCTCGCCCGTCGAGGTGCTCCGCTCGGGTGGGCGCGTGCTCGTGGCCGGGGGCGCGGCCCCCAGTGAGCACCCGCACGCCCACGACCACGAGGAAGCCTCCTGATGCACAGCGTCCTCCCCGGTGCCCTGCCGGGTTCCATCGCGTGGGACCGGGTCTTCGACTTCTCCGACTACGGCGCCCTGCTCGCGCTCGTGCACAACTCCCTCTACGCGGGGGCGCTGCTCGGCCTCATCGGCGGGCTGGTGGGCGTGTTCATCGTCGCGCGCGACCTGCCGTTCGCCGTCCACGGCATCGCCGAACTCAGCTTCGCCGGCGCCGCGTTCGCGCTGCTCGTCGGCGTGAACGTCGTCCTGGGTTCCCTCGTCGGGTCGGTGCTGGCCGCGGTGCTGTTCGGGGTGCTGGGGAACCGCGCGCGCGAGCACAACTCCGCCATCGGGGTGCTCATGCCGTTCGGCCTGGGCCTGGGGGTGCTGTTCCTGGCGCTCTACCAGGGGCGGGCCGCGAACAAGTTCGGGTTGCTGACCGGGCAGATCGTGGCGGTCGACAACCCGCAGCTCGTCTCGCTGGCCGTGCTGTCCGCCGTCGTCCTGGTGGCGCTGCTCGTCATGTGGCGGCCGCTGCTGTTCGCCTCCCTCGACGCCGACGTCGCCGCTGCGCGGGGTGTTCCCGTGCGCCTGCTGTCGCCGGTGTTCATGCTCGTCCTCGGGCTCGCCGTCGCGATGAGCGTGCAGATCGTCGGGGCCCTGCTCGTGCTGGCGCTGCTCGTCACGCCGGCCGCGGCCGCGACGCGGATCAGTTCGTCGCCGTTCGTCGTGCCGCTGCTGTCGGTGGGTTTCGCGCTGACGGCGATGGTGGGCGGGATGCTGCTGGCGCTGGGGTCCTCGGTACCCATCAGCCCGTACGTCACGACCGTCTCGTTCACGATCTACCTCGTCTGCCGGGTCGTGGCGCGGGTGCGCCGGCCGCCGGCCCGGGTCGAGGCGTCCCGCCCGGTCGTCGCCGAGGTCGTCTGAGCCTGCGGCGTCCCCGGGGCGGGGGCGCTGGGTAGCCTTCGCCCATGCCGCACCTGTTGCACCTGGACTCCTCCGCCGACCTCGCGACGTCGCGGTCGCGCGCCCTCACGGCGGCCTTCGCGCAGGCCTGGACCGGTCGCGGGGCCGAGTTCACGGTGACCCACCGCGACCTGCACCGCGACCCGCTCCCGCACTTCGCCACCAACGAGCAGCACTGGCCCGCGGCCGACCGCCTGCCCGGGGCGCAGGTCCCGGCCGACCAGGACGCCCTGACGGCGCAGATCCACTCCGAGCTCCTGGCCGCGGACGTGCTGCTCGTGGGCGCTCCGCTCTACAACTACACGGTGCCCTCGACGCTGAAGGTGTGGCTCGACCACGTCCACATCCCGGGCGCGCTGGCCGGGGAGGGTTCGCAGCCGCTCGCGGGCCGGCCCGCCGTCGTCGTCAGCTCGCGCGGCGCCACGTACGACGCGGGCAGCCCGACCGAGGGCTGGGACCACGGCGTCCCCGTCCTGCAGATCATCCTCGGCGCCAGCCTCGCCATGGACGTCCACGTCGTCCAGACGAGCGCGACGCTCGCCGACCGGCTCGCGGACCTCGCCGACCTGCGCGAGCGCGCCGACGCCGAGTTCGCGGCCGCACGCGAGGCCGCGCAGGAGCTCGCGCGCCGGCTCTGATCCCGGTTCCTGCCGGGCCTCAGGGCAGGATCGCGTCGACGTAGCCGCCGTCCACCCGGACGGCGGCCCCCGTCGTCGCCGAGGCCAGCGGGGAGGCGAGGTAGCAGACCATGTTCGCGATCTCCTCGGGTTCGATGAGCCGCTGCAGCAACGACTGCGGCCGGTACCGCGTCATGAACTCCCGCTCCGCCTCCTCCCACGGGCCGTCGCCGACGAGCTCGCGGACGAAGCCCTCCACGCCACCGGTGTGGGTCGGCCCGGCCAGCACGCTGTTCACCGTCACGCCCGTGCCCGCGACGGCCTTGGCGAAACCCCGGTGGACGCCGAGCAGGGCGGTCTTGGAGACGCCGTAGTGGATCATCTCGGCCGGGGTGACGACGGCCGAGTCGCTGGACGTGTAGAGCACCCGGCCCCATCCGTTCGCCGTCATGCCCGGCAGGTAGTGCCGCGTCAGGCGCACCGCGGTGAGGACGTTGACCTCGAAGTAGCGGCGCCACTCGTCGTCGTCGATCTGCAGCGGGTCGGCCGACCCGAAGATGCCGAGGTTGTTGACGAGGACGTCGACGGCCGGGACCGCGGCGACGAGCGCGGCGTGGCCCGCCTCCGTCGTGACGTCGCCCGCGACGGTGCGGGCCGCGCCCTCGACCGTGGCGGCTGCCGCCTCGAGGCGACCGGGGTCGCGGCCGGTCAGCACCACCTCCGCCCCGCACCGCGCGAGGCCCTGCGCGATGGCGAGGCCGATGCCCGAACTGGAACCCGTGACGAGGGCCGTGCGGCCCGTGAGGTCGATGCGCACGAGGAGTTCCTACCCCTCCCGCACGCTTCGCGCACACCCCCCGCGGGGTGCGGCGGTTACGGTCGGGCCGTGCTGGCGCCGGGGTTGTCGATGCTGTGGGAGGACGACGGCGCCACCTCGGCCCTGCGGGAGCGGTTCGGTTTCGCCGACCTCGACGAGGTGTCGGGCTGGGCCGGGGACCTGCTCCGCCGTTCGTGGGGTCTGCGCGCCGGACCCTGCTCCCGCCTCGTCCTCAGCGGGGAGAACGCGGTGGCGTGGGTCCACGCCGCCGACGTCGGTCCGCTCGTCCTGAAGTTCTCCTGCGCGGCGGACCGCTTCGCGCGGCTCGACGCCACCACGACCGCCCTGGACCACCTGTCCCGCGCCGGGGTCCCCGTCGCCGCGCCCCGGCGCACCCCCGACGGGACTTTCCGCGTCCGGGCCGCCGGTCCTGGGGGCGACCTGTCCACGGGGGTCTTCCTAGAACTGGCGGGCGACTGGCTCGACGTCTCGGACGCCGCTGCCGTCCACGACGCGGGGGCGTGGCTGGCCCGCACCCACGCGGCGCTCACCGGTCTGACGACGGACCTTCCCCCGCGCGCCGCCGGAACCCTGCGCGACCGCGTCGGGGCCTGGCTCACGGCCGCCGATCCCGGCCACGTCCCCGACGCCTCCCGTCGGCTGGCCCGGCTCCTCTCGCAGGCGCCGGACCTCTCGGGGGCGCCGCAGGTGGTGCACGGCGACTTCCGCGCGGCGAACGTCCTCGTGCGGGACAGCCGCGTCGTCGGGGTTCTCGACCTCGACGACGCCCACCGCGCCCACCCCGTCGAGGACCTGGCGCAGGCGAGCGTGTACCTCGCGACCCGGTTCCGCGCCTGGCGACCCACGCCGCCGCAGGTCCGCCGGACCCTGGTGGCGGGGTACGCGTCCGTGCGGCCCCTCGACGCGGCCGAGCGTGCGTGGCTGGACCTGCTCGTGCTGTGGTTCGGGCTGTGCGCGGTGCCGGGGCCGTCCGACCCGGGTGGGTGGGCCGCCGCGGTGGAGTGAGCCCGCCCTGGTGCCGGTCAGTCCCGCGGCGCGGCGGACCGGCGCCTGCGGGGCGCGGGGCGCGGCAGCAGGTCCAGGGCCGACTGCGCGACGCCGCGCAGGGTGGCCGCATCGGTACCGGCCTCACCGAGGGCCTCGATGCCGCGGTGGACGGCGACCAGGAGCCCCGCCACCTGCTCCACGTCCGCGTCAGGGCTCAGATCGCCGTGTCGCCGGCACCGTTCGAGTTCGGCGGCGAGGGCGCTGCGCAATCCGTCGAACGCCTCGCGCGAGCGGGCGGCGACGACGTCGTCGTGCTCCGCGAGCTCAGCCGTGCCCTTGGCGAGCAGGCAGGCCCGGTGGCCCGGTTCCGCGCTGGACGTGGCGTGCTCGAGCAGGTACCCGGTCAGCCGTTCCAGCGCGCCGTCGTCACCACCGTCCAGCCGCTCGGCCGCGGAACCGACTGCGGCGGCGCAGTAGTCGTCGAACACGCGGCGGAACAGTTCGCGCTTACCCCCGAACGCCCCGTAGAGGCTGCCCTTGCCCAGGCCCGTGGCGCTCGCGATCGCGTCCATGCTCGTCCCGGCGAACCCCGTCGCCCAGAACTGGTCACGAGCGCTGGTCAGCACGCTCGTCTCGTCGAACTCCCTCGGCCTGGCCACACCCGCAGCCTAGCCGTTGTTGACGGGTCGGTCCAGAACGTCCTACGTTGTGGACGATCCATTCCAGATCGGGTGGACCGAACCGACAGGAGGATGACGATGAGCGGGACGCTGGACGGCAAGGTGGCCGTGGTCACCGGGGGGACGAGCGGGATCGGGCTGGCCATCGCGCGCCGGTTCGTCGCGGAAGGGGCGCAGGTGTTCGTCACCGGGCGCCGGCAGGCGCAGGTGGACGCGGCGGATGCCGACCTGGGACCGCAGGCCATGGGGGTGCGCGCCGACGTCGCGGTCCTGTCCGACCTCGACGGCCTCTACGACGTCGTCCGCGAGCGCGCCGGGAGGATCGACGTCCTCGTCGCGAACGCCGGCGGGACCGAACCGCAGGTGCTCGGCGGCATCACCGAGGAGCAGTTCGACGCGACGTTCTCGACCAACGTCAAGGGCACGGTCTTCTCCGTGCAGAAGGCGTTGCCCCTGCTCTCGCCCGGAGCCTCGGTCATCCTCACGGGGTCGACCGCGTCGGTCCGCCCCGATGCGGGCCTGGAGGTCTACGGAGCGAGCAAGGCCGCGGTGCGCTCCCTCGCGCGCAGCTGGACGCTCAACGCCCCCGAGAACGGGTTCCGCGTGAACGTGCTGAGCCCCGGCCCGACCCGCACGCCCGGGCTGCTCGGCCTCGTTCCCGAGGAGCAGCGGGAGGAGTTCGCCGCCTCGCTGGGCAGCGCCCTGCCGGCCGGACGGCTCGGGGAACCCGACGAGATCGCCGCGGCCGCGCTGTTCCTGGCCTCCGACGCCTCCGCCTTCGTCCGCGGTGCCGAGTGGTTCGTCGACGGCGGCCGCACCAGCGCGTGAGGCGGGTCAGCCGGGGGCCGGGTCGTCCAGGAGCGCCTGCAGTTCGGCGAACCAGACCCGCGCGAGCCGTTCCCGGTCCGGCAACCGGTCGTCGCGGTCCCACCGCCACGTCACGATGAGGGCGTACATGACGATCCGACAGGCGTGCAGAACGGCGGGGTCCAACCCCGGGTAGTGCTGCGCGACCTCGTCCGGGGCGTGGGCGACGTCGAGTTCCACCGGCCCGCGGCAGCACGTCTCCCAGTCGACGAACCGGAGCCCGGCGGGGGTCGACAGGACGTTGCCGGGGTGGGGTTCCCCGTGCAGGAGTTGTTCGGGGCGCCCGGCCCGGTCGATCATCGCGACCGCGCCGGCCAGGGCGTCGAGCACCGTGCCACGGACGTCGTCGGGCGCGTCCGGCGTCCGCGTGCGGTCGAGCAGCAGGGTCCGGGCCGCGTCCACGCGTCCGGTGAACCGTGGCGCGTCCAGCGTCAGGTCGGGGCTGCGCATCCCCTGGTGCAGCAGGAGCAGAGCGTGCGCGTAGTCGTCCGGCGTCGGCAGCTGCCCGGAGTCCACCTCGTGCGCCCAGAACGTGACGACGAACTCGCCGCGCACGTGCGCCCGGACCGGAACCCTCGGATCGAGCGCGACGACCGGCGCCACGGCCGCCAGGGTGGTCGCCAGGTCGAGTTCGCGCTGCGCCTGCTCCACGTCCCGCACCGAAACGCGCGCGACCACGTCGCACGGCAGGAGCCGCAGCGTCAGCGCGTTGGAGGCGTGCAGGACGACGGCGTCGTCCACCGGCAACCCGGAGGACGTGGCGATCTCCGTCGCCGCCGCGACGGCGCGGTCCCGCTGTGACGCCTGCATACGGCCGACGCTACGCCCGCCACTGCGGTGCGTTCCACGACCTCCCGCCGTCGACGGAGTGTCGGAACGTGACGCAGTGGCCGGTCCAGCGCCGTCACAGCTCCTTCGCGAACCACAACTGCGCGTGCGGGTTGTCGTTGTACCGCTCGACCTCGCGGAAACCCGCTGAGAGGTAGAGCGCGCGGGCGGCGGTGAGGGCACCGTGCGTGTCGAGCACCAGCCGGATCGCGCCGCGGGCGCGGGCCCAGTCCTCGCACCACGTGAGCAGCGACCGGCCGAGCCCGCTGCCCCGGGCCTCGGGGGTGACGAACAGGCGCTTCACCTCGACCGCCCCGTCCGGCAAGGTCCGCACGCCGACGCAGCCCCGCCGCTCCCCCGCCACGACGAACGCGCCGTGCGGGGGGACGAGGTCGACGAGGTCGGCTGCGGGCGCCCCCTGCTGCAGGGGCAGACCGGTCGCGGCGGCCGCCTCGGCCCAGAACGCGGTGCGCAGGAACCGCCCGGCGGGTCCACCGGGCGGTTCCTCGTGCAGGTCCTCGTGCAGGTCCTCGTGCAGGTCCTCGTGCAGGTCCACGGGGAGGTCTGGAACGCTCACCCCGTCATCGTGTCAGCCCTGGCGGGCCTTCCACCGCGGGTTCCGCTTGTTGAGGACGAACACCTTCCCGTGCCGCCGGACGACGATGGAGCCGTCCTTCTGCTTCAGGGACTTCAGGGACTTGACGACCTTCACCGCAGCACCTCTCCGAACGGTCTCACCAGCTGGACTTCGTGACTCCGGGCAGTTCCCCGGCGTGCGCCATCTCCCGCAGGCGGACGCGGGAGATGCCGAACTTCCGCAGGAAACCCCGGGGCCGGCCGTCGGCGGCGTCGCGGTTGCGCAGCCGCGTCGGGCTCGCGTCCCGCGGCAGCTTCTGCAGCGCGAGCTGGGCCGCGGCGCGTTCCCCGGCGGGCAGGTGCGGGTTCGCCACCGTGCGCTTCAGCTCGGCCCGCCGCTGCGCCCAGCGCTCGACGACGGCGCGCCGCTGCTCGTTGCGGGCGGTCTTCGACGTCTTGGCCATCAGCGCTCCTCGCGGAAGTCGACGTGCCTGCGCGCGACGGGGTCGTACTTGCGGATGACCATGCGGTCGGGGTCGTTGCGGCGGTTCTTGCGGGTCACGTACGTGTACCCGGTCCCCGCGGTCGACCTCAGCTTGATCACCGGACGGACGTCGGCGGTCCTCGCCATCAGATGCGCTCCCCTCGCGCTCGGATCTGCGCCACCACGGACTCGATGCCGCGCTGGTCGATGGTCTTGATGCCCCGTGCCGACACGGTCAGCGTGACCGTGCGTCCCAACGAGGGCACGAAGTACTTCTTGCGCTGGAGGTTGGGGTCCCAGCGCCGGTTGGTCCGGCGGTGCGAGTGGGAGACGGACTTCCCGAACCCGGGTTCCGCGCCCGTCACCTGGCATCGAGCCGACACGTCATCTCCTCCTGGTCGCCGTACGGTCTGTGCAACACTACCGCTACTGACAACCATTCCCGACAAGCTCTGCGAGGAGACCCCGTGCGCCCCGCCATCCACCCCGTCTACGAGGCCGTCGTCTTCCGCGACAAGTCCGCCGGCACCGCGTTCCTGACCCGGTCGACGATCGTCACGCGCGACCTGCCGACGGTGGAGTGGGAGGACGGCGGCACGTACCCGGTGTGGGACGTCGACGTCTCCGCCGCCAGCCACCCGTTCTGGACCGGGACCGCCCGCGTCCTGGACACCGAGGGCCGTGTGGAGAAGTTCCGCCGCCGCTACGCCCGCCCCTGAACGACGGGAAGCACGCCTCGCGCCCTTCCGAGGGGCCTCCACGGGCGCGAGGTGTGCTTCCCGTCCCCGGCGCGGTTGTCCGCCCACCACCCCCGGGGCAGGGTGGGGCCGTGCCCGCACCCGCCGCCGCCGTCGAGGTCGACCACGTCACGCGCACGTTCGGGCCCCTCACCGCGCTCGACGACGTCAGCCTCGAGGTCGAGGCCGGGGAGGCCGTGGGCGTCCTCGGCCCGAACGGCGCCGGGAAGTCGACGCTGCTGTCGTTGCTGGCCGGTCTGCGCCGACCCGACCGCGGCACGGTCCGCGTGGCGGGGGGCGACCCCCGGGACCCGGGCGCCCGCGCCCGCATCGGCGTCACCCCGCAGGCCACCGGACTGCCGCAGACCCTCAAGGTCCGCGAGGTCGTCGACTTCGCCGCGGGCCACCACCGCGATCCCGTGCCGCGACCCGAACTGCTGGAACGGTTCGGGCTGACCGACCTCGCCGGCCGGCAGTGCGGCGGGCTGTCCGGCGGTCAGCAACGCAGGGTCGCGGTGGCGCTCGCCTTCGTCGGGCGGCCGCGCGTCGTGCTCCTCGACGAACCGACGACCGGGCTCGACGTGCCGGCCCGCCTGTCGCTGTGGGAGGCCGTGCGCGGGTTCGTCGCCGACGGCGGCACGCTGCTGCTGACGTCGCACCACCTCGAGGAGGTCGAGGCGCTCGCCCACCGCGTGGTCGTCGTCGACCACGGCCGGGTGCTGGTGTCCGGCACGGTCGAGGAGGTCCGCGGCCGCACCGAGGTGCGCCGCGTCCGCTTCCGCGCCGACTCCGTCCCCGACGACCTGCTGGTGGGCGCGGAGGTGCTCGTCCGCGACGGCGACCGCGTCGAACTCCTCGTCCCCGACGCCGACGGTCTGGTCCGCGACCTCGTGCGCCGCGAGGTCTCCTTCCGGGACCTGGAGGTGGCGACGGCCTCGCTCGAGGAGGCGTTCCTCGCCCTCACCTCCGGGGCGACGACGCCGGAGGAGGTCTCCCGGTGACGCACGCCGCCGCCCCCTCGCGCACGGTCGGTCCCGCCCGGCTCACGTGGTTGCACACCCGCTACCAGGTGCTCGAAACCCTGCGGGTGCCCGTCGTCGTCGTCAGCACCGCGGTGTTCCCCGCCCTCATCTTCACGGTCTTCGTCGTGCCGCAGGCGGGGGCGATGAGCCCCCTCGCCGCGACGGCCGCGACGGCGCAGCTCGCGGTGTTCTCGGCCATGAGCACGGCCCTGTTCACCCACGGCGCGGGGATCGCCGAGGACCGGGCGCTGCCGTGGGACACGCACCTGCGCACCCTGCCCGTCGGTGCCGCGCCGCGGTTCCTCGCGCGCGTCCTCATGGGGGCGTTCTTCACCCTCCTCGGGCTGGTGCCGCTCGTCGCGCTCTCGGCCCTGCTCACGGACGCGACCGTGTCCGTGGCCCGGTTCCTCGAGGGCCTCGTCGCGCTGCTCGCCGCCGGTGTCCCGTTGCTGGCGCTGGGGTTGGCGATCGGCTACTCGCTCCCCGCCAAGGCCGCGCTGGCGCTGGCGCAGGTCGTGCTGCTGCCGCTCGCGTTCGCCGGCGGGTTGTTCCTGCCGCCGGAGACGATGCCGGACTGGTTGCAGTCCATCTCCGTCTGGACCCCGACCCGCGCCGGACGCGACCTGGTGACCAGCGCCGTCACGGGGCTGGACGTCGGGACCCGCGTCGTGCCCGTCCTCGTCGGCTGGGCCGTCGTGTTCGGCGCCGTCGCCGTGTGGGCCATCCGCCGGGACCAGGGCCGCCGGTTCCGCTGACGCGCCGGCGCGAGGGTCACTGCGGTTCGCGCGCGACCCCGCCGTCGCCGCACGTCGTCCCCCGCCCCGCCTGCACCCGCGGGTCGTCGGCGGACAACCCGGTGCCCACCGTCGTCCGTGCGCCGTTCTGCGCCACGGAGTGCTCGGCGCTCACGGTCACCTCGGTGCGCGTCACCGTGAACGTGTTCCCCGAACCCGCGACGGCGTTCTCCCCGAACAGGTGCAGACCGTCCGCCTCCGGCCGGCAGGTCAGGCCCGTCCCGTAGTCCGTGAACCCCAGGCTGAACGAGTACGGGTCACCCGTGACGCCGCGCACGACGCCCAGGCTCGGGCCCTCGACGCGGTAGACGTACAGCTCGACCGAACGTCCGGTGTCCAGGAACACGACCGGAGCCCCGGACGCGAGGACGGCGGCCGTCGCCGACGCCGCCTGCGGTGCGGCGGAGGTGAAGCCCGTGAAGACCGTGCCGTGCGACGTCGTCGTGACGCCGAGGTTTCGGTGCCCCTCGGCGTCGTCGGCGATCCACACCGTGTCCGGTCGCCCGTCCCCGTCGAGGTCGACCGTCGTCGCGGTACCGGCCCCGTCGGGAACCCCCGCGGTGGGTCCCGCGGACCGGGTGGTGGAAGTGCTCGACGGGGACGCGCTCGACGGGGACGCGCTCGACGGGGACGAGCTCGTCTCCGAGCCCACGCTCACGGACGCGGTGTCGGAGCACCCCGCCACCACCGCTGCGACGGCCAGCGACGCCAGGGCGAGTCCTCGCGTGCGAGCGGTGCGCATGTCGTCCTCCCGTGTCCTCGAGCAACGGTTCCAGTGTGCTCCGCGACGCGCGTCCAGGCACCCGGGGCACCCCTGGGGGCGGAGGGAGTGTCCTCCACGGGGGACCAGCGGGGTGGGAGGGTGGTGGGGTGAGCGAGGAGAACGTCCGCACCGACCGGCTCGTCCTGACCCGGCCGGTGCCCGCCGACCTCGACGACGTGTTCACCCTCTACTCCGACCCGGCGGTGTGGGAGCACTTCCCCAGCCGCCGCCACACCGACCCCGCGACGACGCGCGGACTGCTCGACGCCGTCGACGAGAGCTGGCAGCTCGTGGGGCTGGGCAGCTGGGTGGCGCGCGACGCCGACGGGGCCCTCGTGGGCACCGGGGGGTGCGACCTGCGCCTCGGCCTGGCGTGGAACCTCGGCTACCGGCTGGCCCGGGCCTCCTGGGGCCAGGGGTACGCGCAGGAACTCATCCGCGCCGCCGTCGCCGCCGCCCGGCGGGTGCGGTTCGACCTCCCGATCACGGCGTACCTGCTGGAGCACAACGTCCGCTCCAAGGCCGCCGCGGAGCGCGCGGGCTTGCACCTCGTGTGGCAGGGGCCGGACGCGGGGAACCCCGATCCGGCCGCCGTCCGCCTGCTCTACGCCGACCGACCGCTGAGCACGGTCGTCGTGCGGGAACTCACCGCGACCTGACGCGCGGGGCGCGGGGCCGCGCCCGCACGTGCATCCGTTCCCCCTGCCGACCGAACAGGACGAGGCACTCCGTCGGGACCGTGCCGGGGTTGCTGACGCGGTGCGGCAGCCGGGTGTCGAACTCGGCCGCCTCCCCGGCCGCCACGACGAAGTCGTCGTCCCCGAGGCGCATCCGCAACCGCCCCGCCATGACGTAGATCCACTCGTACCCCTCGTGGACGTTCTGCTCGTCCGACTCCTCCCCCGCACCGGGGTCGAGCACCTGCTTGTAGGCCCGCAACCCACCCGGGGCCGCCGTGAGCGGCAGGTACGTCATCCCCCGGTGCACCGTCCGCCGAGCGGCCCGGGACGCCGGACGCGCGGGGCGCACGAGTTCGTCGAGCCCCACCTCGAAGTGCTCGGCGAGCGGCAGCAGGAGTTCCAGGGTCACCTTCCGGCCGCCCGACTCCAGCCGCGACAGGGTGCTCACGGAGATCCCCGTCGCCGCGCCGACCTCGGCGAGCGTGCGGCCGGCGTCCGTCCGCAACCGCCGCAGCCTCGGCCCCACCGCGGCGGTCGTCGCCGCCACGTCGTCCACCGCCACGTCCTCGAGTCTCCCGGTCACACCGGACATCCGACCCCGTCGTTGCCGGATCGGCAAGCGAGCTGGTCGTCGCGGTCGTCCCCGGGCGACCCTCCTGCCATGCCTCGTCCCGTGCCTGGAACCCCGAACCCCGACCTGCTCGACGTCCTCGTCGTCGGCGGTGGCGCCGCCGGCCTGTCCGCCGCCGTCGCCCTCGGCCGCGCCCGGCGGCGCGTGACCGTGCTCGACGCGCAGAACCCCCGCAACGCCCCCGCGCACGGCGTCCACAACTTCCTGACCCGCGACGGCGTCGACCCGTTCGAGCTGCAGCGCAGCGGTTCCGAGGAGGTCCGCCGCTACGGCGGGACGGTCGTGGCGGCCACCGCGACCGGTGCGACCCGGAACTCCGACGGCTCGTTCACCGTCGTCGGCTCCGCCGGGGAGTTCCACGCCCGCCGCCTCGTCGTCGCCACCGGGCTCGTCGACGACCTGCCCGAGGTCCCGGGCCTGCGGGAGCACTGGGGAGGTGACGTCGTCCACTGCCCGTACTGCCACGGGTACGAGGTCGCCGACCGCGCGATCGGCGTCCTCGCCACGTCGGCCCTGTCGGGCCACCAGGCCTGGTTGTTCCGCCAGTGGAGCGCCGACCTCGTGTACTTCTCGCACACCGCTCCCCCGCTGACGGCCGAACGCCGTGCGGAACTCCTGGCCCGCGGAACCCGGATCGTCGACGGGGAGGTCCGCGAGGTCCTGGCGGCCGACGGGCGGGTGCGGGGCGTCCGCCTGGCGGACGGCACCGTCGTCGACCGCGAGGTCCTCGTCGTCGGCGCGCCCGTGCGCGTGTCCTCCCCCGTGCTGGACGACCTCGGGATCGTGCGGGAACCCGTCGTGGTGGGCGGCGTGGAGGTCGGGGACCGCTACCCCTCCGGCCCCGGCGGCGAGACGAGCGTGCCGGGCGTGCACCTGGCGGGGAACGTCACCGACCCGCAGGCGCAGGTCGTCACCGCCGCCGGCGCGGGACTCCTGGCCGGGGCCGCGGTGAACGCGGACCTGATCGCGGAGGAGACGGCGGCCGCCGTCGCCACGTTCCGGGCCTGAGCCCGTGACGTGCGGGCAGGAGAACGCGCGACTCGTCCCCACGCCGTTCGAGCCCGGGTTACGGTCGGAGGGAGGACGTCACGAGGGGGTGCGGGGTGCGGCGACGGTGGTTGCTGGCGGCCGGGGGTGCCTCCGTGCTCGGCGTGGGGACGGTGGGCGCGACGATGCTGCCGGACCGCACCGAGGCCGCACCGCTGCCCCGGCTCCTGTCCGGACCCGGGTGGTACGACGCCGACCCGCGGGCCGAGTCGGCCTGGCTGGCCACGGGCCGGGTCCCCGGCGACGCCGGCCCGTACGGCGGTCTCGTGCGACGGGCGCTGCTCGACCTGCGGGCGCTGACGGGCCCGGACGGGGCCGTCGCGGCCGGCCCGGCGCCGTCCTGGGCGTACGCCTGGCCGCGCGACTCGGCCTTCGCGGCCGCCGCGCTGGCCCGCACGGGACACCTCGACGACGCCGACCGGATCCTGCGGTTCCTGTCCCGCGTCCAGCTGCCGGACGGCGGTTTCGAGGCCCGCTACCTGCTCGACGGCCGCGGCACCCCCGACGACCGCCGCCGCCAGGACGACGGGGCCGGCTGGTCGCTGTGGGCGCTGCGGGCCGCGCTCGACGCCGACCCCGACGCCGCCTCCGCCCGGGACCGGGCGCAGGAGCACCGGGGGCTGCTCGAGCGCGCGCTGGAGTTCACCCTCGACCGGACGGCCGACGGGACGCGGTTGCCGGACCCCTCCCCGGACTACTGGGAACGGTCCGAGCGGCTCCTCACCCTCGGGGCCGTCGCGCCGCTGGTCGCCGGCCTGCGCGCGGGCGCCGCCGTCCTGTCGCGGCTGCGGGACCGCCGACGCGCCCGCACGGTCTCGGCGGCCGCCGGGACGCTCGCAGGACTCGTCCGCGAGCGCTTCGCGCCGGCGGGGTGGACCCGTTGCGCCGGGGGGCGCGGTGACGCCGTGGACGCCGCCGTGACGTTCTGCCTCCCGCCGTTCGCGCCGCGGGCCGACCACGACGTCCTGCAGGCCCTGGAGGTCTACGAGGTGGCCGCGCGGCGGCCGGCCGGTGGGCTGGCGCCCGGGGCGGGGTGGCGTCAGGACGGGATCTCCTGGACGCCCGAGACGGCGCTCGTCGCACTGGCCGCGGCGTCGTGCGGCCGCACCGCGCAGGCCGAGGCGTGGCTGACCTGGCTGGGCGCGCACCTGACCGCGTGGGGCAGCCTGCCGGAGAAGGTGCTGCCGGACGGCTCCCCGGCCGGTCCGGCGCCCCTGGGGTGGACCGCGGCGTGCGTCGTGCTGGCCGTCGACACGCTCGGCCGCGGGTGAGGGGCACCGCTGCTCCACAGGTGATCAAGGCGCGTGAAGGTCTTGCGCACGGTTGCACCTTGCGTGTTAGCTTCCCCACGGCTGCAGCTCACCGCAGCTCCTCGATCGTTCTGAACGCCCGCGGAGTGTGTTGCGGGCGTCGCGCCGGCCGGGTGACCGGTCGGCGTGGCGTTCCACTCAGCCCGAGTCCCGCAGACGCGTGGGACTTGACCGACTGGAAACGTGTTGGAGAAAGCATGGCTCAGGGCACCGTCAAGTGGTTCAACGCCGAGAAGGGCTACGGGTTCATCGAACAGGACGGCGGCGGCCCCGACGTCTTCGTGCACTACTCCGCCATCGGCGGCAACGGCTACCGCTCGCTGGAGGAGAACCAGCGCGTGGAGTTCGAGGTGACCCAGGGCCAGAAGGGTCCGCAGGCCGAGTCGGTCGTCGCGCTCTGACCTGCTGACGGCAGTGCACGCGAAGGGCTCCCACCCCGTCCGGGTGGGAGCCCTTCGTCGTCCCTGACGGGGTTCACGGGCTCCCGGACGGGTTCCGCGCACCGGGACGCCCTTGCAGGAACCCTCCGATCCCCCGCGTGACGACGACCACCGCGACGGTCTCGGCGGCCAGCAACCCCACGAGCACCAGCAGCTGGACGCGGGCCGCCTCCCAGGGGCTCGCCCCGCCGAGCAGCAGCCCCACGAACGCGCCGGGCAGCGTCACGAGCCCCACCGTCCGCGTCTGGTCCAGCGCCGGGGCGAGGGCGCGAGCCGCCGCGGTCCGGCCCAGCGGAGCGACCGCCTGGGCGGTCCGGGCCCCGATCGCCAGCCAGCCCTCGACCTCGTGCCACCCCGCGTCGACGTCGTCGAGCATCCGGCGGCCGGCGAGCGTCGTGGCGGTCATCGACCCGCCGATCAGTTGCGCGGTGAAGGGCACCACCTGCAGCACGTGCGGCGGCAGGGCCCCGACGGCGAACACGATCCCGGCCGCGCTCCCGGCGCCCGCGCCGATCGCCAGGACGGTCACCGGCCACACCCGCCGCACGCCGACGCCACCGCTGCCCAGCCGGCGCGCGGAGGTCCAGCTCGCCACCCCGAGCGCCAGTGCGAGGTAGAACGGGGCGAGCGCGGGCGTGCGCAGCACCAGCCCGAGCACGAGGCCCACGACGACGATCTGCACCACCGCCCGGAGCACCGCGGTGACGACGTCCCGGCCCTGCCGGATCCCGCCCAGGGCACCGACACCGACGGCGACGCCGGCCAGCAGCACCACCGCCAGCGCGACCGGCACCACCGAGCGGTCCACGTCAGCCCCGCGCGCTCACGAGGAGCTGACCCGCGCCAGCACCTCCGGGGCGCGGCGGTCCAGGACGGCCCCGCCCTGGACGATCCCGACCCACGGCAGGACGATCCCCGTCACCAGCCCCACGGGCAAGGCGATCCAGCCCACCCACGACGGCCCGACGAGAGCGACGACGGCCGGCACGAGCGTCGGCAGCGCCAGCACGGTCGTCGCGGCCGACGTCCCGAACTGCACGCCGACCGTGGCGGCCGAGGCGCCCTTGGGGGTCTGGAACGGGTTGGCGCCCGGCGCCGGGGCCGGGTACGGCACGAGGGCGCTGGCCACCGAGGACACCCCCAGCGAGGCCCCGAACAACGCCAGGCTCACCCCGACCACGGCGGGCAGGAGGTCGCCGCGACCGGTCAGGAGGCACCCGGCGACGCCGGCGACGAGCAGCAGCGGCAGCTGCCACAGCCCGGCCGCGAGGACCCGGCCCGCGCGGTCGTCGCGGCCGCGCAGCCCGGTCGCGACGTGCAGGGCGAACGCCGAGTGGTCGTACGCGACGTCGTTGTGCAGGGACCAGCCCATGACGAAGGCGATCGCCGGGCCCGCCGCCACGGGCCAGAGCCCGACCGAGCCGCCCTGGGAGAGCGGGAGCACGACGAGGAGCAGCGGGATGACGACGAGCGAGGCGGCGCTCACGAGGTAGCGCGGGTCCCGGCGCCAGTAGCGCGCGCACCGGACGGCGACGGCGGTCACGGGCGCCCACACCGGGGTGTCCGGCAACCGGTCCAGGAGCGGGTGGCGGCGCTCGTCGGCGGGCGCCGAGGCCGCGGCCTGCCCGGCCGGTCCGGTCCCGGCCGGTCCGAGGGCGACGGCCCAGACGAGGACGACGAGCGCGAGGACGACCAGCGCCAGGAGCAGCCGCAACGCGGCCAGGCCCCAGCGGCCGGCGGCCGCGTCGGCGGCGGCCGCCACCCCGTAGCCCGGCGGGGTCCAGCCGGCGACCCCCGCCACGGTGCGGCCCAGCCCGGCCAGCCCGGTGCTCGCGCGGCCGACGACGACGTTGAACAGCGGCCCGAAGGACACCAGCAGCAGACCGCCGAGGACGACGAGGGCGTCCCGCGTGCGACGGCGGCGCAGCAGCGCCGCGGCGGCCGTGGTCGTCATCCGCGAGGCGGCCACCGCGGTCAGCACGGTGACCGCGAGCGCCGGGACCGCGAACGCCGTGGCGGCCGGCGTCCTCGAGAACGTGACGACCGCCCCGGCGCCGAGGAGCACGGTGACCGCGCCCGGGAGGCCGAGCAGGCCGGACACCAGCAGGCCCGGGACCAGCCGGCGGCGTTGCACCCCGAACGTCGCGAACCGGGAGGGGTCGAGGGTCTCGTCGACGCCGAACGCCACGAGCGGGACGAGGGCCCAGCCGAGGACGAGGAGCGCGCCTCCGCCGACGACGACCGGCCCGGCCACGTCGGTCGCGCTGAACCGCAGGGCGACGAGGCCGGCGCCGACGAGCGCGACGACGCCCGCGGCCCACACGGCGCCGAGGACGAAGGCCACGACCTGCCACGGGCTGCGCCGGAACCCGTTGCGCAGCAGCGTCAGCTTGAGGCGGACGAACGTCCCGACGCCGGGCTGCGCCGTCGCGGGGGCGGGTTCCGCGGTCGCGGTCACCGCAACCAGTCCAGCCCGGTGACGTCGCGGGTCCCGCCGACGAGGTCGACGAACCGCTGTTCCAGGGTTCCCGTCCCGCGGACGGTGGCGAGGTCGCCCGCGGCGAGCACGCGGCCGCCGGCGATGACGGCGACGTGGGTGCAGAGCCGTTCGACGAGGTCCATGACGTGGCTGGACAGCACGACCGTGCCACCGCCGCCGACGTACCCGGTGAGGATGCTGCGGATGGTCGCCCCGCTCACGGGGTCGACGGCCTCGAAGGGTTCGTCGAGGACGAGGACGCGGGGCGCGTGGACCAGGGCGCAGGCGAGCGCGACCTTCTTCGTCATGCCCGCGGAGTAGTCGACGACGAGGGTGTTGCCGGCCTCGGTGAGACCGAGGGCGTCGAGGAGTTCACGGGAACGTTCCTCGACGACCGCGCGCGGCATGCCTCGCAGCAGGCCCGAGTAGCGCACGAGTTCCAGCCCGGAGAGGCGGTCGAACAACCGGACCCCGTCGGGCAGGACGCCGAGGGCGCGTTTGGCTCCGACCGGGTCGGCCCACACGTCGGCGCCGGCGACGAACGCGCGGCCGGCGTCGGGGCGCAGCAGCCCGGTGGCCATCGACAGCGTGGTCGTCTTGCCCGCCCCGTTGGGGCCGACGACGCCGTAGAAGGAGCCCGCGGGCACGTCGAGGTCGAGGTGGTCGACGGCCACCTTCTCGCCGAAGCGCTTGCACAGGCCGCGCAGGACCAGCGCCGGTTCCGCGGCGGTCACCGGACACCCCCGCGCGCCAGCCGGTACCGCAGGTCGGTGCGGACGGCGGGCCACTCGGCGGCGGTGATGGAGAACACGACGGTGTCGCGCAGGGAACCGTCGGGCAGCACCTGGTGGCTGCGCAGCACCCCGTCCTGGCGGGCGCCGAGGCGCGCGATCGCCGTGCGGGACTGGTGGTTGTGCCAGTGCGTGCGGAACTCCACCGCGATGCAGCGCAGGTCCTCGAAGGCGCGCGTGAGCAGCAGGAGCTTGGTCTCGGCGTTGATCCCGGTGCGCTGGGCGCTCGGCGCGTAGAACGTCGAGCCGATCTCGAGCCGCGGCACGTCGGCCTGCACGTTCATGTACGTGGTGGCGCCGCAGACCGCACCGGTGTCGAGCCGGCGCACGGCCCAGGGCGCCATCACCCCCTCGCGCTGCAACCGCAGCCGCCGCTCGACCTCGGCGTCGACCTGCTCGGGCGCGGGGACGCTCGTGTACCAGGTGCGGTGCAGGTCCCCCTCGGCGACGACGGCCCGCAGGCCCTCGGCGTGGGCGGCCGACAGGGGCTCCAGCGCGACGCGCTCTCCGGACAGGGGCACGGGGGTCGCGATCTCGCTCACCCCGCGACCCTACCGACGCGACGCTCCCGCCCTACCGGTCGATCACTTGAGGAACTTGCGCAGCTTCTTGCGGTTCGCGGCGTCCCACGCCTCCTCGACGTCGTGGAAGGCCACGGCGGAACGGACCTCCTCGAGCGCGTGCAGGCGCCCGAGGACGAAGGCGCCGGAACCGAACTCCTCGACGAGACCGGCGAGGAACTCGCGGGCCAGGACGGTGTCGGCGTGCTCGTCGAGCAGGTCGAGCAGTTCCTTCAGGACGTCGACGTACTCCTCCGCGGCCTCGCCGACCTTGGGGGCGACGACACCGGCCGCGTCCCGGGCGGCGGCGACGGCGTCGCGCAGGCGCGCCAGGGCGTCGGCGTCGTCGGCGGTCACGTGGTCGACGTCGTGGTCGATCTCGAGGTCGGTGTCGAGGTCGACGTCCCGGTAGGCGTCGCGCGCGGCGCGGTGGGCGTCGGCGACGAGGGGCAGCAGCACCTTGCGGGCCTCGCGGCGGGCGGCCTTGAGGGTCGGCGGGTCGGCGACGAACGCCTCGAGCGTGGCGACGAGGTCGCGGTAGCGCTGGGAGTCCAGGGCCTCCAGCACCGCGGCGTGCGCGGCGACGGCCCGGTCGGCGAGGACGGCGCGGACGCGGTCGGCGACGACGGCCGGGTCCCCCGTCCCGGAGCCGGCCGTGTGCCCGGCGGCCTCCTCGTCGAGGTCCTCCAGCAGCTTCTCGGCCAGCACGTCGAGGTCCCGGACCGGCGTGGTGACCCCGGTGATCCACGCGAGCTCGGTCCGCAGCTCCTCCGTGGCGCCCTCGGCGAACAGCGGTGCCGTCGTCGTCAGGACGCTGTGCAGGCGGCGGGCGGCGATGCGCAGGGAGCGGACGGCGTCGGGGGCGTCGATGCGGGCCAGCGGGTCCTGCGACAGGAGCCAGCCGACGTCCTGGGCGAGGCGGGCCAGGACGACGGCACCGGCGCTGTCGTCGACCGACACGGCGTCGAAGCCGTCCTCGTCGTCGGGGCCGTCGAGGACGGTGCGCAGCTGCGCGGTGCGGTCGGACTCCTCGGCGCCGAGGGCCTCCCACGCGTCGGTGATGGCGTCCAGCAGGTCGCGGCGACCGTCGACGACCTCGACCTGCCACTCGGCCCACGTCTGCGGGGAGGAGTCCTCGGGTGCCAGGGCGCGCGCCTGCACCTGCCGGGTCGTCAGCCGCGCGACGACGTCGCCCTCGGCGTCGAGCAGGTCGCGCTGCCGCGCGCTCGTCGACAGCTCCAGGACCGGGCCGAGCGAGCGCCCGCGGGCCGCGGCCCACGTGAGCCGCTGCAGCGCAGCCGGTGCGGTGCGGACGGCACGACCCAGCGCCTGGCGGACCTCGTGCGTGCGGGGGCCCCGGCCCGGCAGTTCCAGCACCCAGCCGCGCGGGGCCGGGCTCGTGCGCTCAGCGGTCTGGCGGCGCACGGAGACACCGGCGGCGGCCAGCGCGAGGTCGCTGGTGTCCCAGTGCGTCTCCTCGCTCGTGACCTCGACCTCGGGGCGCACGTCGGCGACGCCGGGCAGCTCCCCGCCGCCGGGCGCCGACTCGAGCGCCGACTCCGGTGCCGACCCGGGGGTGGGCGCGAGGTAGGTGCGGGTGAGGGCCAGGCGAGGGGACGGCATGGGCAAAGACCTACCACGGAGGGGTGAACGGACCACCATCGCTGCAGGTCAGGGGCTCGTCAGGGCCGGGGTACCGGAATCACCGGCGGTCCAGGCGCAGGACCCCGTCGCGCCAGACGCCCTCGCTGCCGTCCTCGAACGTCGTCGTGCGCTCGAGCAGTTCCTTGCGGGCGACCGTCCAGTCCTGCGACGGCAGGGCGAGCGTGGAGAGGAGTTCGTCCGGGTCCGGCAGCGCGACGTCCGCGCCCGGGAAGTCCTCCCCCAGCGGACCGAGCTGCTCGGGGCGGCTGACGTGCCCGACGACGAGGAGGGACCCGCCGGCCGCGACGGCCTCCGCGGCCCGGCGCAGGACGGCGGCGCGGTCGAGGAAGGCGTAGGAGTGCAGGAAGGAGGCCGCCACGAGGTCGAAGGTCCCGTCCGGGAAGGAGACGCCGAGGTCGTGCCGCTCGAACCGCGTGCGGTCGGCGACGCCCGCCTCCTCGGCGTGGGCGCGGGCCCGGTCCAGGGCGGTGCCCGAGACGTCGACGCCCGTCACGCGCCACCCGCGGGAGGCGAGGAACAGGACGTCGCCGCCCTCGCCGCAGCCGAGGTCCAGGGCGGTGCTGGTGGTGGTGTCCGGCGTGAGGTCGGCGGTGGCGTCCACGAGGGCGGCGTTGGGGCGTCCCGTCCAGACGTGCCCGCCGTGGGCGGCGTACATGCGCTCCCACAGTTCCTCGGCGTCGCGGGCGGTGGGGTCGAAGCGGCTCATGCCCCGATCCTGCGCAGGCACGGGGCGGGCGTCGAGGACCGTTGCCGCTCCGGCAACGGGCGCCGGACGTGACGCGGCTCGCGTTGACGGGCCCGGGACCCCGCGTACACTAATGATTCATGCGCGAACAATCGTCTGCGCCGGATCCCCGGGACGCCCGGACCCCGGCCCGGCTGCGCCGGCCGACGTCGAAGAACAAGTGGGTCGACCTCTTCCTGGACGCCGTGTTCAGCTTCACCGGCCCCGCGCAGGTCTCGCACGAGGAGGGCCCCCAGCGCGGCCCGCGCACCGAGGCCGAGGCGCAGGCCGGGTACGCCCAGTGGGAGCGCGTCACGCGGAACGGCCACACCTACCTGGTGGAACGACCGGCCGACCGCCCGGCCGAGCGCAAGGACCCCCAGAGCTGAGCCGCCTGCCGGGCGATCGCCACCCCGTCGACCGACCCCGGCAGCAAACGCACCTCCAGCACGTCCGGCCCCGGCCGCACTCGCAGCACCCGCGTCACGTCGACGTCGGCGTACTTCGTCACCGCAGTCCGTGCCGCCGCGGCGCGCAGGGACTCCCAGTCCGGCCAGTCTCGCCCCACGAGGTCGACGAGGTCGGCGGGCAGCGGTCCCAGCCGGCGGCAGTGCGGGTTCGTCGCGAACCGCCGGTGCAGGTCCTCCCGCGCCGCGAAGAACTCCACGACCTGACGGAACCGCGCGACGTCACGGAAACCCGCGGCGTCGAGGTTCACGTGGACGGCCGCCTCCCGCGGCACCGAGAAACCCAGGTCGCGAGCCGCTGCCAGCAGTTCCTCGAGGCGTTCGTCGTGGCGGTCGGTGAACGGCGGCGTCACGAGTTCGCACGGACGTTCACGTTCCCCCGGCAGGGGTGCGGCGAGGGCGATCGTGGCCCCGGCGGAGTCGTCGAGCCGGTGCACGCCGGCGACCTCGACCACCTGCGAGCCGAACACCGCCGCGACCGGGGTGAGCACCGACCCGATCCCCTCCGCCGGGTCGGCGTACCGCAGGACGAGGCGCAGCAGCCGCGGGTCGTCGCTGAGCACGCGGAACCACCCCGGCCGCGCCGGTGCGCTCGCGTCGAGGTCGGCGACGATCGTGGTGTCGTCCACGAGGGAGCAGCGCAGGTTCCCGGCGTCGTCGACGACGTCGAACGCGGGTGTCAGGTGCCAGAACGCACGGACGCCCGGGGTCGCGGAGGACTCGGTGTCCACGTGGAACCGCCGGACGACCCGTCCGCCGCAGCGCCGGGCCAGGTCGACGGCGAGGTCGAGCCTGCTCGCCCCCCGAGGGGCGAGCAGCTCGACCTCGAACCCGGTGCGGGGCAGCTCGTTCAGGGCGCCACCGGCAGGGTCTCCCCGGCCAGGATCCGCTGCCCCGCGGTGACCTTGGCCTCGAAGGGGTCGACGTTCCAGACCGCCGCCAGCGCGACCGCGTCGTCGTAGTCGTGCCCCGCCGCGAAGAACGCGTCCACCGCCGCTGCGGACCCGTCGTCCTCCACGGGGGCCGGTTCCGCGACGGGGCTCGAACCCGGGGCGACCGGCAGGGTCTGGCCCGCCGCCAGCTTCCGCCCGGCCTCCGCCTTGGCCTCGAACGGGTCGAGGTTCCACTGGGCGCCGAGGACGACGGCGTCGTCGTAGGTGTAGCCCGCGGCGAAGTACGTCTGCCGGGCGGCGTCGTCGGCCGGCAGCGGGGCGGCGACGGGTTCCGCGACGGGTTCCGCGACGGGTTCCGCGGCGGGTCCTGCGACGGGTTCCGCCGCGACCGGCACGGGCCGGTCCGTCGAGGAGTCGCGGGCCTGGGCGTAGGCGCTGCCGCCGGCCAGGGCCAGGCCGCTCGCGACGACGGTGGCCGTGACGACGCGGGCGGCGCGGCGCTGGGCGGGGGTGCGGTGCGGAGTTTCGCTCATGCCCGTCCAGACGACGGGGCGCCGTCCTGGGTTGCCCGCCGACGTCACGACGTCGCCGGGATCTCGGCGCCCGACAGCAGGAGCCGACCGCCCTTGACCTTGGCCTCCCACGTGTCCACCTTCCACAGCTCCGCCAGTCGCTCCGCGTCGGCGTACCGGTACTCGTCCAGGAACCGGTCGACGGCCGTCATCTCGGCGGCCGCCGCGGCCGCCTGCGGGTCCGGCGTCGTGGGGACGGGGACCTCGGGCGAGACCGGCGGCTCGGACGGGGGTGGGGACGGGGGTGGGGACGCGGACGGGGCGGCGGGGGTCACCGGCTCCGGGGTCCGGCCGGCCCACCCGGCCCACGCCGCCCCGCCCGCGGCGACCACCACCGGGACGGCCACGAGGGCCCGCCGGCGACTCACGCGCCGCCGCCCGCCCGCACGCGCCGAGGCGACGAGGTCGTCCGGGGCCCGCACCTCCCGCACCGCCTGGTCGAGCTCGCGCCGCAGCCGCTCCTCCCAGGCGCTCAGCTGGTCGTCCACCGTGCACCCACCTCCTCCCCGACGAGGGTCCGCAGGGTCCGCAACCCCTTGGACGCCTGGCTCTTGACGGTCCCGCGCGACACGTCGAGCTGGTCGGCGATCTGCTCCTCGGACCAGTCCTCGAAGTAGCGCAGGACGATGACCGCGCGCTGCCGCGGCGGCAGGGCCCGCAGCGCCTCGACGACCCGGGACCGTTCGGCGCGCGCGGCGGTGCCGTCCGCCACGGGCTCGCCGTGCCAGTCCTCGAGCTCGACCTCGCGCGGGCGCCGGCCCCGTTGCCGCCAGCGGTCGGTGACGCGGCGCGCCAGGGCCGTGCGCGCGTAGGCGTGCGGGTCCTCGATGCGCCGCCACCCGACGTACATGCGTTCCAGCACGTCCTGCAGGAGGTCCTCCGCGAGCACGCGGTCGCCCGTGAGCAGCAGCGCGAGCCGCAGCAGGCGGTCGCTGCCGGCGCTCACGAACTCCTCGAACTCCTCCCCCACACCGGGGAGGACGACGGGGGCGGCCGTCCGGTTGCCTCTCCGGTGCACGGATCTGCGCTCAGAGGAGGACGGCCAGGCCGAGCCCGAAGGCGGCCGCCGTGACCGTCGCCCCCAGCGTCCCGAGCAGGTTCAGGAGACCGAGGCGCACGGAGCCGTCCCGGGCGAGGCGCACGGTGTCCGTCATCGCGGTGCTGAACGTCGTGAACCCGCCGCAGAACCCCACGCCGAGCACGAGCCGCCACTGCGGGTCCGCCCCGTTCAGCACCAGCCCCGTGAGGAAGCCCAGGACGAGGGACCCCAGGACGTTGACGAGGAGGATCCCCCAGGGGAAGCGCGACGGCCACCGCGTGCGGACCGCTCCGTCGAGGACGAACCGGGCCGCCGCCCCCAGGCCGCCGGCGAGGGTGAGGAGGAGGATCACCGGGCCCTCCGCGCGGCGAGCGCGATCCCCGCCACGACGGCGAGGAGCCCGGCTGCGAGGGAGACGAGCACGTACCCGGCGGCCGTCCCGACCGATCCGGTGCTCGTGAGCCGGTCGACCTCGACGGCGAAGCTCGACCACGTCGTCAGTCCGCCGCAGAACCCCGTCCCCACCCCGAGGCGCCAGCGCAGCGCGGCGGGGGTCTCGGGGCCGCGGCGCGACAACCGTTCGAGCAGCAGGCCGAGGACGAAGGACCCGACGACGTTGACCGCCAGCGTCGCGAGGGGGAACCCGTCGGCGGCGGGCACGACCTCCGAGACCGCCCAGCGCAGCAGCGTCCCGGCCGCACCACCGGCGCCGACCAGCAGGACGAGGCGCGGATCTCGGTGCGGTGCCCTCACGCGCGCCAGGTTCCCACAGGCCGGTCCGACCGGACCGTCCCCTGGGCCGCGGGACGACGGAGCCCCCTCCCGCGGGCGGCGGGAGGGGGCTCGGTGGACGGGTGGCGGTGCCGGTGGGCCGGTCAGGAGGGCCGGTCAGGTGGGCCGGTCAGAAGGGACGGTCGGCCAGCGGCCAGCCCCCGGCGGCCAGGTGCGAGGAGACGCGGGCGACGTCGGCCTCGGACGGGTCGTCGAGGGTCGCCGCGTTGACGAGGCGCTCGACGTCGGCGACGGTCGTCACCTCGCCCTGCCGGGCGAGGCCGACGATCTCGGCCGCGATCTCGCGCACCTCGGTGTCGGTGAGCTTGCGGCGCAGCAGGCCGAGCAGCACGACGTAGTCCTGCTGCGGGACGCCGCTGGGGTAGCCGGCGCGCAGCCAGTCCAGGACGCGACCGGCGAGGGTCGGGGAGGTCATCAGGCTGCCCTCACTTGTCGACGATGGTCGGGTAGACGTGCTCGAAGCTCAGCGCCTTGCCGAAACCGCTGGCGACGATGAACGTGATGCCGAGGGCCACGGCCGCCACCACGACGGCGAAGCAGACGACGGCCAGGACCTTGCCGACCGGGTGGCCCGGGGCGTGGTCCGTCTCGGCGTCACCGCCTGCGCCGTAGGCCATGGCCCGGACCCCGGCGGAGAACAGGACCGGCAGGCCCGCACCGAGCACGAGGGCGGCCAGCAGGATCTTCCAGAGGGCGTCCCCGACGAGGACGAGGTTCTGCGTCACGTGCGTTCCTCCTGCTCGGGTCAGACGGCAGCCGGGGTGCGCTCGGCACCCGCGGTCGCGTCCCACTCGTCGTTGACGTTGTCCGCGTGGACCGGGTTCTTGCGCGAGTGCCGCATGACGACGACCGCGAACCCGAGCAGCGCCAGGCTGATGACCAGCGCACCGACGACGCCGCCGCCGAGCGTGTGGCCGATCCACCACATGAGGGCGCCGACGAGACCGGCGGCCGGGATGGTGGTGACCCAGGCGACGACCATGCGTCCGGCGACCCGCCAGCGGACGGTGGCCCCGGGCTTGCCCAGGCCGGAGCCGAGGACGGAACCCGTCGTCACGTGGGTCGTCGACAGGGCGAAACCCAGGTGGCTGGAGATGAGGATGACCGCGCCGGAGGACGTCTCCGCGGACATGCCCTGCGCCGGGGAGATCTCCACCAGGCCCTTGCCGAGGGTGCGGATGATGCGCCAGCCGCCGAGGTAGGTGCCGGAGGCGATGGCGAGGGCGCACGCGGCCTTGACCCAGAACGGGACCGACCCGGTGTCGCTCCAGTGCCCCGAGGCGATGAGGCCGAGGGTGATGACACCCATCGTCTTCTGGGCGTCGTTGGTGCCGTGGGCGAGGGAGACGAGGGAGGCGGAACCGATCTGGCCCCACCGGAAACCCTGGTCGGTGAAGCGCTGCGCGACGCCCGAGACCACGCGGTGGACCATCCAGGTGCCGACGGTCGCCACGATGCACGCGAGCACCGGGGACGCGATGGCCGGGATGATGACCTTCCCGACCACGCCGTCGATCTTGCTGCCGTCGCCGTTCCAGTTCACGCCCGCCCAGCCCAGGCCGGCCACGGTCGAGCCGATGAGGCCGCCGAACAGGGCGTGCGAGGAACTGGACGGCAGGCCCACCAGCCACGTCAGCAGGTTCCAGACGATGGCGCCGACGAGGCCCGCGAGGACGATGAGCAGGAGGGCGGACCCGCCGCCCTGGAGGAGTTCGGGTTTCGGTGACCCGTCCTTGGCCTGGATCTTCACGACGGCGTTGGTGACGGTGAGGGCGACCTCGACCGACAGGAACGCTCCGACGAGGTTGAGGATCCCGGAGAGAGCGACAGCCGTCTTGGGCTTGAGCGCTCCGGTGGCGATGGAGGTGGCCATCGCGTTGGCGGTGTCGTGGAAGCCGTTGGTGAAGTCGAACGAGAGAGCGACCACCACGACGAGCACGAGGATGACGGTTGCGGTCTCCACGAGGAGAAGGCTGCACCCGTTCCGGGGGCCCCGGGGGCCGGGATCCGGGTTCCCGGGGAGAGTTCACCGGCTGTTCACCCGGGTCCGGGAACTCCGGGTGAACGGCCGGCTGCGCGGTGACGTCAGAGGGCGGGAGTCTCCGGGCGGCGGTCCGCCTCGAGGATCGTCCGGGCGTGCACGACGAGCAGCGGGTCGGGCTGCCCGACGACCTCGGTGTCCTTGTCGGTGTAGTCGAACCGCGCCAGCACGTGACGCATGGCGGCCAACCGGGCGCGCTTCTTGTCGTTGGTCTTGACGACCGTCCACGGCGCGACGTCGGTGTCCGTGCGTTCGAACATCGCCTCCTTGGCCGCGGTGTAGTCGTCCCAGCGGTCCAGACTCGCGAGGTCCATCGGCGACAGCTTCCACTGCCGCACCGGGTCGATCTGCCGGATGAGGAAGCGCGTGCGCTGCTCGGCGCGCGTCACCGAGAACCAGAACTTCACGAGGTGGATCCCGTCGTCGACGAGCATCCGTTCGAACAACGGGACCTGCGCTGTGAACCGGTCGTACTCCTGCGGGGTGGCGAACCCCATGACGCGTTCGACGCCCGCGCGGTTGTACCAGGACCGGTCGAACAGGACGAACTCCCCGGCGGCCGGGAGGTGCTGCACGTAGCGCTGGAAGTACCACTGCGTGGACTCGCGCTCCGACGGTTTCTCCAGGGCCACGACCCGCGCCCCGCGGGGGTTCAGGTGCTCCATGAACCGCTTGATGGTGCCGCCCTTGCCGGCTGCGTCGCGCCCTTCGCACAGGACGACGAGCCGTTCGCCGGACTCCTTGAGCCAGCGCTGCAGCTTGAGCAGTTCGATCTGCAGGAGCCGCTTGTCGTGCTCGTACTCGGCGCGGCCGAGCCTGGCGTCGTAGGGGTAGTCCTCCCGCCAGGTGTCGACCGCACGGCCGTCGGCCAGCAGGAGTTCGGGTTCGTCCTCGTCGTCCCGGACGGACATGCCCAGGTCAGGGGTCAGCTGCACGGCCAGCATGGAACTCCCGGACGGGCGTCGCGGGAGGGCGCCGAGGTGGCCGGTGGGTGAACACGGGGCGAACTCCTGCCTGCCGACGCGGTCTCACGCCGCGTCCTCGCGGCGGTCCTTCGCGAGCAGGAACCCACCGGCCGCGACGCCGGCGAGCAACGGCAGGCCGTGGACGTCGTGCAGGACCACGCTGGCGACGGAGGCGGCGAGCGTCACCACAGCGGCGGTGCGCACCCGGGGAACGAGGACCGCGGGCAGGACGCGCGCCGCCGGGGAGAGGCTCCACGCGACCAGGACGCCCAGGAGCCCGGCCGCTCCCACGGACGACCCGGCACCCCGGGGGAGCCACGCGTACCCGACGGCCTCCCCCAGCAGGCCGGTCACGACGAACAGCCCCACGACGGTCCGGCCGCCCCAGAACCGCTCCACGACCGCCCCGAGCCCGAGGGTCAGCGGCCCGAGGACGGCCCACTGCCACGGCGGGTCCTGGACGACGAGCGGGGTCGCGACGCGCCACCACTGCCCCGCCGCCAGAGCCGGAGGGTCGCGGCGCAGCGCCTGCAGGAGTTCGGGGTGCACGAGCTGGGCCACCCAGCAGGTGGTCACCACCAGCACGAGGCCGAGCGTCGCGACGGGTGTCCCACGCCCACTGCGGAGTCGAGGGTCGTCCGGCGTCGTCACCGCGGCTCCTTCCCGTCCTGGTCGCCGCCCCCTGGCACCCGGGCGGGTCCTCTCGCCAGGATGGCCCGGACCCGGCGGGCACGGACCGCGCCGGACCCGCGGATCCGCCGGGAGAACCCTGGGACCCCGCTGAGACGCGGCGGCGCGGGTCGCCGCGGGGCAGCCCCGTCCACGGTCGGAGCACCCTCTAGATTGTCCTGACATGGAACCCACCACGCCCGGCGAGGACGACATCAACTTCCGGACGCGGAAGTGGGTCCGGCCCGAGGACCTGAACGCCAACGGCACCCTGTTCGGCGGCAGTCTGCTGCGCTGGATCGACGAGGAGGCCGCGATCTACGCGATCCTCCAGCTCGGCAACGGCAAGGTCGTGACCAAGTACATCTCCGAGATCAACTTCGTGTCGTCCGCGCAGCAGGGCGACCTGGTCGAGATGGGGCTGCGCGCCACCCGCTTCGGGCGGACGTCCCTGACGATGCGCGCCGAGGTGCGGAACATGATCACGCGCCAGAGCATCCTGACCATCGAGAAGATCGTCTTCGTCAACCTCGGCCCCGACGGGCAGCCGCTCCCCCACGGGTACTCGACGATCACCTACGACCGCGACCGGATCCCCAGCACGATGACGACGGCCTGACCTCGCCGACGCTCGGCGCGAGCCGGGCGTGGGGGCGGCGTGGGACCGGGCGTGGGGACGGTGGGGGCGTCGCGATCACGACCGGCGAGCCGGTCCCACGGGTGCACCCACGTCGGACCGGGCGTGGGGGCGGACACGAGCGTGGGACCACCCGTGGGTGTCCCCTCGACGTCGTCAGGGCGACGTGATCGGGACACCCACAGCTCACTCCACGTGGTGACACCGATGGGTGTCCCCGGGCGGTGCCCCCGGAGGTCCCCGACGTCACCCCACCGGACCCGACCCCACGACGTCGACCCCGCGGCTCCGCAGCCCGAGGCGGTCGGCCTCGAGGTGGGCGAGGAGGCGGTCGCGGGTCCCGCGGGCGTGCTCGCGCACGAGCTCCACCGCCCGGTCGGCGTCGCCCGCCCGGACGGCGGCCAGGATCTCGAGGTGCTCGCTGCGCGCCTGCTCCCGGGACGCCCCCGACCGCACCTCCAGCCACCGCGTCCGGGCCAGCCTGGTCAGCGCCCCCTCCACGGCGTCGGCGAGGAAGTCGTTGCAGGACAGCCGGGCCAGGGCGACGTGGAATTGCGCGCCGTCGCGCAGACCGGTGTCGGCGTCGTCGGCGGCGGACTCCGCGAGCACCTGGACGGCGTCGAGCCCGGCAGGGGTGGCGCGTTCGACGGCGAGGGCGACGGCGCCGCACTCGACGACCTCGCGGTGCTCGACCACGGCGCGCACCTCGTCGAGGTCCAGCGGTGCGACGCGCCAGCCGCGGCCGTCCCGGACGGTCAGCCCCTCGTGCGCCAGCCGCACCAGCGCGGCGCGCACGGGCGTCCGGGAGGCGCCGGCCAGGGACTCCAGGCCGCGTTCGCTGAGGGCCTGCCCGGGCAGCAGCTCCATCGTCAGCACGGCCCGGCGCAGCACCTCGTACGCCTCACCCACGACGTCCTCCCCCTCGACAGAAGTGGTATACCAAGTTGGCATGCCAACCTACACCGACGTCGCCGTCCCGCGGGCCGCGTGGCGGATGCTCGGTCTCGGCGTCGCCGCGCAGGCCGCCGGGACCTTCCTCGTGAGCACGCCGGTGTACCTCATCCCGCTCCTGCACGAGCGCGACGGACTGTCGCTGTCCCGGGCCGGGACGCTGGCCGCCGCCCCGACCTTCGGGATGGTCCTGACGCTCGTCGCGTGGGGTGCCCTGGCCGACCGGTTCGGTGAGCGCTGGGTCATCGCCGGCGGCCTGGGTCTGACGGCGGTGGCCGCCCTGGTCGCCGCCCCCGTCGACGACCTCGTCCTGCTCGGCGTGCTGCTCGCCCTGGGCGGTGCCGCCTCGGCGAGCACCAACGCCGCGAGCGGGAGGGTCGTCGTGGGCTGGTTCCCGGCACGGCGGCGCGGACTGGCGATGGGCGTCCGGCAGGTCTCCCAGCCCCTCGGGGTGGCCGTCGCCGCCGTCGTCGTCCCCCCGCTCGCCGCGCGCCACGGCACCGGCGCCCCGCTCCTGCTGGCCGGTGCCGGACTGCGCGTCCTCGCCGTCGCCTGCGCCCTCGGCGTCCGGAACCCGCCGCGGGCCGCCCGCGCGGAGACGACCACGACCCCGAACCCCTACCGCCGCGACGGGTTCCTGTGGCGCGTCCACGCCGTCTCGCTGCTGCTGGTCGTCCCCCAGTTCACGCTGTCGACGTTCGGGCTCGTCTGGCTGACCGTCGGCCTGGGCTGGGACCCGACGGTCGCCGGGGTCCTCGTGGGCGCGGCGCAGTTCGTCGGCGCCGTCGGCCGCATCGCCGTCGGAGCGCTCAGCGACCACGTCGGCAGCCGGGTCCGCGTCCTGCGCTGGGTCGCGGTCGCGGGGGTGCTGGCCCTGCTCGTGCTGGCGCTCGCCGGAGCCACCCACGTCCCGCTGCTCACGGGTGTCGTGCTCGTCCTCGCGACGACGATCTCCGTCGCGGACAACGGTCTCGCCTTCACGTCCGTCGCCGAGGCGGCCGGCTCGCGCTGGTCCGGCCGGGCCCTGGGGGTGCAGAACACGGGGCAGTTCCTCGCCGCGTCCGCGGTCGGACCCGGGATCGGCGCGCTCGTCCCGCTCGTCGGGTTCGGCGGCGCGGTCGCCGTCGTCGCCCTGGCCCCGCTGGCGGCGCTGCCCCTGGTCCCCCGCCGCGACGCCCACGCCTGAGCACCCGGGGGCGTCGGGGAGGATGGGCACCGTGGAACTCCTCGGTGACGCCGTCCTGCACGGCGGGGACCGCGCGACGCTGCGGCTGGCGCGCGAGTACCCGCACTCCGTCGCGACGCTGTGGACGGCGCTCACGGACCGGACGCTCACCCGGCTGTGGTGGGCCGACCTGCGCGCCGACCTCCGCCCGGGCGGTGAGTTCTCGCTGGAGTGGCTCACCGGCCCCCCGGGGGAGCTGGAGTGGTGGCCCGGGCAGATCACCGCGCTCGACCCGCCGCGGCTGCTGGAGCACACGAACTCCGAGCACGGCCTGCTGCGCTGGGAGCTCGAACCCCTCGACGCCGGCGCGCTGCGCGCCCGCACCCGGTTGCGCCTGACGAACGACCTCGAGGGCGAGGACGCCTGGGTCCCCATGTCCCTGGCGGCCTGGCACCTGCACCTCGAGCAGCTCGAGGTGGCGCTCGACGGGGGTTCGGTCGACTGGAGCGCGTGGGGGACGGCGACGAACCTGCGACTGCGGGAACTGCGCGCGGCCTACGCCGCGCACCTGCCGCGCTGACCGGTCACCGGGGTCAGTGCACCAGCTTGAGCCCCACGACGCAGCCCACCAGCCCGAGGATCAGCAGGACCTTCACGAGCGAGACGGCCTCGACACCGGTCGCCATGGCGTAGCCGACGGTCAGGGCGGCCCCGATGCCGACCCACACCGCGTAGGCCGTCCCGGTGGGGATGGAGCGCATCGCCCACGCGAGACCGACCATGCTGAGGACGACGGTGACGCCGAACACCACGGTGGGCCAGGGGCGGGTGAAACCCTCGGACTTGCCGAGGGCGGTGGCCCACACGGCTTCCAGGACACCGGAGACCACGAGCACGATCCAGGACACGGGGAATCCTCCCCCACCGTCTTGTCGCGGACCGGGTACGGCGGGCTCGTCCGGGCGCCGGGTTCCGGCACTGCCACCACGGTAACCCGGGAACACGCCGGGGTCACCTCAGGGCAGCAACCCGTTCTCGTGCGCGAAGACCACGATCTGCACGCGGTCGCGCAACCCGAGCTTGCGCAGGATCGCCCCCACGTGCGTCTTCACCGTTGACTCCGAGGCGAACACCCGGGCCCCGATCTCCGCGTTGGACAACCCCCGGGCGACGGCCTCGAACACCTCGCGCTCCTTGGCGGTCAGGGTCGCGAACTCCGGCGGGGCGGGCGCCGGCGCGACGAGGTTCCGCTCGAGCAGCTGCGCGAGGTTCCCCGGCGACAGCACGGCGTTCCCGGCGTGGACGGTGCGGATCGCGTCGGCGAGCTGGGCCGGCGTCGTGTCCTTGAGCAGGAAACCGCTGGCGCCGTGGCGGATGGCCGTCGCCGCCCGGTCGTCGAGGTCGAACGTCGTCAGCACCACGACGCGGACGGGACGCTCGCGACGGGCGACCCGTTCGGGCAGGAACACCTGCCGGGTGGCCTCGACGCCGTCCACCTCCGGCATCCGCAGGTCCATGAGCACGACGTCGGGACGCAGTTCCTCGACGAGCCGCAGGGCCTCCAGCCCGTCGCCCGCGCTGCCGACGACCTCGATGCCGTCCTGCGCGTCGAGGATCACCTGCACGCCGGCGCGGAACAGGTCCTGGTCGTCCACCAGCAGCACGCGGATGGCGCCCGGGCCGCCCGTCACGAGCGCACCGGAACCCGCGCCGTCGCCGTGAAGCGCGTGCCGTCACCCGTCGTCGACAACCGTCCGCCGACCCCCTCGAGCCTGCGGCGCATGCCCTCCAGACCGCGGCCCCCGCTGCGCGGGGCGGTGGGTGCGAGCGGGATCCCGTTCGTCACGGACAGCTCCAGCTCCTCCCCCACCCCCTCGGGCCACCGCTGCTCCACGACGAGGGGGACGGCCCGGTCCCCGTGCTTGAGGGCGTTCGTCAGCATCTCCTGCAGGACGCGGTAGGCGACGGCCGCGAGGTCCGGCGGCAGCGGCCGGGGAGTTCCGCCGCACCGCGACTCGACCGGGAAACCCGTCGACCCGGCACTGTCCACCAGCGCCTGCAACCGCCCGGGCGGGACGGGCGTCGAGGACAGCACGGCCTGGACGTCCTGCAGGGACGAGCGTGCGGTGCCCGCGATGGTGGCCAGCGTCGTCTTCAGAGCGGCCGGATCCGTGTCGGGCAGGAACTGCCCCGACTCGGCCTGGGCGAGGATCACGGCCAGGGAGTGCCCGACGACGTCGTGCACGTCGCGCGCCATGCGCGCCTGCTCGTCGCGCAGCCGGGCGATCTCGTGAGCCTGCGCTGCTTCCCGTTGCGCCCGAGCCGATTCCCGTTCCGCCAGCTCGCGCTGACGACGGGAGACGGTCGCGTTCCCCGCGAACCGCAGGGCCAGCCCGCCGAACCAGGCGGCGGCCAGCAGGAGCAGCGCGACCGGCACGGCCGCGAGGAGGGAGAGGCTGAGGCCGTCCTGCAGGTTCCGCACGCCCTGCACGACGACGATCCCCGGTGAGTAACCGGTCGCCAGCACCGCGAACCCGCCGACGAGCACCCCGGCCGGGATCGAGGCACCGCTGAGCGCCAGCACCACGCGGTTGCCCCAGCGCGCGCCGGCGAAGGCGACGTAGGCCAGGAGCAGTTCGGTCAGGAGCACCGGGTCGCCCGTCGCGAGGTGGAGAGCCCCCGTCGACCAGACCAGCGCCAGCGCGACCCCCGGCAGCGGCCGGGCGAGGACGACGCTCACCGCGACCAGCGCGACGAACACGGCGCTGGTGGACTCGTACCCCCAGGTGGCGCGCAGCGAGAGTTCCGCGGCACCGATCCCGGCGCCGACGACCCCGGCGAGCAGGTCGGGGACGTGGTCGCGCCAGGACCACCGCGCTCCCCCGCCGGGCGCCGGTCCGTCCTCGACCCCGGGCGTGGAACCGTGCGTCACCCGGCCCACCCTAGGGGTTCCGCCGTCCAGGACCGTGGGGTCGCGAGGGCGTCGTGGACGAGCCCGGCGAGCAGTTCCGGGTGCGGGACCCCGGCCGCGGCGAACATCAGCGGTGCGGCGGAGTGCTCGGTGAGGCCCGGGGTGCTGTTCACCTCGTTGAGGACCACGCCCTCCTCCCCGTCGCTCGGCAGGAAGAAGTCGAGGCGCACCAGCCCCCGGCAGCCCAGCGCGTCGTGCACGCGCAGCGCGGCCGCGACGAGTGCGGCGTGGACGGCCTCGTCGAGGACCGCGGGCAGGACGAACCGCGCGCGTCCGGAGTACTTGGCCTCGTGGTCGAACACGCCGTCGCGCAGCACCTCCTCCACGGGGGCGACCGTCCGCGACCCGTCCGCGCGACCCAGCACCGCCACGCAGACCTCCCGGCCCACGACGAACTCCTCGACGAGGACGCGCTCGTCGAACGCGGACGCGACCGCCAGCGCCGCCGGCAGGTCGGCCGGGTCGCGGACGAGGGAGACCCCGAGGCTCGACCCCGCCGTGACGGGTTTGACGACGACCGGCCCGGTCCACGACCCCGGGTCCTCCCCGGCCCGCAGGAGGCGGCCGCGCGCCGTCCGCACGCCGACGGCCTCCGCGACGAGCTTGGTGACCCACTTGTCCATCGCGGCCGCACCGGCGGCGGTGCCGGAACCGACGTACGGGACCTCGGCGAGTTCGCACAGCGCCGCGAGCGTGCCGTCCTCGCCGAGGGTGCCGTGCAGGGCGGGGAACGCGACGTCGCAGCTCTGCAGCACGCGCACGGCGCCCGCGAGACCGAGGGGACGCAGTTCCTCGTCGCGCCAGACGCCGTCGCGGCCGACGGTGAGCGGGACGACGTCGAACTGCTCGCGGGCCGCCCGCAACCCCTCGGCCACGGCCGCGGCGGAGGCGAGGGACACGTCGTGCTCCGCGGCCCGTCCGCCCCCCACGACGGCGACGCGGGTCACCCGGTCCACCCCGCTCACGCGGCCGCGCCCGTCGAGGTCGTCCGCCGCACCCGCGGCCCGAGCCCGACGAGCAGCTCGGCCTCGAGCCGGTCGCTCCAGCGGGCCCACTCCGCCAGCCGGGGTCCGCCGGACCCGAAGAACCCTGCCGTCTCCCCCACGAGGAGGCCGGGTCGCGGGAGCGGGCCGAGGTCGACGACGGTCTGGTCCATCGACACGCGGCCGACGAGGGGGCGGTCGCGGCCGGCGATCCGGACCCTGCCGCCGGACGTGCGCGGCACACCGTCGGCGTACCCGACGGGCAGGAGCCCGAGGACGGTGTCGTGCGGCGCGGTCCAGGTGTGCCCGTAGCCGACGGGGGTTCCCGCGCGCACCGGACGCACCCCGACGAGCGGCGCCTGGAACGACACGGCCGGCTGCCACCGGTCCCGGCCCAGCGGGTCGATGCCCAGCAGAGCCGCGCCGGTGCGCACGAGGTCGAGGTGGTCCCCGGGCCGCGAGAAACCCGCGGTGGCGGCGAGGTGCACCACCGACGGCCGCAACCCGGCCGCCCGCGCGATGCGCACACCCTCGTCGAACCGTCGGCGCTGCAGGGAGTTTGCGGGGTCGTGGGGCTCGTCGGCGCACGCGAGGTGGCTCATGAGGCCGACGACGCGCAGCCGGCCGAGGCGTTCGGCGTGGGCGGCCTCGGCGCACAGCAGCGGCCACTCGGCCCCCGTGGCCCCCTCCCGCGCCAGCCCGGTGTCGAGGTGCAGGTGGACGCGGGCGCCGGGCGGCACGGCGAGCAGACCCGCCGGTGACGTGACGGCCAGGTCGACGTCGGCGGGGACGGCCCGGCGCAGGTCAGCACGCGGCGGGTGCGACCACGCCAGCACGGGGGCGGTGACGCCGGCCGCGCGCAGGGCGAGGGCCTCGTCGAGACCCGTGACGCCGCACCACGTCGCACCGTTGGCCAGGGCGGTCCGCGCGAGCGCCGCGGCCCCCGCGCCGTACCCGTCGGCCTTCACGACGGCCATCACGGCGGCCCCGGTGGCGGACGCGACGGCGCGGGTGTTGCGGGCCACGGCGTCGAGGTCGAGGTCGAGCCGGGGCCCGTCCAGGGCACGGTCGACGGGGCGGCGCTGGGGTGGTGCCACGAGGGGGATCACCGTTCCACCGTCTCGGTGCGGGGCCATCCGCGAGATCCACCGCAGGTACCGCGGAACGGTCCCCGGGGAGGAGGTGGCGGACCCGGCGGCGCGGAACCGTCGTGCCGTGCTCGCCACCACCCTGCAGCAGATCGCCCACGTCACCGGCGGCCGCGTGACCGGCGCCCCGGCCGGTGGCGTGCCCGTGCCCGGCCCCGCCTACCTCGACAGCCGCGATCCCGGACCCGGGGGGTTGTTCGTCGCCCTGGCGGGTGCGCGCACCGACGGCCACGACCACGTTCGTGACGCCCGGGCCGTGCTGGGGACCCGGCCCACGACTGCTCCCACGGTCGTCGTCCCGGACGTGACCGTGGCCCTCGGCCGGCTCGCCCGGCACGTCGTCGACACCCGCCCGGTCCGGGTGATCGCCGTCACCGGGTCGCACGGCAAGACGTCGGTGAAGGAGTTCCTCGCCGCCGTCCTGCCGGACGCCACCGCGACGCGGGGGAACGAGAACAACGAACTCGGCGTCGCGCTCACGGCGACCCGCCTGCCCGTCGGGGGCGGCGACCTCGTCGTGGAGATGGGAGCCCGGGCGGTCGGGCACCTCACCTACCTCGCGGGCATCGCGCCACCCCGCATCAGCGCCGTCACCGCCCTCGGCCACGCGCACCTGGGTCGTTTCGGGTCACCGGAACTGCTCGCGGCGGCGAAGGCCGAACTGCCGCAGGCCACGAGCGGGGAGTGCGTGCTGGCCGCCGACGACCCGCGGGTCCTGGCGATGGCCGAGCGGACGTGGGCACGCGTCACCACGTTCGGGCGGAGCGGGGACGTCGGCCCGGAGGACGTGCGCCTCGGGGCGGACGGCCGGGCCCGGTTCACCCTGCGCACCCCGGGCGGACGCGCTCGCGTCCGGCTGCGCGTCCTGGGCGAGCACCAGGTGGCGAACGCGTGCTGCGCCGCAGCCGTGGCGTTGCGGGCCGGCGCCGGGCTGGAGCAGGTCGTGGCCGGGCTGGAACGCGCGGACGGACCCGGTCCGCACCGGCTGCAACGCCGGCGACGGCACGACGGCGGCCTGCTGCTGGACGACTCCTACAACGCCTCCCCCGCCTCGGTGGTGGCCGCCCTGCGGACCCTCGCGGCGGTCGCGCCTGCGGGCCGCCGCTTCGCCGCGCTCGGGCCGATGCGGGAACTGGGCGACGCGCACGACCGGGCGCACCGCGCCGTCGCGGCCGCCGCCCGCCGGTCCGGGGTCGACCTGGTGGCCGTCGGCGAGGGCGCGCAGGTGCTGGGAGGGACGTGGGTCCCCGACCGGTCCGCGGCCGCGGACCTGGTGCGGCGCACGCTGCGCCGCGACGACGTCCTGCTCGTCAAGGCCTCGCGCCCCGAGCGCCTCGACCTCCTCGCCGACGACCTCTGCGCCCCGTGAGGTGTCCCGGCCTGCCACGATCACGAGGTGAGCGTCCTGCACCTGCGCGTCGTCACCCCCGCCTCCGCGACCGACGACGTCCTGACCGTCCTGCGCGCCGACGCCGGGGTCACCAACCTCGTCCTGCACCGCTCGGTCGTGGTCGGCGCTCGTGAGGTCGGCGCTCGTGAGGGAGGTCCGCCGGCGGACCTCGTCGAGGCCGACGTGGCGCGCGAGGCCGTCGACTCCGTGGTCGACGGGTTGCAGGCGCTGGGGTTGGAACGGTCGGGGTCGATCGTCCTGGAGGCGGTGGACACCGCGCTCGGGGACGACGTCGCGCGGGCCGAGGCGGCGGCCCCGGGCGAGGGCGACGACGCCCTCATCTGGGAACAGGTCGAGCGCGCCGCGGACGGGGGCGCCACGGCGTCCGCGACGTTCTACGCGTTCCTGGTCCTGGCGACCCTCATCGCCGCCGTCGGGCTGCTCACCGACTCGCAGGTGCTCATCGTCGGCGCCATGGTGCTCGGCCCGGAGTTCGGTCCGCTCGCCGCGCTCGCCGTCGCGGTGGTCCGGCGCCGGCGGGACCTGGTGCCCGGCCCCCTGCGCGCGCTGGGGCTGGGTTTCCCCCTGGCGATGGTCGTCACCGCGGCGGGGGTCGCGCTGCTGGACGCCGTCGGGCTCGTGCCGCAGGAGTTCCTCGACGGCCGCCGCCCGCTGACGTCGTTCGTCGCCTCCCCCGACGAGTTCTCCGTCATCGTCGCCGTGCTGGCGGGGATCGCGGGCACGCTCTCGCTGACGTCGGCGAAGTCGGGGCCCCTCGTCGGGGTGTTCATCAGCGTCACGACGGTGCCCGCCGCGGCCGACTTCGCGGCGGGCGTCGTCACGGCCCAGTACGACACCGCTCTGGGCGCCCTCGGTCAGCTCGTGCTGAACCTGGCCTGCATCCTGCTGGCCGCCGTGGTCACGCTGCGCCTGCAGCACGCGCTCTGGCGGCGGGCGCGCCGGGGGGCCCCGACCCGCTGACCGGTCAGCGCACCGACCGCGCCAGCTGCACGAGGGAGTCGGGCGCGTCGTCGCGGGGCAGGAACAGTTCCACGAAGTGCGCGTGCCCCCCGCCGGAGTCGCGGTCGGCGCGGACCTTCGCGAGGACCTCGACGAGGTCGGCGGGGGTTCGGGCCTGGAACACGGGCGTCCCGGGAGCACCGAGCGCCGCGGGGAGCCGGGTCCAGTCCCACTCGACGATGTCCTGGTACGGCGCCTCGGGACTGCGGATGGCGCGTTCGACGGTGTAGCCGGAGTTGTTGACGAGCAGCACCGTCGGGGTGAGGCCCAGGGTCAGCAACCGCCCGAGTTCCTGCACCGTCAGCTGCGCGGAGCCGTCCCCGATGACGAGGACCGTCTCCCGTTCCGGCGCAGCGAGCATGGCGCCGAGCGTCGCGGGCAGCGTGTACCCGATGGAACTCCACACCGGCTGCCCGAGCAGGTCGCAGCCGTCGGGGAGGGTGAGTTCGAGGGCGCCGTAGAAGGACGTCCCGGCCTCGGCGACGACGAGGGTCCCGGGGGTCAGCCAGTCCTGCAGCAACGGCCACAGGTCCGCGTGGGTCAGGGGGCCGTCGGGGTCGGCGGGCGTGTGCACGACCGTCGGCGCGACGGCACGGCGCGGCAGCGGCGCCGGACGCGGCGACCGGGCCTCGAGGACCTCCTCGAGGATGCGCAGCGACTCCTCGAGGAACAGGCCGTAGAACGCGGCGCCGGCGATCCGCGCGTGGTCGAGGTGCAGGTCGACGGCGGCGTCGGGGTCGAACCCGTGGGTGAAGGACCCCGTGAGGAAGTCCGTCATGACGACCCCGGCGAGCACGAGCGGCCGGGCCCCGTCGACGCGCCGCCGGGTCTCGGGGTCGCGCGTGAACGTTCCGGCGTAGACGCCGAGGTTGGCCGGGTGCGACTCGTCGAGCATCGCCTTGGACGCCGACTGCGTCGCGATCCGGACGCCGTTCTGGGCCGCGAGCGCCCGGACCCGGTCCTCGAGGTGGCGGCGGTGCAGCCGCGGCCCGGCCAGGACCGTGACCTCCTCGGCGCCCCCGAGGAACTCGGCGAGGGCCTCGCGGAAGTCCTCGGCCACGGCCGGGTCGCTGTGCAGGACGCGCAGCGGCCGGGCCAGCGGCGCCGCGGACACCTGCGCGACGGCGACGTCGGCCGGGACGCCGAGGTAGACGGGCTGGGAGGACCCGACGGCGGTCAGGAGGGCGCGGTCGACGGCCGTGCCCGCGTTCTGCGCGCGGACGACGACGGCGGACGCGCTGACCTCGGCCGCGATCCGGACGAAGTGCCCGAAGTCGCCGTCGGCGAGGGAGTGGTGCAGCAGGGCCCCGTCCGCCATCGCGCGGGTGGCCGGCAGGCCCACGACGTGCACGACGGGGACGTCCTCGGCGCGGCTGCCGGCCGTCGCGTTGACCGCGGACAGCTCCCCGACGCCGAAGGTGGTGACGAAGGCGGCGGGCCCGCGTCGCAACCGTGCGTGACCGTCGGCGGCGTACCCGGCGTTCAGCTCGTTGCTCGACCCGACCCACCGCAGACCCGATCCGCCGAGCATCTCGTCGAGCAGTCCGAGGTTGAAGTCGCCCGGCAGGCCGAAGAGGTGGCGCAGTCCGAGCTGCTCCAGCCGGCGGGCGAGGTAGGTGCCGACGGTGACGGTGGGGGTCATGGGACTGATGACACGACAGCCGGTCGGAACGCACAAGAGACACGCGTCACGTTGGTCGATCCGACCAGTCCGGCAGCGGATCATGCACCTAGGGTGGTCGACGTGACCACCCTCGACGACACGGACCGGCGCATCCTCCTCGCGCTGGACCGCGATCCGCGGGCGACCGTGGCCCAGCTCGCCCTGACCCTGGGACTGGCCCGGGGCACCGTCCACAGCCGGCTCGAACGCCTGGGCGCAGAGCGGGTGCTTCGGGCGAACTCGACCCGCCTGGACCCCGGTCGCGTCGGACTGCCCATGCGCGCGTTGGTCACAGCGGGTGTCGAGCAGAGCGAGTTCACCGGGCTCATCGAGGACATCGCGCGCATCCCCGAGGTGGTCGAGTGCCTCGGCATCTCCGGCGACTCGGACCTCATGATCCAGATCGCGGCGCGCGACGCCGACCACGTCTACGACATCACCCAGCGGATCATGCGCTGCCGCGGGATCCGGCGGACCTCCACGTCGATCGTCCTGCGCGAGCTCCTGGGGTACCGGATGGACCACCTGTTGTCGTGATCCTGGGTCGACACTCGATGTTCTAGAAAGTAGCGTCTCGGTGCTCCCGAGACAGGCGAGGCACCATGGACGCACCCGGCACCGGTACGCGGGCAGTCGGCCCCGACGACCCCGACCTGCGCCTCCACCTGCGGTCGCTGCGCGACGAGCTGGACCACCACCGCTCCCTGACGGACCGGCTGCGCGAGGAGGAGGAACGCTTCCGACTCGCCTTCGACGTCTCCCTGGTCGGCATGGCCATCGAGGGACTCGACCCGCGAGAACCCGGAGGCCCCGGTGGGATCCTGCGGGTCAACGACGCGCTCTGCTCGCTGCTCGGCCGCCGCGCCGAGGACCTCGTGGGGCACCGGACCGACGAGTTCGTGGTGCCGACCGAACGCGCCGACGTCGCCGCCGTGCTCGCGGCGCTGGCCCGCGGCGACCTCGAGAGGTGGGAGGGGCAGCGCCGCTACCTGCGGCCCGACGGGTCCGAGGTCCGGGCCCAGGTGCGCAAGGGGCGTGTGCGCACGTCCGTCGGTGCGGGCTACCTCATCACCCACTTCGAGGACGTCACCGAACGGCACCGCGCCGAACAGCAACTCCTGCACCTCGCGCTGCACGACCCGCTGACGGGGCTGCCGAACCGCTACCTGCTCGACGACCACCTCGACGCGGCGCTCGCGCGCGGGCGCCGGGACCACGCGACGACGGCCTTGCTGTTCCTCGACCTCGACGACTTCAAGGACGTCAACGACGTGCTCGGCCACCAGGCCGGCGACGAGCTCCTGGTGGTCGTCGGACAGCGTCTGCGGCGCGCGGTCCGCGAGACCGACACCGCCGCGCGCTACGGCGGCGACGAGTTCGTCGTCGTCTGCGAGGGACTGCGCGCCGAGGCCGAGGCGCAGGCGGTCGCGGACCGCGTCATGGACAGCGTGACCGCCCCGCTGCAGCTGCGCGGCAGGACGATCTCGCCGCGCCTCAGCATCGGCATCGCGATCTGCGACCACCACGAGTCGCGGACCGCGGAGGTCCTGCTGAGCGAGGCCGACTCGGCGCTGTACGAGGCGAAGACCGCCGGCAAGGGGCGCAGCGCGGGGTTCACCACCGCCTTGCGGACCGCGGCGCACCGCCGCCTCGACGTCGAGGAGGACCTGCGCGCCGCGCTGCAGGAAGAGGAACTGCGGGTGCACTACCAACCCATCGTCGACCTGAGGGACGGTTCGGTCGCCGGCGCCGAGGCCCTCGTCCGGTGGCAGCACCCCCTGCGCGGTCTGCTGCCGCCCGTCGAGTTCATCGACGTCGCCGAGCAGAGCGACCTCGTCGTCGACCTCGGTGGGTGGGTCCTGGCCGAGGCGTGCGCCTGGCTCGCCCGGTGGCAGCGCGACGGCGGGCGCGTGACCCCTGCGCTCCGCCGTGCCGCCGTCCCCTCGTCCGCACGGCTGGCCGTCTCCGTCAACGCCTCGGTGCGCCAGGTGACGAGCGGGCAGCTGCGGCCGCTCGTCGAGCGCGTCCTGGAGGACAACGAGCTGCAGCCCGGCGAGCTGCACCTGGAGATCACCGAGACGCAGTTCATGTCCGCCGCACCGGCGATCCAGCGCGAGATGGCGGCGTTGAGGGACCTGGGCGTCGGCCTGTCCCTCGACGACTTCGGCACCGGCTACTCCTCGCTGGCCTACCTGCGGGAACTGCCCTTCAACTGCCTCAAGCTCGACCGGTCGTACGTCTCGGGGATCGGCCGGGACCGCGGCGACGAAGCGCTCGTCGAAGCGGTCCTGGCGATCGCGCGGGCGCTCGACCTGCACACCGTGGCCGAGGGCGTCGAGACGGTCGAGCAGGCGGACTTCCTGCGGGACCGGGGCTGCGGCTACGCGCAGGGGTTCCTGTGGTTCCGGCCCGTCCCGGACCTGGCACCACCCCGACCCCGCGCCTGACCCGTCCGAGTTGCTCGGGGCACCCACCGTGCACCCGGCGTTCGCGGTGAGTTCGCCCACCATTTCCGGTGCCCTGTCAGCTTGTGCCTGCCCCCGGAGCCGGCGCCCAGCGCCGGGTGAACCCCAGACGAGAGGACCCTCGTGTCCGACACGCAGAACACCCCCACCGAGGACGGAACGCAGGAACGGCGCGGGTTCTTCACCCGCCGCGGCCTGCTCGGCACCGGCGGTCTCGCGACCGCCGTCGTCTTCGGCAAGGGTCTGGTGGACGCCTCCTCGGCGTCGGCCGCGCCGGCGTACGTCCCGGCCCAGCTCCACGTCAAGGACGCCCACTTCGGCACCACGGTGCGGCGGATCGTCCAGGCCGCGACCTCGACCGGCTCCGCCGTGCGGATCCTGCCCATCGACCGTGCGAAGTTCCAGGTCGGCGCCACCTTCGACCTGCGCATCGAGGCGACCGGCGTCGACCCGGAGACGACCAAGATCGTCATCAAGGTCAGCGACGGCAGCGGCCCCGCCCCGCTCCTGAGCCCCGCCCCGGTCCGCACCAGCTCGGCATCCGACTCGGTCGAGGTGACGTTCAAGAACCTCGTCTACCCCGCCGCGGGCACCTACCGCATCGCCGCCGCCGTCAGCTCCTCGAAGGGGTCGGCCTCGCAGGAGGTCGTCCACGAGGTCGTCCTGTCCGACGCGAAGGGGAAGACCGCCAAGAACGTCGTCTTCCTGCTCGGCGACGGCATGGGCCAGGCCGCCATCACCGGCGCGCGCATCCTGTCCAAGGGCATCGTGGAAGGCAAGTACAAGGCCCTGCTCGAGATGGACACCATGGAGCACCGTGGGAACGTCACGACGTCGGGCTGCGACTCCATCGCCACCGACTCGGCGAACTCCATGTCCGCCTACATGACCGGCCACAAGTCCGCGGTCAACGCGATGGGCGTGTACCCCGGGAACTCCGAGGACCCCGCCGCGAGCCCGCACGTCGAGACGATGGCCGAGGTCCTCAAGAGGGCCCGCGGCATGTCCGTCGGCATCGTCACCACCGCCGAGGTGCAGGACGCCACCCCGGCCGCGGTGTTCGCGCACACGCGTCGCCGGTCCGAGTACGTCAGCATCATGGACCAGGCCCTCGAGCCCGGCCAGATGCCCGACGTCTTCATGGGCGGTGGCCGGGCGACCTTCCTGCCGCAGTCGGAGAAGGGCTCCAAGCGCAAGGACGACCGGAACCTCATCGAGGAGTTCAAGGACAAGGGCTTCGCCTACGCCGGGACCCGGACCGAACTCGCCGCCGTCATGGCGGCCGGGACCCCCGACAAGCTGCTGGGCACCTTCACCCTGAGCCACCTCAACGTCTACATCGACCGCCAGGTCACGCCGAACCCGCAGGTCCTCGGCGACTTCACCGACCAGCCCGGCCTGGTCGAGATGACACAGGCCGCCCTGAAGGTCCTGGAGAAGAACGACAAGGGCTTCTTCCTCATGGTGGAGGGTGCGTCCATCGACAAGTCCGAGCACCCGCTCGACGGCCCCCGCGCGGTCTACGACACGATCGAGCTGGACCAGGCGCTCGCCGCCGTCAAGGAGTGGGCGAAGGACCGCGACGACACCCTCATCGTCATCACCGCCGACCACAACCACGCCATGAGCATCGCCGGGACGCACACCCTCTCCAAGGAGGGTTCGCCCGCACGCCAGCAGAACGGCGTGTACGCCGACGCCGGGTTCCCGACGTACGTCGACTCCAACGGCGACGGGTTCCCCGACGACCCGAACCCCGACGTGCAGCTGTTCTTCGGCTGGTCCAACCACCCGGACCACCCGGACGACTTCGCGCACAACGCCGTCCTGGAGCAGCCGGCCCTGGAGGACCCGGTGACCGAGCGGGCCTACCCGAACCCCGCCCGCGACCCCGGTTCGGTCGTCCAGATCGGCAACCTGCCGCTCGACGAGACGAACTGCGTGCACACGGTCGAGGACGTCTTCATCGGTGCCTCCGGCCCCGGTTCGCAGGGTTTCGCCACGCTGCTCGACAACACCGAGGTGTTCCACACCATCTGCGCTGCGCTGGGGCTGCAGATCCCCACGTACTCGCTCAAGAGCACCGCCGGCAAGCTCGCCGAGACCGAGGTGGCCGCCGCCGAGACCACGACGTCCGCCCCCGCCGCGACGACGGGCGCGCTCGTCAGCTGACGCACCGCCGTTCCGCTGGGGCCTCGTCGCCTCCCCGGGGTCGATGACCGACCTCGGGGAGGCGACGAAGCCCTTCCGCGTGACCGGGGTGAACCCTCGCGCGGTCGCGGACCCGGCGGCAGGCTGGTCGCGTGGCCACCGCGTTCCTCCTGGTCGGGCTCCCCGCCGCCGGCAAGACGACCCGCGCCCGCGTCCTGGAGCGCGAGAGACCCGCGCTGCGCCTGACGACCGACGCGTGGATGGTGCGGCTGTTCGGCGGGGCCAACCCCGCACCGGAACGCGACGCCGTCGAGGGACTGCTGCTCACCACGGGTCTGCGGGCCGCGGCGCTCGGCGTCGACGTGGTCCTCGACTTCGGGTTCTGGTCGCGCGACGAGCGCGACGCCCTGCGGCACGTCTTCGGCGCCGCGGGGGTGGCCTGCGTCGTCGAGCACCTGGCCGTCGAGGCCGACGTCCAGCGCGAGCGCGTGGCGCGCCGGTGGCGGGAGCGACCGCAGGACACCTTCCCCATCTCCGGCGACGAGCTCGTCGCGTGGCGGGCCTCCTTCGAGGCGCCCGAGGAGTCCGAGCTCGGCGGCGGGCCGGTCCCCGCACCTCCCGCCGGGCAGTCCTGGGCCGGCTGGGCGAGCCGTCGCTGGCCCGGCTTCGACCCGTCGGCAGGGTCGTTCCTGTGTGTGACCCAGGACACGTCCGAACGGGTGTAACGCTCGCGGTGCGTGCAGCGATGTCGCGGGTGAGTCCGGGGGGCGTGTCCTGGTCGGGGGGCCTGGTGGCGCGACGGACTCGGGGGGAACGCAGTGCGCAAGGCCTGAGTCCGGCGGTCGGGGGGTCGACAGCCGGGCAGCTGGACCCGGGAGTCCGGGGGGTGCGTCTCGACCGGGGGGTCGGAGAGGACGCATCGGACTCGCGGGCGTAGGGGTGACAGCCTGGTGGCCGGGGGGTCGGCCACCAGGCAACCCCCCTCGACGCGTCAGCCTCCCTGGTCAGTCCGGCAGGTAGAGGCAGAACAGGTGCCCGTGCGGGTCCCGCACCACGCGCACCGTCTCCTGCGGCTGGAACTCCTCCACCTGAGCCCCGCCCGAGACGGCGTGCGCGACAGCAGCTTCCAGGTCGTCCACCGCGATGTCGAGGTGGTCCTGCATCTGCTGCTCCCCCTGCGCCGCCGGCCAGGCCGGCCGGGAGTACCCGGACTCGCGCTGGAACGACAGCCCCTGCCCGTCCGGGCCCCGCAGGACCACCCAGTCCGGGTCCTCCGACACCGTCTCGAAGCCGAGCAGGTGGCGGTAGAACCGCGCCAGGGCCGGCGGGTCGGGCGTGTCGAGGACGGTCGCGGTCAGCCGGAGCGTCGTCACCCCGCCAGCGTGGGCCGTCAGCGCCCGACGCGCACCTTGCGCCAGACGTCGCGCAGCGCCCACGGCAGGACGACGGCGATCCACAGGATCGCGGCCACCAGGCTCCCCGGCCCGCCCCACACCAGCACGGCCGGACCGACGCACAGCAGCAGCAGGGTCACCACCACCCGGCCGACGGGACCGAAGGTGACGCTGCTGCCGGCCCACCGCGACGTCCGGTGCTGCACCCGCGCCACCGGCGCGGGGTCGTCGGAGCGGTGCGTCGCCAGGGGCCCGCTGAACGTCCGGGACGGGGCGGGTGCGAAGCAGAGGGAGCACCACGCGTCCCCCGGGCGCAGGACGCGACCGCACTGCGGGCAGTCCGGGGCGGACGCGAGGGGATCCACCCCCTCCCATCGAGCGTCGCGGGGTGCGCCTTGAGCGGTCCGGGCCTGGTCACCGCCCGCCGAGGAGGCCCAGACTGGCTCCACGCCCACCGGAGGGTCCACAGGAGGGAGGACACCGTGGCGCGACAGCGGATCTTCGGCGTGCCGTTCGCCGACATCCACCCCCTCCACGTCGCGAAGGTGCAGCGCAAGGGACGCGACGCCCGGGACGTCGACCAGGTCATCACCTGGCTCACCGGCTACGACGCCGACCGCCTGCGCCGCGCGGCCGCCGAGGGCGTCGACCTGGAGACCTTCTCCGCCCGGGCACCGCGGATGAACCCGGACGCCTCGCTCATCACCGGCGTCGTCTGCGGCCACCGCGTCGAGGAGATCGAGGACCCGCTCCTGCAGCGGATCCGCTGGATGCACGAGCTCGTCGACGAGGTGGCCCGCGGCAAGCGCACGTCGTCGATCCTGCGCGGGGGCGCGCCGAACGCCGCCCCACCCGCGCGGGCCGGCGGTCGATGGTCCACCATCGTGCCGTGATCGCCCGGTCGGTGCCCTCGTCGGTGCCCCCCTCGGTGGACCTGGAACGCGACCGCCGCGCCGTGGCGCGAGCGCGCGCGTTCGTGCGGGACCACTGCGCGCAGTTCCAGGTCGCGGAGACCGTCTGCGACACCGCGGTGCTGCTGGTGAGCGAACTCGTGACCAACGCGGTGGAGCACGCCCGCAGCCGGGTGCGGCTGGCCGTGGCGGTCAGCTCGGTGCGGGTGCACGTCGAAGTGGGCGACCAGAACGCGTCCCTGCCCGCCGTCCGGCACCCCGACTCCTCCGCCGTGCACGGACGGGGCATGGCGATCGTCGACGTGCTCGCCGGGGACTGGGGCGTGCGGCCGGACGCGCGCGGGAAGACGATCTGGTTCGACCTGCCGCGGTAGCGCCCCGGCGGCCGTGGGTGGCACCTGACGGGTCAGGCTCGCCGGACGGCTGTCACGAACAGCCGGTCCCACCGCCCGCCGACGCCGGGGCCCGTGACGACGTCGGCGAACCCGGCGCGGCCCAACCTCTCGTGCACCTCCTGCTCCGTCCACGGGCGCATGCGGAACGTGAACTCCTGCACGTCGACCGAACCGTCAGGGCTGCGTTCGCGGTGTTCCTCGGCCACGACGAGGAGTCCGTCCTCCCACCGCGACCGGTGGGTGAACGTCACGGCGCTGCCCGTGTCGCGGTGGACGGTCGTGCTGCGCGGCGTGTCGTCCGTCCTCTCCCGGGAGCGGCCGACGTCCCGCACGTCGAGAGCCAGCATCCCACCGGGCCGCAGGAGCCTGGCCGAGGAGCGAACCGCGGCGTCGCGGTCGGCGTCCCCCAGGAGGTCGTTGAGGACCCCGCGGCAGGTGAGCACGTCGAAGGACCCGGGCAGGTGGGGATCGCGCACGTCGCCGAGGTGGGCCGGGGCGCCCGGACAGCGGGTGGACGCCACGGCGAGGAGTTCGGCCGAGGCGTCGAGGAGCGTGACGCGGTGGCCGAGGGCCGCGAACGCCGCGGCGTGCCGTCCCGTGCCGCACCCGGCGTCCAGGAGGGTTCCCCGCTCCACGCCACGCGACGCGAGCGCCCCCTCGACGGCCTCGGTCCACGGGCCGACGGGGTCCGTGACGACGTGGTCGTACAGATCGGCGAAGGTGCTGTAGAACGGGCGGGCGACCGAGGGTCTCGACTCCACGTGAGGATGGTCGCAGCGCCCCGACCGCCTGGGAACTCGCCGTGGGCACGGTCTCGACGGGCATGTGGTTCCTCGCGGACGCGGGGGCGGCCGAGGCGGAAGACACCGAGGCAGACGGCCACGACGAGGCTGGCGGCGATGGTGCTCGGCCGGTGCGGCAGCCAGAGGTCGGTGACGTACCGCCCGGTGAGCGCGATCGCCACGGCGGCCACGACGGCTGCGCGCGTCACCGACGCCCCGCGAAACGCTCTCGACGGACAGCCGGACGTGTCCCTACAGTTGTCCCCGCGGCGTCGACGAGCGTGACGACCTCCGAGCCGCACGATTGGTCCCCGTCACCGGACCGACGAGGCCGGCCCGACCCGGGCCGGTGAAGGTGTGGTGGCACCGCGAGCAACCCGATCGCCCACACCTCCCGGGGCTGGAACTCCTGGAGGTGCCCGTGCCACGACGACCCGTGAGAACTCTGAACGCCGCTCTCCCCACCCACGCCGGAGGACCCGTGCGGGTCGAGGGCTGGGTCCACCGGCGCCGCACGTTCGCGGACCGCACGTTCCTCGTGCTGCGCGACCGGTCGGGGCTGTCCCAGACCGTCGTCACCGACGGCGCCGCGCGCCGGCAGATCGCAGCGCTGCCGGAGGAGACGGTCGTCCGCGTGGAGGGCACCGCGACGGCGAACTCGCGGGCCCCCGGCGGAGTGGAGGTGACGGCACCCGTCATCACCGCCCTCAGCCCACCGGCGGCCCCGTCGCCCCTGGAGCTGTGGCGTCCCGAACTGGACGCGTCCCTGCCCACGCTGCTCGACCACGGCGCCCTCTCCTGGCGGCACCCGGCGCAGAACGCGGTGTGGCAGGTGGCGGCGGCGTCCCTTCGGGGTTTCCGGCGCACCCTGGACGCCGCGGGTTTCACGGAGATCGCCACGCCGAAGGTGACCGCCACGGCGACCGAGTCCGGCGCCGGCGTCTTCGCAGTGGACTGGTTCGGGCGTCCCGCGTTCCTGGCGCAGTCGCCGCAGTTCTCCAAGCAGGCCCTGGTCGGCGTCTTCGAGCGGGTGTACGAGACGGGCCCGGTGTTCCGCGCCGAACCCCACGACACCGTCCGGCACCTCGCGCAGTACACCTCGCTGGACGTGGAACTCGGTTTCATCGACGACCACCGCGACGTGCTGGCCGTGCTGCGCGAGGTGCTCGCCGGGATGGTCGGCGCGGTCGGGGAACTGACGGGGACGAGTCCGGCCGGCCTGGACCTGCCCGTCGTCCCGGAGGAGGTCCCGGTCGTGCACTTCAGCGAGGCGCTCCGCCTCGTCGGCGCCTCCCCCGACGAACCCGACCTCGCGCCCGAGCACGAGCGCGCACTCAGCCGGTGGGCGGTGCAGGAGCACGGCAGCGAGTTCCTCGCTGTCGAGGGCTACCCGTCGGCGAAGCGGCCGTTCTACACCCACCCCCAACCGGGCGACCCGCGGTGGACGAACTCGTTCGACCTGCTGTTCCGAGGGCTGGAACTGGTGACGGGTGGGCAGCGTCTGCACGAGCACGCCGCCTACGTCCGCGCGCTGACGGAACGGGGGATGGACCCGGAGGACTACCGCGGCTACCTCGACACGTTCTCCCACGGCATGCCCCCGCACGGGGGTTTCGCCCTGGGGCTCGAACGGTGGGTGGCGCGGCTGACCGGGCTCGACAACATCCGGCGCAGCACGTTGTTCCCCCGCGACCTGCACCGGCTGACCCCGTGACCGGGCCGCTGGACCCGGGGACGGTCGAACGACTGTGCCGCGAGGCCCTCGGCCGGCCGGTGCGCGTCCACGACGTGCACCGGCTGCGGGGCGGGACGAAGAAGGGCGTCTTCCGGGTCACGACCTCGGGCGGTCCGCCGGTGGTCCTCTACGTGTGGCACGAGGACGAGGACTGGTGGCACGGGTCGGAGGACCCCGCCGCGGACGTCGAACCGTTCACGGCGGCCAACGGGCTCGAACTCCTGACGGGAGCTCACGACCTGCTGACCGGCATCGGCGTCCGGGTTCCGCGGATCCTGCACGTCGAACGTCGCGGTGCGGAGCTCCCGGTGGACTGCGCGGTCGTCGAGGACGTCGCCGGAGGTTCCCTGCAGGACCTCCTGGCGTCCGACGCGGAGGCGGCGGTTCCCGCCCTGGCGGAACTGCACGGCCACCTGAGCCGGATGGCCACGACGACGGCCACGCGCTGGGGCAAGGTCCTGCACACCGGCTCCCCCGCCGGGCCGCAACCCCCGTTCCACGAGGTCGTCGCCCACCAGGCGCGCCGGCACCTCACGGCCGCTTCGGCCCACGAGCCCCGGTTGGCGGCCGCAGCCGACCGGGTCGAGGCGCTCCTGCTGGACCGCGTCGCAGCGGTGGGCGTCCGCGAACCCGTCACCCACGGCCTCGTCCACGGGGAACTCGGCCCGGACCACGTCCTGATCGACGCGACGGGACGCCCGGTGCTCGTCGACCTCGAGGGGCTGATGTGGGCGGACGTGGAGTGGGAGCACGCCTTCCTGGACCTGCGGTTCGGCGAGCACTACGCGCGACTGCGGCTCCCAGGCCTCGATCCGGCGCGCCTGGCGCTCTACCGGCTGGCCCTGCACCTGTCGCTCGTCGAGGGTCCGCTCCGGCTCGTCGCCCAGGGCTTCCCCGACGCCGGGGTCATGGAGGAGATCGCCGAGCACAACCTGGGGAAGGTGCTCGCGGACGTTCCCGGCTGACATCCTCGGTCGGTGACCGCCCCCCGCCTCCCCGTCTGGGCCCACCGCCTCGAGGTGACCGGCTGGGCCCTGCTGACGGGCAGCACCGTCGTCCTGGCCATCGGGTACGGCCACGACCGGGAGTGGATCCGGGCCGCCCTGGCGGTCGCGGCCTTCGGCGTCGCCGTGCGTGGACTGCGGAGAGTTCTCCGGCGCGGGCCCTCCACCGCGGACGAGCAGCGCCGCAGGGTGTCCCGCGCCGCCGCTCTGGAGTGGCCCGCCGAGCGGCTCCTGGGCCTCGCCCGGGACCGGGGAGTGGACATCGGGACCCGCGACGACCGGGTCGCACTCATCAAGGCCCTCCGCACGGCCGACCCGCGGCTGAGCCTGCTGGACGCGAAGAACCTGGTCGACGGCCTCGACACCCGGGGCCCCGGAGGAAACCCGCTGTCCGGTGGCCCGACGAGTTCCTAGGGTGGCGGGGTGTCGAGCATCCTCAGCGTCAACGTCGGCGAGCGCCGGGCCATCGCGGCGAAGTCGGGCACGAGCGGCATCGACAAGCGCCCCGTCGACGGGCCGGTGGAGGTGCGGGCACCGGGCCCCAAGGGGGTCGGCGGCAGCGGGCTCGTGGGCGACCACATCAGCGACACCGCCAACCACGGCGGTGACGACCAGGCCGTCTACGCCTACGCCCGGGAGGACCTCGACGCCTGGGAGCGGGAACTGGGTCGCCCGTTGGCGAACGGCACCTTCGGCGAGAACCTGACGACCGCGGGGATCGACGTCACCGGGGCGGTGATCGGCGAACACTGGGTGGTCGGCGACGTCGTCCTGCAGGTCTCGTGCCCGCGGATCCCGTGCGTGACGTTCGCGGTGTGGCTCGGCGAGCAGAAGTGGGTACCGCGCTTCACACGGGCCCGGGTGCCGGGGGCGTACCTGCGGGTCCTGAACCCGGGCACGCTCACCGGCGGCTCCCCCGTCCGCGTCGTCGACGTGCCCGCGCACGGCGTCACCGTCGCGACGGCGTTCGCCGCCTTCACGACCGAACCCGCGCTGCTGCCGTTGCTGCGCGACGTCCCCGAACTGCCCCGCGAGGACGCCGAGGCGGTCGAGCAGCGGCTGGAGCGCGGCTGACGGGCCGGTCTCAGTCGGACCGCGGCGGCAGGTCCTCCCGCGCCGGCCACGGCGGAGGCTCGTGGAGGGTTCCGGGGGCGGAGTGGTCGAGCTTCCGCGACGCCCTCGCCCGGCGCGGCGCCCGCACCGGGAACACCCGCTCGACACGCGGGGCCGCACCTCCAGGCGCTGGGGACACGCGGTGCACGTGGTCGGGTGGCCCCGGGGTGTCGGCGCCGGTCCACGTCCGCACCGTCCAGGCGCCGTCGTCGGTGGCGGTGATGTCGTTGCGCCACGGCTCCCCACGAACGACGCCCCGTGCGCGCAGCACCGCCTGCACGGCGTCCAGGGCCTCCTCGGCGCTGAGCGGCTCCATCCCCCCACACTGCCCGCCGACCGGTCCCGGGGAAACCGTGCCAGACCGATGAGTTCCCCGGGTCCGGACGGTCCACCCGGCATGCACACGACCCTGCGCCACGACCCGACGGTCGAGGACCGTCCCGCCGTCCCCTACCTCGGCTCCCGACGAACCGTCACCATGACGTCGATGCACCTGGTGGCCGACCGCATCTCCGGCCTCGTCGACGTCGTCCTCGCGCACGACGTGGTCCCGACGGGGCCCGTGCTCCTGCGCTACGAGGTCATCGACATGGCGCACGAGATGGTCGTCGTGGCGGGGGTCCCCGTCCCCGAGGACGCGCTCGACCTGGCCGCCCGCGTCGACGACGTGCACCGGGACGTCCTGCCCGCCGGGCGCTACGTCACGGTCGTCCACCGCGGCCACCCGGACACCCTCGTCGGGGCCACCGCGGACCTGCTGGCCTGGACGCAGGCCCAGGGCCTGCGGTTCGACGTCCGTCCCTCCCCCGAGGGCGAGGTGTGGGGGTGCCGGGTGGATCACTACCTCACCGACCCGGCGGAGGAACCGCGGATGGACCTGTGGGACACCGAACTGGCGTTCCGGTTGGCCGACTGACCGACCTCAGGCGCCCTGGCCCTGCAGCAGGCCCGCCGGCCCCACGACGCGGTTGCGGCCGCCGCGCTTGGCGTCGTAGAGCCGCTCGTCGGCGCGCGCCATGAGGTCCGACCAGGTCGAGCACGACTCCTCGGTGCTCGCGAAACCGATGCTGACGGTCACGGGCAGACCCGTGGTGCAGCCGTACCAGTCGTGCGCGGCGACGAGACCGCGCAACGTCTCGGCCGACGCCACGACGGATCCGGCGGCCCAGCCGTCCCAGACGACGACGAACTCCTCCCCGCCCAGGCGCGCGACGAACTTCCCGGGGGAACCGACGACGTACTCGGTGAGCAGGTGGCCCAGGTCGCGCAGGACGGCGTCGCCGGCGTCGTGGGAACGTTCGTCGTTGATGCGCTTGAAGTGGTCGAGGTCGACGATGGCGACCGCCACCGGCCCGGGACCCTCCAGCACCTCGCGGACGTGGTCCTCCACGGCGCGGCGGTTGGGCAGGCCGGTGAGGGAGTCGGTGAACGCGAGCGTCCGGAACCGGTCGCGGTCGCGGCGGGCCGTGACGGCGTCGAACTGGGCCTGCGCGAGCATCGCACGGGCCGCGTCCTGCCGACCCTGCAACCGCACGTGCTCGTCGTGGAAGCGCACGTGGGCGCGGTAGGCCCCCTCCCAGTCCCCCTGCGCCGCACGGTAGGTCGCGTCCGCCTCCTCCACGTCGGCGAGGACGCCCGGCAGGTGCCGCTCGGTCCCGACGGTGCGGGCGAGGTGGAGCTGTTCGAGCGCCTCCTGGGGGCGGCCGAGGCCGATGAGGATGCGGAACGCCGTGAGCCGGACGATGGGCTCGTGGTCGGCGCCGACGTCGGGGGTTCCCGGCAGGAACGCGTGGCTGATGGTGTCCCAGGCGTCCTCGAGCCGCCCGGCGCGCATCTCGATCGTGGCGATCGTGTCCAGGTCGGCGCTGCGCAACCGCAGGCCGTTCTGGAGGGACACCCGCCGCATCCGGCCGGCCAGCCGCACGGCCTCGTCGACGAACCCGCGGTCCACGTGGTCCCACGCGGCGTTGTTGAGGGCGAAGAGCTCGAGCCAGTGGTCGTCCTCGGTCGCCGCGATGGCCAGGACCTCGGCGATGACGTTCTCGTAGGAGTCGGTGGAGCGGTCCAGGACGACGCTCAGGCCCAGCAGGTGCTCGGCCCGCAGCCAGGCGGGGGCGTCCGGAGGCAGCTCCTCCAGGGACCGCACACCGTGCCAGCGCGCCTCGGCGAGGTCACCGGCCTGCAGGTGCATGAGGGAGCGGATGTAGTGGGTGCGCGCGAGGAGCTCACCGTCGCCGGACTCCTCGGCGACGCGCAGCGCCGCGGTCACGATCGTGCTCGCCTGGTCCAGCGCCCCCGCCGAGCACGCGACGTCGGCGCGGACGAGGGTCGCGCGGGCGGCCGTCACCAGGTCCCCGACCGCGAGGGCCTGCTCCTCGAGGTCGGTGGCGTGGGGCACCTGCTCCAGCAGGTCGTACCCGCGGGATCGCTCGAGAGCGCGCACCTGGTCCAGGAGCGCGCTCCCCACCGGCGGACGCGTCATCTAGAACACATCGGCGGCGGCGGGCGGACCCTTGAGGAAGATCACCCGCCCGCCGCGTCGTGCCTCACCAGCGGTGGTGCACGTGCTCCGCGACGAGGTCGCGGTAGACCTCCTCGACGGCGTCGAGCTGCGCCGCGGTGGGCGCGGGGAGGTCCGCCGCCGCGGCGTTGCCGCGCGCCTGCTCGGGCGAGCGGGCGCCGGGGATGACGACGCTGACGCCGGGCTGCTCGACGATCCACCGCAGCGTGAAGGCCGCGAGCGGCGTGTCCCCGGCGACCTGCGCGAGGCGCTTCGCCGCGGCGACCCCGGCGTGCAGCGGGACGCCCGCGAAGGTCTCCCCCACGTCGAAGCTCTCACCGTTGCGGTTGAAGTTGCGGTGGTCGTCGGCGGGGAACGTCGTCGACTCGTCGATGCGCCCGGTCAGCAGCCCGGAGGCGAGCGGGACGCGGACGACGACACCGACCCCGGCTTCGGCGGCGGCCGGCAGGAACTCCGTCACCGGCTTCAGGCGCAGGGGGTTGAGGATGATCTGGACGCTCGCGACGTGCGGGCGGGCGACCGCGGCCAGGCCCTCGGCGACCGTCTCCACCGACACCCCGTAGGCGCGGGTGCGGCCCTCCTGCACCAGGGTGTCGAGCGCGTCGAACACGGCGTCGGTGTGGAGGACGTCGCTCGGCGGGCAGTGCAGCTGGACGAGGTCGAGCGTGTCGACGCCCAGGTTCTCGCGGCTGCGGTCGTTCCAGGCGCGGAACGCGTCGAGCGTGTAGGCCTCGGCGACGTGCGGGTCGGCGCGCCGGCCCATCTTCGTCGCGACGACGACGCCCTCCGGTGCGGTCGGCAGGAAGCGCCCGAGCAGCTGCTCGCTGCGGCCGTCGCCGTAGACGTCCGCGGTGTCGAAGAACGTGACGCCCGCGTCGGCCGCGGCCTGCAACGTCCCGAGCGCGGCGTCCTCGTCGACCGTCCCCCAGCTGCCGCCGATCTGCCAGCAACCCATCCCGACGACGCCGACGTCGCGGCCCGTCCTGCCCAGTGTCCTCGTCTGCACGTCCCGACCCTACGAGGGCTCACGCCGGGTCGCGCGACCACTCCACCAGGGCGGGGACGCAGCGGTCGGCGAAGTCGGCGTAGTCGTCGAGGGTGTTGTACGCGTGGGCGGACAGCCGCAGGAACGCCTCGTCGCCGAAGGCCGTGAACGCGCACTCGACGGAGAACTCGGCCAGGACCCGGTCGCGCAGCGCGTTCCCCCCACCGGGGCCGAACCCGAGCCGGCCCGGCAGCCGGACGAGCCGGAACGGGACCGCCGGGGTTCCGACCTCGACGCGGTGGTCCTGCCCCGTCCGGGCCGCGAACGCGTCCGCGACGAGGTCCGCGGCGCGTTCGACGAGCTCGGAGGCGTCGGCGCGGACGCGTTCCCAGCCGATCTCGCGCTCGACCGCGTCGAGGGCGTCGGGGGCGGCGAGCCAGCTCGTGAAGTCCTGCGTTCCCTGCTCGTCGAAGTTCGCCGGGTACGGTTTCCCGACGCCCCACGAGTCGACGAGCGGGTCGAGTTCTCCGCGCAGCGGACCGCGGGCGACGAGCACCCCCGAACCCCGCGGCGCGCAGCCGAACTTGTGCAGGTTCCCGACCCACACGTCGCAGTCGACGCCCGCGAGGGGATCGTCGAGCATGAGCGGGACGTGCGCGCCGTCGACGAGGACGGGGATGCCGCGGGCCCGAGCCGCGGCGCTCACCCGGTCCACCGGGAGGAACCGGCCCGTCGGGGACGTGACGTGGTCGACGACGACGAGGACCGTCCGGTCGGAGAACTCCGCGGTGACCGCCTCGGCCGCCTCCTGCGGGCCGGCCGCCAGCGGGACGTGCGCCGTCCGCACCGTGCACCCCCAGCGCCGCGCGAAGCGCTGCGCGCCCATCGTCACCGCGCCGTACCCGTGGTCGGTGACGACGACCTCGCCACCGGCCTCGGCCCGCAACGAGGAGAACACGACCGTCGCGCCGGCGCTGGCGTTGGGCACGAACGCGAGGTCGTCCGCGTCGACCCGCAGGTGCGGCGCGACGCGCTCCCGCGCCGCCGCGATGCGGTCGGGAACCCCGACGAACCAGCGCACCGGCGCGCCCTCCATGAGGTCGCGGTACGCGCTCTGCGCGTCGAGCGCGGGCTGCGGGACGGCGCCGAACGAGCCGTGGTTGAGGTGCCGGACGGACGGGTCGAGGGCCCAGGTGAGCGTCACGGTGCGCATCCAACCAGGCCCGGCGCGGGGAACACGGGTCCGGTCAGAGGCGCAGGAGGCCCGCGACGCGGAGGACGGCCGTGCCGGCCTCGTCGGAGGCGTCGAGGTCCACCTCGGCGACGATCCCCCAGTCGCGGTCGCCGGCCGGGTCCTCCAGGACCTGCCGCACGTACCAGTTCCGGGCGGAACCCTTCGGGTCCGGGCCGGACCCGTCGTCGACCTGCAGCAGGTGCGGGCCGCGCGCGTCGGGGCCGGTCCCGATCGTCTCGTGCTCCTCGTAGTACGCGTCGAGCTGGTCGGCCCACGTGTCCTCGTCGGGGGACCCGTCGAGCGCGGCGAGGGCGGCGGGGCGGTCCAGGGCGCACAGCTCGACGAACCGGAACATCCCGTTGCGCACCAGGACGCGGAAGGCGCGCGCGTTGGCGGTGACGGGCGGGGCCTCGTCCTCCTGCGGCGCGACGACGTTCTCCACCTCGGCGACGTCGACGCCGTCGCGCAGCGCCTCCCACTCGGCGAGGAGCGAGGAGTCGGTCTGCCGCACCACTTCCCCGAGCCACTCGACGAGGTCGGTGAGCTCCTCGGTGCGGGCGTCGTCGGGGACGGTCTGCTTGAGCGCCTTGTAGGCGTCGGACAGGTACCGCAGGACGAGGCCCTCGGAACGGGCGAGCTGGTAGTACGCGACGTAGTCGCCGAACGTCATGGCCCGCTCGTACATGTCGCGCACGACGGACTTGGGGCGCACCTCGTAGTCGCCGACCCAGGGGTTCCCGGACCGGTACGTCTCGTACGCCGCGCGCAGTTCCTCGGCCAGCGGCTGCGGCCACTCGACGTCCTCGAGGAGTTCCATGCGCTCCTCGTACTCGATGCCGTCGGCCTTCATGCGCTGCACCGCATCGCCCTTGGCCTTCGACTTCTGGGCCAGCAGCACCTTCATCGGTTCGTCGAGCGTCGCCTCGATGACGGACACGACGTCGAGCGCGTACGTCGGTGACGCGGGGTCCAGCAGGTCGTCGACGACGGCGAGCGCGAACGGCGACAGCGGCTGGTTGAGGGCGAAGTCGAGCTGCAGGTCGGCGACGAGCCGCACCTGCCGGCCGTCGGCCAGGGGTTCGGGCAGCGTCTCCACGATGCCGGCGTCGAGCAGCGCGCGGAACAGCTCCACGGCGCGGCGGACGTGCTTGAGCTGGTTCTTGCGGGGTTCGTGGTTGTCCAGCAGCAGGTGCCGCGCGGCCTCCACGGGGTTCCCCGGCCGCTGCAGGACGTTCAGCAGCATCGAGGTGGTCACCCGGAAGTGGGAGGTGAGCTGCTCGGGTTCCCCCGTGACGAGCTTGTCCATCGTCTGCTGCGACCAGGAGATGAAACCCTCCGGCGCCTTGACCCGCTGGACGCGCTTCTGCTTCTTCGGGTCGTCCCCGGCCTTGGCGACGCGGCGCGCGTTCTCGACCTCGTGCTCGGGGGCCTGCACGACGACGGTACCGGCGGTGTCGAACCCGGCGCGGCCGGCGCGGCCGGCGATCTGGTGGAACTCCCGCACCCGGTAGTGCCGGTTGCGGCGGCCGTCGAACTTCGTCAGCCCCCCGAACAGCACGGTGCGGATGGGGACGTTGATCCCGACGCCGAGCGTGTCGGTGCCGCAGATCACCTTGAGCAGCCCGGCCTGGGCCAGCGTCTCCACGAGCCGGCGGTACTTGGGCAGCATCCCGGCGTGGTGGACGCCGACGCCCATCCGCAGCAACCGGGACAGGACCTTGCCGAACCCGGCGGCGAACCGGAACGCGCCGATGGCCTCGGCGATGGCGTCGCGCTGCTCTCGGGTGGCGATCTTCGCGCTCGTGAGGGCCTGCGCCTGCTCGACGGCCGCGGCCTGCGTGGAGTGCACGACGTAGACGGGGGCGCGGTCGGTCTGGAGGAGTTCCTCGACCGTCTCCTGCAGCGGCGTCGTGGCGTAGGAGTAGTGCAGCGGGACGGGCCGTTCCACCGACGTCACGAGCGCGGTCGCGCGGCCCGTGCGGCGGCTGAGGTCGTCGCGCAGCGCGGTGACGTCGCCGAGGGTCGCGGACATCAGGAGGAACTGCGCCTGCGGCAGCTCGATCAGCGGGACCTGCCAGGCCCAGCCGCGGTCGGGGTCGGCGTAGAAGTGGAACTCGTCCATGACGACCTGGCCGACGTCGGCGAAGGCGCCCGAGCGCAGCGCGAGGTTCGCGAGGACCTCGGCGGTGCAGCAGACGATCGGCGCGCCCGGGTTCACGGACGCGTCGCCCGTCATCATCCCGACGTTCTGCGCGCCGAAGACCTCGATGAGGGCGAAGAACTTCTCGCTCACCAGCGCCTTGAGCGGCGCCGTGTAGAACGAGCGGATCCCCGCCGCGAGCGCCGCGGCGTGGGCGCCGGCGGCGACGAGGGACTTGCCGGACCCGGTGGGGGTGGCGAGCACGACGTTGGCCCCGGAGACCACCTCGAGCAGCGCCTCCTCCTGCGCGGGGTAGAGCGCGATGCCGCGACCGCTGACCCACTCGGTGAAGGCCTCCAGGACGGCGTCGGGGTCGGCGGCCGTGCCGTCGGTCGGGGTGGGCAGGAGCTCGGGGAGCGTGGGCGCGAGGGTCGTCATGGCCCTCCCATGCTCCCACCGGGGGACGTGCATCACCCGGACGCACCAACCGCGGGGCCTCAAGGGTCCTCTCCGGCCGACCGAAGCCCACAGTGCTTCTAGAAGTCATCTAGTCATGGAGGTGGTCCCGGTGGTCGTCGTCCCCGTCGCTCCGCGGGCCTCCGCCCGGCGCACGCTGCGTCCCGTGGGCCGAGCCCTGCTGACGACCGTCCAGGTCGGTCTGCTGCTCTTCGCCACGACGCTGGTGTGCGCGCACCTCGTCACCGGCCTGACGCTGCACGCGGTCCTGTCCGACTCGATGAAGCCCAGCTTCGCCGCCGGCGACCACCTCGTGACCGTCGAGCGCGACGCCCTGTCGCTGCGGGCCGGGCAGGTGCCGCTGCTGACCTTCGCCGACGGCACCACCCGCGCCCACCGCATCCTCCAGGTCCTGCCCGAACGCGGCATCGTCCGCGTCCTGACCCGTGGTGACGCCAACACCGCGACCGACCTGTGGACGTCGATCGACGCCGAGGCACCGGTCCCCGTGGTCCTCGCGACGGCACCCGCCGTGCCCGCCCCCGTCACCGCCGCCGTGGCCGCCCTGCACGCCAACCCCCTGCCCGCGGCCCTGGCCATCGGCCTCGGCGGACTGGGGCTGACGGCGTGGGCCGTCCGCCGGCAGTACGTGCGGCTGCGCGACTGCACCTGCGAGCGCTGCCGCGACCGGCACGCCCCCCAGCACCTCGACCCCGCCCTGCACACCGAGGAGATCCGATGAGCCGCAAGCAGACCGCGACCGGCGCCGCCCGTCACGCGGGCGTGCTCAAGACCGTCGCCGGCATCGCCGCCACCGCGGTCGCCGGCATCGCCATCACGTCCAGCGGGGTCTACGCCCTGCTCAAGGCGGAAGCCTTCAACAGCACCGCCGAGCAGGTCAGCGCCGGAACCCTGCTGCTGACCCTCGGCTCCAGCGGCAGCAGCGTCGGTTTCTCGCAGGCCATCGCGAACCTCGCCCCCGGGGACGTCGCGACGCGCTTCGTCCAGGTCGCCAACACCGGGACGCTCGACGGCGCCAACCTGAACCTCGCCCTGTCGGACCAGTCCACGGTGACCGCCTTGACCACCGACGCGGTGAAGGGCCTGCAGGTCACCGTCCAGTCCTGCACGGTCGCCTGGACGTGGACGCCGTCCGGCACGCCGGCGTGCAGCGGGACGGCCGGCGCCGCCATCGCCCAGCCGGCCGCGACCTTCAAGGCGACCGCTCAAACCCTGGCGCCCACCTTCGCCGCGGGCGGCACGCAGTACTACAAGGTGTCCCTCGGCCTGCCCGCGAGCATCTCCGAGGTGTCGACCAACGGTGTCGTGGCACCGGGGTCCGTCCAGGGCCTGTCGTCCTCGCTGCGGTGGACCTTCACCATGGACCAGCGCGCGTCCGTCTCGCTCAACAGCTGAGCCGTCGGTGGCCGCCACCCGCCGACGGTGGGCGGCCGCCGCCGGTGTGGTGCTCGCCTTCCTCGGCGCCGCACCGGCGTCGGCCGCCCCGAACGCCCGCGCGCACAACACGACGGCCCAGGTCGTCGGCGTGGCCACCTGGTCGGTCGTCGTCGTGCCGGGCACGTCCCCGGCGACCGGTCCGACCGCGGCCGTCCCCTTCAGCGTCACGGTACTGACCCCCGCCTACCTGACGTTGACGAACACCGGGTCGGTCGTGCCCGGGTCCATGACCCTCACGGCGGGCGTCGACCTGGACCTCCTGGCGAGCTTGTCGATCTGCCGCGTGCCGTGGGTGCTGGGCAACTGCACCCAAGTGGTCCCGTTCTCCAGCACGAACCCGACCTACACCGCCGGCGGGAGCACGCCACCACCGAGCCCCGGTCAGACTTGGTACCTCAAGGTGAGCGGCCTCCTGGCTACCGGCGTCACACTGCAGGCCCTCGCCACCGCCCCTGCGGCCCGTTCGGTGAACTCGTGAGGTTCACCGTGGTGCGAGAGCGCTCTCTGCGACATCCTGTGCGCTAGGTGGGAGCGTTCACGGGGGGTGGGTCCGATCAGCGACGACGACAGCCTGTCGCGCGAGCACCACGTCCGGCGACGGGCGGAACAGGTGCGGGCGGACCTCGCCGACCTCTGGGGGGACGAACCACCCCCCGGACCGGACCCCGAGATGACGTCGCTCGTCGACAGCCTCGCCCTCGACGACGACCACGGCCGCCAGCTCGGGCTGCTCGTGCAGGGGGACGCCGTCCCCTTCCACGTGCTCGTCCGGTTGATGCTGACGAGCCCGCTGGGGCAGGCCGTGATCCCCGAGCTGCCGGCCTCGGTGCGCGCCCGCATCGACCTCGCCGCCGCGACCGTCGACCCGGTCGGCTTCCGCGCGTGGACGGCGACGCGGGGGTTGCCCCAGACCCCCTCCGGCGCCTTCGCCATGCACCTGTCGCCCGAGGTCGTCGACCTCGACGAACGCGTCAGCGGCCTGCTCGGGTTCCCCTCCCGCCAGCACCGGTTGTCCTGGGACGACACCCTCCGGCACGTCCACCCGGAGGACCAGGAGCGGGTGTCGAAGACGACCCGCGAAGCGTTCGCCAAGGCGTCCTCGCTCAGCCTGCGCTTCCGCGTGCTGCAGTCCGACGGCTCGGTCCGGTGGCTGTCCACGGTCGGGCACGCCCTCACCGGGGAGGACGGCGACACCGAGCAGATCGTCGGTTTCACGATGCCCAGCCCGTAGGTCCGGCAGTCAGGCGATGGAACTCACCGCGCGAACGCGCGGAACGGGTTGCGGACGCAGAGGTCGTCGACGACGTCCGGGCCCACACCCGCCGCCCGCAGCGCCGGCAGGAACGTCGTCGTCAGCTCGGTGAACGGGCGGGGAGCCCCGCCACCCGGCAGGGCCGGGTCGAACCACCCCGCGTCGTGGGAGACCAGCAACCGGTCCCCCTGCCCCGCCGCCAGGCTGCCGAGCACCAGTTCCAGCGTGCGGGTGTCGTCGCCCTGCCCGACGTCGTCGAACTCGATCCACGCACCGCGGTCGACGATCTCCTGCCGCACCGCCGCGTCCCCGACGGTCTGCGTGTGGATGGACAGGAACCGGTCCGGCGGCAGGCCCTCGGCCACGGCGAGGTCGATCTGCCCCAGGACGACCCGCCCGTCCGTCGTGTGCGACCCGACGAGGGCGCCGGTGCGTGCGGCGGGCCCGGCCGCCGCACGCACGACGCGGT